>CAZNXE010000020.1:0-12602 GCA_964576465.1 uncultured Planctomycetaceae bacterium
GTATCTCGCTCAAGCCAACCCGAAAATCAGCACACCGCCCTGTGAACGGTTGCGGTTTTCCCGGTTCCTGGGCTTTTTGCAACCTTGGAGATCGACCCCAGTGGAGGTCTGAAAACAAGCAATTTGCAGGATTTTTGGAGGCTATCTCACAAGACTACCAGAAGCAGACCAGCACCAGCCAGAGATTGAAGAGAATTAACAGCAACGCAAACCATCGCGGCTGGAGGTAAACGGGAATCTTGTCCTTGAAGGGATGTTCCTTGATTGCCGGCAGCTCTCCGCTGCTACGGGTGAGCCAAGTGGCTTCTCCCGTTTTCTCAGTCGCGGAAAAGGCAGGCTGCAGCACGAGATGTTGGGGCGCACGTCCCCAATAGACGGTTGCAAGAAACATGCTTGAGGCGGTTACCAACACCGACCAACTATAGACATACCACCGACCGTAGACATAGTAAGGCAAATCGAGTGGCAGCAGATCGGCAAAAAGGTTTTCGCGATACAGAAAACACAACACTCCAAAGCTCCCGCCGGCCAACAAACCGACCAAGCCACTTTTCTGATGCACGCGGGTTAGGGCCCCTAGTAGATAAATCGTAAGCAGCGGCGTTACAAAGATCGATATCATCGACAGCGTCGAGTCGACCATGTTTCGCTGGCTGATGATAAACGGAAGATACAGAAAACCCATCAGCAAGATACCGATCGTCGCCCAGCGACCGACTTTCAGATAATGTTCGTCCGACCGATTCTTGCAGATCCAGCGGGCGTAAATATCTCGCGTGAACAGCGCCGACAACGCCGATCCCATCGAATCAAAAGTGCTGATCGTCGCTGAAACAATGCCGGCGACGACGACTCCCTTGAATCCGGTCGTTAGAAATTGCTGTGCCAACAATGGAAAGAGACGATCTGCCTTGCCACCATCGGCAGTAAGTTCGGGATAAAGGATGCGGCCGAATACCCCCATCAAGACGACCATGAACATCAGAGGAACTCCCAGCGCGCCGCCAAAGAGCGCCGCGATCTTCATATCCCATAGCGAGCGGGCCCCCATCAGTCGCATCGTTTGAGTGTGGTTCACCGTGTAGTAGCCCAAGCCAACAATGATCCAACTGACCAGCAGTACCCAAGGAGGAGTTCTGTCTTTCGGATTGTCGAACCGACCAATGTGAACCCAGTGGGAGAGCGGTTGAGTAAGAGCATCTTTCTCGGCAGGCGAGGCGCTATCCGTCGAACGGATCCAGCCTTTCTCCGTGTCCCAAACAAGGTCAGGCGATTCTGCCAGTTGCTTCTGCATCCCAGACCAACCGCCCACGCCGTTCCAAACGGCGGCGAAAATACAAATTGCCCCCGCCATAATAACAAAGCTTTGCAACGCATCGGTCCAAACGACCGACGCGAGCCCTCCCCAAACCGTATAGGCAGCCGTGAGGACAACCAGCAGAACGATCATGCTCCATGCCTGCCACGGCGCGAGGCCGACCACCCTCTCTAGCATCAGATAGATCGACCAGACCATCAAACCTAGAACTGCTGTTCGATATTGAATCTGAATCAGCGCACTAAACAGCCTCAGGCTGCTGCTGAATCGAACTTCCAGAAATTCGGCGTTGGTATAGAAACCCGCCTTGTACATTACCGGCACGATAGCAAAAGCGGCCAGGCAACATCCGAGCACAGCAGCCAACGTGAAGACGGTCAGAATGTGCATGCCGTTGTTGTAGACATGGCCGGTAATCGAAACGAGATCGGCGTTGTCCACACTCGTGGCAAACATCGACAGCCCCAACCCCCACCAGGGAAGCGAACGTCCGCCCAGGAACCAATCGCTACTGGATTTCGTACCCCGCGAAAGATAGAAGCCGTAGCCGATGATCGCGCCATTGAGGCACAGCACGATCATCCAATCAACGAGCGTCATCATAGGCCAATATCAAAAAGTATCGACAACTTCCTGTGGAACATCGTGTGCCAGGCAAACCAAAATATCGCCTTGTTGGGTCAACGTGGGGCCCCGATGGGCGATCAGTACTCCCTGCGAGCGAGCCTCGACAATGGTTGGTTCCCGATCTGGACGTTCAGGAAAATGAATCGCTCCGAGTGGCTGCCCTGCCTCGACATCCTTCCCCACATCCACCAGGCTTTCATACAATCCCGACTCGGGCGAGAAGAGATAGTCTTCGCGATCGAGTGCCTGCACCCAACGAAGTGGCGGGAGCCCCAAGCTTTCTCGCGATTGTTCTTCACCAGCAAGCAGCCCGAGATGCACCAGCACGTTTCGCAAGCCGTCCTGCGACAGTCGATGTACCGGACAAGTTGTAACTTCCCCGCCACCCATTTCGGTCGTGACAACAATCTTTCCCTGATTCTCTGCTTCGACCGGAAGCAAGCCGGTCCCTGCGATGTCGGCGTATAAGAAGGCGAAGTTCGTGTTGTAAGCCATCGTGGCGCGGGCCATTTTCTGCCGCTGCTGGAGATCGTCGACCAAATGCATATGCGCGCAAGGGTAAAAATAAACCCCGCGCCCTCCCGTGTGTAAATCGATCACGACATCGACCTGCGGAAACAGCACCGTCGTCAGATAGTGGGCGATTACCTCGGTAAGCGACCCGCCTGGATTGCCGGGGAAACAGCGATTCAGATTTTTTCCATCCACGGGCGAAAGCCGTGTCGACGCCTTCGAGGCGGGCATGTTGATCACAGGCACCAAGATCACTCGTCCTGAAATCTCCTCCAGCTTCAACTCTCGCATCAGCCGCATAATCGCGATCTGCCCAGGATACTCATCTCCATGGTTGCCAGCCATTAGCAAAACAGTCGGTCCCTCGCCATGGGCGATCTGAGCAATAGGAATTTGTAACTGAGACCAGCCGCTCAGATTGTAGGAGTAGGGAACCGAAAGTGTTCCCCACTGCTGCCCCTGCTTTTCGTAATCGATACTCGAATGAATCGGTGATGCGGTCATGGTGCTCGAAAGTCCTTCGTTGTTTGTCGTTGGTCAGGCTAGAGAAAAAGGATCTTACTCGCTGCTCTTCCTCTACTTCGACTCAGCCACGACATGGGCCGCCACAAACTCTTCATTGAGCGTCACCCCTAAGCCGGGTCGATCAGGCACCGTAATCCAGCCATTTTCAGCTTGAATTTTTTCGATCGTCAACTCGTTGCGAATCGGTTCGTCTTCAACACAGTCTTCAAACAAGAACGCATCACGACATGTGCTCAGCCAGTGCAAGCTCGCAGCTTCGGTAATTGGGCTCGTGTAGCAATGATTGCAAGGCCGAGCACCGATTTCCTGAATCCGCTGTTTGAGATAGGCCGCATCGGTAAATCCGTTGCGTGCCAAGTCGACTTGGTAAATGTCGAGAGCCCGTTTTTCGATCAACGGCCGAAACGACTCGCGGCCACACTCCCCTTCGCCAGCCGCGATCGGAACCGGCGAGCGGTCTCGAAGCCAGGCGTAGCCCTCAACATCATTGGGGTGCAACGGCTCTTCAAGCCACTCGATATGGTACTGAGAAAACGCATGCGCTCGCTGTAACGCCGTACGCGCATCCCAGACACAACCAGCATCGATCAGCAGCATGGCATCGCCCAAGCCTTCGCGGGCACCGGCTACCAGTTCGAGGTCGAGCTTCTCCGATTCCCCCATCGGCTCCCAACCAAATTTGACGGCCGTGTAGCCATTGCCCACCCAACGCTGCCCGATCTCACAGGTCTCATTCCCATTGTGACCAAATAGAATCGACGCATAAGCTCGAAATTTGTCGTGTTGCTTTCCACCGAGCAGACGATGGATCGGTTCGCCATAGTGCTTTCCTTTGACATCCCATAGGGCCATGTCGATGGCGCTCATCGCGGTCATCGTCACGCCGGTTCGGCCGAAGTACATCGTCTGCCGATACATCTTCTGCCAGAGGCGTTCTGTTTCTAGCGGATTTTCGCCGATCAGCAGTTCACGCAACCCGCAGGCAACATTGTGTGAGTAGGGAGCATCAATGATCGCCTTCACCACTTCAGGCGACGAATCGGCTTCGCCAATTCCTTCTAATCCGTTATCGGTTTTCACACGCACTAAAACCGAATCTTGGCAGCTAGCCGTCTTGTTCGTGACGGAGTGCGAACGGAGAACCTGACAAACAATCTGATCAATTTTCATGGGGGTCCAGGAATCAGTTTACGGTGTCGTGCTTGTTTTTCAGTGGGATCCAAGATCGCAACCGAATAATCAAATGGTGCCGAAGCACCAGATCGCTCCAAGCGACTCGCCAATTTCCGGAAAGGAGAAAGCATCATGCGATCAGATCGTGAATCACGTTACCATGGACGTCGGTCAAGCGGAAGTCGCGGCCGGCGTAGCGGTAAGTGAGTTGCTCGTGGTTGAGCCCAAGCAGATGCAGCATCGTGGCATGTAAGTCGTGGACATGCACACGATTTTCGACTGCCTTGAAACCAAGCTCGTCGGTCGCGCCATGCACATGCCCACCGCGAACACCGCCGCCTGCCATCCAGACCGTAAAACCGTAATGGTTATGGTCGCGACCACTAAGCGAAGGCATCTCGGCAACCGGTGTACGTCCAAATTCGCCTCCCCAAAGAACCAAGGTCTCGTCCAACAGGCCTCGTTGTTTGAGATCGGTGAGAAATCCGGCCAACGGTCGATCCCATTGCCCACAAAGCTTGCGCAAGCCCGATTCGATATTCGCATGGTGGTCCCACTCCTGGCCCAGGCCATGCCAAACTTGGAGAAATCGCACGCCCCTTTCCAAAAGTCGCCGGGTGAGCAGCAGTTGACGCCCCTGCAATCCGTCGCCGTAAAGTTTCAATATGTGCTTGGGTTCTTTTGAAAGATCAAACGCGTCGGTCGCCTCGAACTGCATCCGATAGGCGAGTTCAAACGACTCGATTCGCGATTCCAATTGCGAATCGTGCCCGCGACTAGCGAGATGGTTGGCGTTGAATGTTTGTAGCAGGTCAAGCTGCTTACGCTGTTCGTCGGCCGGATGAGGATTTTCGATGTCCGCGATCAGCTTCGAGATTTCAGTATGCTTTGAGTCGATGTAGGTTCCCTGATACGCCCCCGGCAAAAAGGCAGAGCGCCAGTTCTTTGGTCCTAGAATCGGATACCCGCCGGGGCAAAGTACCATGAAGCCGGGCAAGTTTTCGTTTTCAGTTCCCAGCCCATAGGTGACCCAGGATCCCATGCTCGGCCGAGGCATAATGTTGTCGCCACAGTTCATCAGCAACAGCGAAGGCTCGTGGTTGGGAATGTCGGCGTGCATCGAACGAATGACGCAGATATCGTCGATATGTTGGGCCGTTTGCTCGTAAAGTTCGCTGACTTCGATGCCGCTCTGGCCATGTTTCTTAAATTTGAAAGGCGAAGCTAGTGCGCCACCCGTCTTGCGCTCGGTAGGCAATGACGAGGGAATCGGTTTGCCGTGGTATTTCTCCAGCAACGGTTTAGGGTCGAAGGTATCGACTTGCGAAGGACCACCATTCATAAACAGATGGACAACCTGCTTGGCCTGAGGCTGAAAATGAGGGGCCGGTTTGTCGGTGCCAAAGGGGGTTGCAGCCCGAGAACGTTCGCCCGTCAACTGATTCAGCGCAAGCATCCCCATGCCCATGCCAGTGCGGGCGAGCAAGTCTCGGCGAGATAGAATCGGTTCGCTCATGGCAACACGCTTGTTAATCGATAAATTGAAATTCATTGGTCAACAGCAACACTTGGGCCAGTCTCTGCCAGGATGTGAGCAACACCACCACCTGACCGCGGAAGTCTTGGTGATAATCCCAAGCGGTCTTCATCTCGCCGGCAGGAGACGACAATAGCTCGATGTTGGGAATCCAAGTATACGAGTCGTAGCCCAAATCGCCGTTGATATCGACGACAAAATCGATCGTGTCGCCTTCCTGGCACGAGATGTTTTCGAGAGTCGTTTCCACCTGCCTCTGATGCACTTGCCAAGGCCCAGCGATTCGACGGCCGTTGAGCATGATCCGTCCTGTGATGCCGTTGCCTTGGGGGCGATCATGTTCTAACACCCCACGGCACGAGACTGTCATCGCCGCTGGAGCGGTCCAACGGGCAACCGCGACATGCTGCATGTCGTTGCCCGGATGACCTCCGTTGGCATTCAGTGCAACCCAGCCCAGTGATGCATCAGGCCAAGCACCGCCGCCTTGCCATTGTGTGCCCGTCCAGTGCGAAAGCTCGTGGAAATCGGTGAGCTGCTGAGACTCGTCAATCGCCGCGTAACCGTAATTCCACGAAAGATCTTGCGGCATGACGGTCGGGGTGACCTTGATAAACTCGAGCGAGTCTGCCAGTTCGGCGTCAGTCGGCCGTCGATACAATACTTTCTCGAACAACTCCCGGACTCGGCTGCTCGGATCCTTTGTGGTCGCTGTTTCCTCCTCGATGGACTTGGCACATGCAAAGATCAGCGGATGATTCATCAAGAACAGCGACTGTCCCGGCACGGTTGTTCGGTTGCGCGAGCCGCTCGAAACATCCGGGTTGGGAAAATCAAACATGCGAAACACGCCAGGGAAATCTTCGCGATCCAAGTACGAATAAAGTGTGCGGCGAGTTGCGTCGATCGCCATTCCTGATTGGACGGAAGGGCCGCCCACCGTGGTGTCGAGTTGGTTTGCGGTCCACAGCAGGGCGTCACGCATCGCCTCCCAATCTTGACGGCGACGGTTCATTTTCCAACACAGTCGGTTGCCAGGGTCGGCCTGTTCACATTCGGGACGAGAACTACTTTGTTGTTGATAGGTTGCTGAATCCAAGATGTAGCGATGCAAAGCTTTGAGAGACCAGTCATGCTCGACCAGCCATGTCGCCAAGTGGTCAAGCAACTCGGGGTGCGAGGGAGGAACTCCCTGAATACCAAAGTTGCTTGGCGTTACGACCAGGCCTTGGCCAAAATGATGCTGCCAAACGCGATTCACAATCACCCGCGCTGTCAGCGGATTTTCCGGCGCAACAATCGCCTCGGCCAACGGTCGTCGGCCGCTTTCGCCTTCAAAGGTTTCGTCGGTGACGTAAGAAAGGTGTCGCAAGAATCTGCGTGGAACAACCTGGGCCGGCCGCGCAGGATTGCCTCGCTTGAAGACGCGAGTTTCTGCGAAGTTGGTCGCATCGTTGAGCACCAGAGCTTGGGCCAACTTTGCTGGAGCCGCCATCTTGGCCTTATGAAGCTCGTCGTAGAGGGATTTGAGTTTTTCCTGCGACTTACGATCTGGGTACAAATGCAGATTCGTAATCTGCGAGTAGGGCACTTTCAGTGGCGAAACGGCACCGTGGAGAACCTGCCGCAATGCTTCCTTCTCGGCTTGCGGAAACTGGGTCGGTAGCAGTGCCTGAGCCGCTTCCGCCTCTTCGAGGATGTCCTGCCACTCCGAATCCATGGTATCGAGAAGCTTGGCGTAACAAAGAATCACACTGTCGAAGGAGGTCAGTTCCGAGTCACGTAGAGCCTGCAAGACCAGCGGATTCGCTTCCTGCTGATGAATCAGTGTTTGGAGAACTTCCGAGTGTTGCTCGTGAAACTGCTGGGGCGGAATCTTGGCCAGTTGGTGCCAAGCGAGAAACACGGGTTCTCCAGCGTTTTCCGTGTCGGTCAAGTATTGCTGCCAGAGCTGAATGATCCGCGGAAAAAGATCGTCCCCGTCCACGATGACATCAAACTTGGCTGTTTCCGGGCCCCCTCGACCGGCTTGTGCAACTCGCAACAATTCCGCCAATCGAGTACGAGCGCTTTCGATCATGTGCTCAAAACGTTGGCGGCGTGAGGTTTCGAATTGCTCGGCGAGTTTTTTGATCTCCGCGGCTTTCGCTCTCTCTTCCTTAGAAAAATCATCCTCATGCAAAAACGGCTGATGAACGGGTTCAAGCGAATTGGCAAAAATTCCATAGAGCGAATAGTAATCTTCCGTCGACACGGGATCGTATTTATGGTCGTGGCAGCGAGCACAAGTGACCGTAAGTCCCATCAACCCACGCATCACCACGTCGATCCTATCGTCGAGAATATCCGGGATGCTGTTCTTGAAACGCGCACCAATCGTCACGAAACCCAATGCGGCTAACGACGACCGGTCTTCGCCGTCCTGCAACAGTAAATCGGCGGCAAGCTGCTCACGCACGAATTGGTCAAACGGCTTGTCTGTATTGAAACTATCGATCACATAGTCGCGATAAGTATGCGCCCATTCAAACGGTTTCTTTTCAAAAAAGACGTAACCCTTGGTGTCGGCATAACGGGCCAGGTCGAGCCAGAAACGGCCCCAACGTTCGCCATAGTGGGGCGAAGCGAGTAACTCGTCTGCCAACTCCGCCAGGCTCGGTTCTTGTTCTGCCGAAAGGAAGGCCTCTCTTTGTTCAGCCGAAGCGGGCAACCCCGTAAGATCCCAGGCCATGCGGCGAAGCAGCGTGCCGCGTTCTGCCTGAAGCGATGGGCTTAAGCCCGCGGCCTCAAGACGAGCAAGAATAAAGTGATCGATCGCGTTCTTCGGCCAATCTGCTTGCTTAACATCAGGAACCGCCGGATCGGCAATCACCTGAAAGGCCCAGTGCTCGTCGATGCTGTGCTGTTTGTCCAGTTCTTCTTGATTGACTTCCTCAGGCCAAACCGCACCGCGGCGAATCCACTGAATCAAAATCTCGATTTGCTCGTCGGCAAGCTCTTCCTCGGGTGGCATCTCGAACGACTCGCGGCGAATCGCTTCGATGAGCAAGCTTTCCTCGGGCTTGCCCGGCACAATTGCCGGTCCGCTTTCGCCACCTTGCAACATCCGGGCGTGCGAGTCGAGTCGCAGTTCCGAAAACTCTTTCTTCGATCCATGACATTCAAAACAGTGCTTGGCCAACAGGGGCCGCACGTGTTGCTCAAAGAACTCGATCTCCTGCTCGACCGTGGCCGCGGCGCAGACAGGCAAAGCCAGCAAGAACGTCGCGCCAATGAGCAGTATTCTCGGCATGTTCGAGTTCCAAATCCTGTACCTCAAAATGGTCCTCATAACATAAGCCATGGACCTCAATAGACCTCATACTATCGTAAGCCATCGAGGCTGTTTTGATCATCGCTATCGCGCAGGAGGCAAGCTTGACGGCAGACTTTTCTCCTGGGACCACCACTCCCATCCATGGCTGCAATCTGCGCTACACGCTTGTCTTGGTTCAGCGTGAAATGGAATTTTGCTTTGCGGTTGTAAGGTCGTGAAGCGGCTATGGCTGCGGTATTTTTGTTGCCTACACGCAGACCAAGGGTGTGCTCTTTGTCACCCCCTGGACCCCATCAATTTGTTTGTGCCAGATCCCGCCTTTTCTTTGATCTTCTAGGCCGACCCCCCTCTGCTGAGCGATCTCGAAATATCCGGGCCTCGACACCCAACAACGGATCCCCTCGTATTGGACAGCCTCCGAATGAGCCCAAACGGGCCCTTGTATTGGATAAGGTATACAAAATAATAAAGACAATATCATCTGTCAAGGAGTTTCCCTGAAAAAACAGATCGTACGGACGAGCGGCGAGCGGGCGGGTAGGATCGGGCCGTCGGCTTGTTGGCCTTGGCCTTCTGCAATGCGCGGCTGGCGGCGACGCTCGGTCGCCCAGCTGGCCTGCCGCGTGATCCCAGCGGTCGGGGCAACAGCTCGCGCAGTTCTGTGTCGCTCGTGCCCTCGGGCAACCACGTGAACACATCACGCAAGTAGGCGAACGGATCGATCCGCAAACACTTGCAACTGGTCATCAGCGTGAAAAATACGGCAGCCGTTTCGCCGCCGTGGTCGCTCCCAGCGAACAGCCAGTTGACGCGACCGAGCACTTGCTGCCTGAGGGCGTGCTCCGTGCGATAGTTGTCCAGCGGAATGTCGCCGTCTTTGAGGAGATTCCCATTGGCCCGGTGTGTAGTGGATTGCCTCACCCAACGGGCTTTGTGGAAGCACGGCCGCCGCTTGTCGCATTGAGAATTTGTTTTGGGTTACCCAGTCGGGCAAGATCGGCGGCAGTGGTCGTCGAACCACTCGCTCCGCGATCGAGGAACGGCCGCCCCGAGCGTTCGTGCTGTTGATCGGACAGATAGAATCCGTGCGTGGCCAGGTGGAATACCCGCGGCGGATCGATCCGCTTGAGCCGCGTTTCCTGATGCAATGAAAAAAGATTTCAAGGGTAAGTCCTTGCCACGCGAAACCCGCCGTTGAAATAACGGAGGGCTGGGTTGAGTCCGCCGCGGTTGCCAGACCTCGCATCCTGCGCGCCGTAACTGAAAGACCCGCCATACAACACGCGGCGTTTTCCTTCAGCAGGTCCCGAGGGATCACTAAGGACGGTTTCGCGGCTTGGAGGTCCATACCAGTCGTGGCACCACTCGAAGACATTACCGTGAACATCAAACAGTCCCCACCCGTTGGGAAGTTTGCTGCCGGAAACTCCTGCTCGGCTAGCCCTGTAAACCGCGTACCGGTCCAACAGCGCCTCCTCATTTCCGTGACTGAACTTGGTTGCGCTGGCTGCCCGGCAGGCGTATTCCCATTCGGCCTCGGTTGGCAAACGATAGCCGTCGGCCTCCGGGAGTAGTCGCCAGGCATCGAACTCTCGGCCGCTATGCTTCTCTTTCTTTCCTGTTCGCTCGTAGCAGACAGGAAGACTATTCTTGCGGCTCAACCAGTTGCAGAACAGAACCGCGTCATACCAGCAGACTTGCTGAACCGGATGCTGTTCGGTGGGGCTGTACTCGACGTTCGCCCCCTTCCATTCTCTTGGCTTCTCCGCTTCGGGACAATTGGGATCGTCCATGAACGGTTGGAATTGCGACCGCGTGACTTCACGGTCGGACAATAGAAAGGACTGAGTCAGCGTCACCGTCTGGTCAATAGCATCGTCACCTGCAAGGCTGTCCTGGCGGACAAAACTCCCTGCCGGAATCCGCAGCATCGTCATGCCTACACGGTTGACATGCCAGTTACCGTTTTCGAGGGGTTGCTTGGATGCAGCGATTTCGGGCAACCCTAACTTCCATCGCCGCAGTATCCAGCCTGCCGCACTGTGGGTAATGCTGTCCGATTTTGATGTATACCAATTCGAGAGCACAGGCTCCCATGCTTGTTTCGCTGAAGCCAACACATCCATAACCGGCATGCTTCCCACTGCAAGGATTGTCCCTGAGCGTAACAGGCCGTCTTCAAGGTTGGCTACAAGATGAGCGAGCTTCGACAAATCTCCGTGCCAGGTCGAGCACTCTTCAATGAATAGAGTCCTCTGGATTGGGTCCGGTCTCAACTGGCACATATCTTGGGCTAGGGAGGGTGACCCGAGGTAGAGCGTCAGCATTGCCAGTCGCGCCTTGTGTCGCCAGTTCTGCTCGCTTTCGGCCGTGTGGGCGGCGTTACTCAAAGCGGCGACAGCTTTCGTGGAGGATCTTTCCAAAGCCACGACATAGTTATGAAATTCGTCCGGCGAGGCCAACCTGACCTGTGACACGAGGAATTCAACACGCACATCGCCGAAATGCGCGAGCGCATAGGCTAATGCAAGGCGTCTGGATTCGTCGGCAGTCTCGAACTGCTCGCGCAACTCCGTCCGAACCATACCGCTTGGAAAGTCGTCCAAGTTCTTCAGCGGCGGCTGAATGATGCCGCGACTGGTGTTGAGCGATGAAATGGTTGTCTGAATCTGACCCGTCAGGTTGCGATGTCTAGCGGCGGCAACCATGTGCTGAATCGAAAAGCCAATCACCAGGACAAATGACAGAGCAATTCCCCAGCGGATGCCGTGAATGCGTCTGGCCCTGCTCATCATTGTTTTCTGCGGTTGAGACCAGTTCTTCTTGACCGTTAGCAAGCGAATGTTGGCATATTCCCACCAAGCGGGCAGGTGCCGATTTTCAGGCTTGGTATTCCACATTGCCGAGCGTTCGGCCAAGCGGAGTTCGGCCCGACCCTTTCTGGTTTCTTTCTGCTTACGGGTCAGCCAGTCGCGCAGCGAAGGGACTAGGTAGTCGTGGGTCAGTTGATAATATTTTTGCCTCGTTTCTGTTCGCATCACGGATTCGTCGTCTGAGTCAATGCCTTCGGGGTCGGTTGGGGTGATGAGCCGAATTTCGCTGTCGAGGACCTTGAGAAGATCGTGAAAGTCTCTCTCTCGGCCGGCATAGCCGGAGACCTCCAACAACTCGCCGTCAGACTTCATCTGCCCTTTAATGTCCGTGCCCGACTCGGGCAGCAGAGCTTTGAGCACGGCCCGAGCAGCTTTTTGGTGGTAGCGGTGTTCCGGCGGTGCCGTGGATGCGCTAAACGTCTCCTCCAAGAAAGTGACACCGACCCCCTTGGTACCACCAACTTCTTTCAGCGTGGCTGGCGTCCACGCCTTTCCTTTCATCATCTCGGCGAACAGCGCCAGACGAACGCAAATGACTTTGCCGTCTTCGGCCAAACCGGCAATCGAATGTTTGAAGAAGTCTTTTAGTTCTTTCGAGGGCTTGTTTGCGTCCTCTGGGAAAGCACCGAATGCTCGGCCAAATGCCGCCAGCACGTTCACGGGATGACGAATGGTAAACAAATCGACCGCGGCGGAGTTCTGAGACTCCACGAACCGAAC
>CAZNXE010000020.1:12630-36692 GCA_964576465.1 uncultured Planctomycetaceae bacterium
CGGCCATCCTGATGTCATCCCGCACTAACACCATGCACTGGACCGCTCCACCGTCGCACTGACGCAACGCCTGCACCAGTTCCGTATCTTCTTCATCACGATAGGTGTGCAACCACTGCTCGAATTGGTCCAGCACAATCAGAACCTTCTGGCCAGCAAGAAGGCCTTCTCCACGGCGTAATTCGGCCAGCATGTCCTTCAAGCTCAGGTTGTCCTCCAGGCCAGGACATCGTTTCCGCAAGCCATGGCTGAGCCTGGTTTCGGTCTCATCAGGGGTCGCTTCGATGTAGATCGGGATCACACTCTCCGACAACCGTGGCAACAGTCCGGCTTTGACCAGCGACGACTTCCCGCACCCAGACGGCCCATAGATCAATCCGACCGAGAACGTCTTATCAGGATCGGTCTCTTCGATGCGATTTTTCCAAAACCGTAGACTGTCGGGGAGTCCCTCACGATCGCGTGCGCCTGGCAGCAACTCAAGGAAAAAGTCGGCATCATGTTCATCGAAAGAACGCAGGCCTTTGGGAACGATTCTCAGAGTACTGCTCTCGGAGGATGAAGCAGGGTTGAAAACTGGAGGTGAAGGGTTGCTCGGCTTTACGAGAGGCAGCGGGGACAAGGATTGACCGAAGGCAGTCCGGTAAACCTCGTAGCGCTTGTCGTGTTTGTCTCGAACAATCTGCTTCGGGCTGAATTGTTGCTGGATCTCCAGTGGAAGAGCATCGAAGGTTGCCTCGTCGATTACCATGTCCCCGCCCATCGAGGCCGCTTGCAAGCGAGAAGCGACATTGACGACATGGCCGGTTGGTTCGCCATCGTCCCAAGCCGCCTCGCCTGTTGCTGCCCCAGTGCGAAACCAGTGTTCGGCAATCTCATCGGTGACCTGGGCGTTGTGAGCCGCTGCCCTGATCTGCAAGGCTTCCGCAAATCGAAAGGCGTCTTTTGCCTGACGAAAATGAAAGAAAAAACCGTCTCCTGCTGTATCAATGAGTTGATACTCGGCTGGATTGATCTCCGCATCCAATTGAACAAATGTATCGTCGATGTATTGTGATACCTTGCGTCTCATCTCTGCCGCCGCTTGAAGACCTGCCGTTTTTTCCAGAATGCGTACGCGCTCTGTGTAGCCCTTGAAGTCGGCGAACAAGAACGTGCTGTGGATCACTTTAGATCGTTTTTCGCTTAACCCAAGTTGCCGCGACAGGCGGCCTTTGGAAACGATTGCACCAGAGAGTGACTCACGGTCGACTCGTTCTCGAGATGCAGAATTCTGGAAGTGCAACAGGTCATCGGCGAGGTCTTGGGCCGTCGCATAGCGGTCGGTCGCCCGCTTGGAGAGGGCTTTGAGACAAATGCGTTCTAGCTCCCTCGGAATGTCAGAATCGATTTCCCTTGGCGCTCGAACTTCCAGGGTTGTGATTTGTTCCAGTAGCTCCTGCCGCGTGTCGGCTTGAAACGGGCGGCGGGCGACGAGTAGTTCGTAGAACACAACCCCGAGACTGAAGATATCACTACGACCATCGACGCGGTGACCTTCTCCACGAGCCTGTTCCGGGCTCATATAGGCCGGCGTCCCGGCGTACTTCGGTCCTTTTCCGATGTTCTCTTCCCGCAGTGCTAGTCCGAAATCGACGACGTAGGGCTTCCCGTCGGTGCCGACAAGAATGTTGCCGGGCTTCACGTCTCGGTGGACCAGGCCCTGCCTGTGGGCATAGTGCAAAGCTTCAGCCACGGTCGCTACCAGCTCAGCCGCTTCGATGTGCAGTAGCCGCGTTTGCTTTAGCCTAGTTGCGAGGTTGGTCCCCTCGACGTACTTCGAGACGATGTAACAGGGAAATTCGTCCGTGCTACCCACGTCATGCACCGGAACAATGTGAGGATGATCCAGGTTGGCAACCGTGCGGGCTTCGGTCAGGTACGACTCGGCGTCTCCCGCTTTGGAAATCAATTTGGCGTGAGGCACTTTGACGGCTACCGGGCGGTTCAGTTGCTCATCGTACGCCAGATAGACCAGACCAAACCCGCCTTTGCCTAACACCTTCTCGATGCGGTAACGGCCGATGCGTGCAGGATGGTCCGCGGCTTCACTCATCTGCGAGACGGGCGCAGAATCAACGGGCGAATCACTTTGATCGCCTGGAAGGTTCTGCGAGGCTCCGTTTGGATCGTTGTCGGCCATGCTCTCCATTGGTCCGGATGTGCCAGTTGCTCTCGGTCGCACCGAAGTCTGCCGACCATCCTATCAAAACTAGACCATGTCTTCAGTAACGTAGGGTCGGGTTTGCCGACCGCTCGAGTTGACTTGGACTGTTCGATCCTAGCCTGCACAGTCGGCACTACCTAGTTAGAACATCGAGCAGAATCTCGATTCAGCCAAATGGTTTCTTTGCGCTAGCCAAAATGATTCCCGGTGTTCCCAGCGACGATCTCCAAGAAATATTAAGACTGACTCGAACTTGCTTGCTTCTCTTCCTGGCCAGGGCTATCGTACGGCCCGTCTGGATGACGACCACGCTCGGGCAACTGCCCGGCACTTCTCTGGGGCTTCTGTATGTCAGATCAATCTTTTTCATGTGGCTTGCGAACCTCATTCGCATGGGCAGCGCTGTGCCGCGGCTTGGCAACGCCTGCCGATGTGTACGATGCTTTTACTCATCTGGCGACGGTCCACTTCTCTTCCTAATTTGTTCTTGCGTCAACCACGATACTCCGTACACCAACGATTTCCACAACACCAACAGGAGCAAGGCATGCTATTTGATAAGTGCGAAGAGCTAGAGTGCTTCATGCAAGGGTTGGTCAAGCGCAACCCGGGCGAACTGGAGTTTCATCAGGCAGTACAAGAGGTTGCCAGTTCGCTGTTTCCGTTCTTGTTGGCAAACAAGAAGTACCGCGATGGCTACATTCTAGAGCGGATGACCGAGCCCGATCGTGTCATCATCTTCCGCGTGACTTGGGAAGACGATGAAGGGAACATCCACGCCAATCGGGCATTCCGGGTCCAATTCAACAATTCCATCGGGCCCTACAAAGGCGGCCTGCGCTTTCATCCCAGCGTGACGCTTAGCGTGCTCAAGTTTCTGGGCTTCGAGCAGACTTTCAAGAACAGTTTAACGGGATTGCCAATGGGTGGCGCCAAGGGTGGCTCTAACTTTAACCCCAAGGGCAAGAGCGATCGCGAAGTGATGCGATTCTGTCAGTCGCTGATGATCGAACTGCACCGTCATATCGGCGAAGACACCGACGTCCCTGCCGGGGATATCGGCGTGGGGGCGCGAGAAATCAGCTTCTTGTTTGGTCAGTACAAGCGGCTCTCCAATAAATTTACCGGAATCTTGACAGGCAAGGGGCTTGCCTTCGGCGGCAGTCATGTGCGCACCGAGGCCACCGGCTACGGTTGTGTCTACTTCAGCGAAAACATGCTTAACCATCGCGGTGAAAGTTTGAAAGGCAAGACATGTACCGTGTCTGGCGCTGGCAATGTTGCCACCTACACGGTTGAAAAAGCCACGGAACTGGGTGCAAAGGTCGTCACCATGTCCGACTCGTCGGGATTCGTTCACGACCCCGATGGTATCGACGCCGACAAACTTGCTTTCGTGAAAGAGCTGAAAGAAGTCCGCCGCGGGCGCATCTCCGAATACGCCGAAAAGTATTCCAGTGCTACGTTTCATGCTGGCGAGCGGCCATGGGGCGTGACGTGTGATGTGGCGTATCCCTGCGCGACACAAAACGAAATTAGCAGCGACGATGCCCAGACGCTAATCAAAGGCGGTGTCTCCGTCGTAAGCGAAGGAGCTAACATGCCCACCGTGATCGACGGAATGCAGGCGTTCTTGGAAGCCAAGGTGTTGTTCGGGCCGGCCAAAGCCGCGAACGCCGGTGGTGTGGCTGTTTCAGGGCTCGAGCAAAGCCAGAACTCGCTTCGTCTTTCATGGGATCGCGAAGAGGTCAACCAGCGGCTGCACGCGATTATGAAAGATATTCACGACAAGTGTGTCGAATACGGGACCGAAGATGACGGGCACGTGAACTACGTCGATGGAGCCAACATCGCCGGATTCGTGAAAGTCGCCGATGCGATGCTCGCTTATGGTGTTGTTTAACAACCGAATCTCTCACCCACAGCGGAACCACGGCGATGGCAGATGACATTTACCAGCGGAGTGTGATTGTTCACGAGCAACTGCGTGGAAAAATCGGCGTGGTGGGCAAGGTGCCGGTCTCTACTACCGATGACTTGGCGTTAGTCTATACCCCCGGCGTTGCCCGACCGTGCGAGATCATTGCGGAAGATGCTTCCCGGGCTCGCGACTTAACCATGAAGGGCAATTCGGTGGCCATCGTCAGCGACGGGTCTGCGGTGTTGGGTCTGGGAAACATTGGGCCACTGGCGGCACTTCCCGTGATGGAAGGCAAGGCCCTGCTATTCAAGGAGTTTTCCGGAATTGACGCGTGGCCCATCTGTCTGGATACGCAGGACGAACGTGAGATTATCGATACCGTTCGCCGCATTGCACCGACGTTTGGTGGCGTGAATCTGGAAGACATTTCGGCGCCACGCTGCTTTGGAATCGAACAGGCACTCCAAGACCTTGGAATTCCTGTTTTTCATGACGACCAGCACGGCACGGCAATTGTCTTGCTCGCCGCGCTCATGAACGCGGCACGTGTCACGGGGCGTGATATTGGCAACATCCGCGTTGTCATCAACGGTGCCGGTGCCGCGGGCACGGCCATTGCCCGTTTGCTGCGCTGCGTTGGTCAAGAGCCCGATGTTTGTGTCTCGGTGCGAGACGTTATCGTCTGCGACTCGAAGGGGGCAATTCATGAAGACAGACCAGACTTGAACGACTACAAACGCGAATTGCTTCGCTATACGAACCGAAACAATCACAGCGGTTCGTTGGCAGAGGTTCTCGAGGGGGTCGACGCTTTCATTGGCGTGAGTAAGGGCGATCTGCTTAAGAGTAGTGATATCGCAAAAATGGCAGACGATGCGATCGTCTTTGCCATGGCGAATCCCATCCCGGAGATCATGCCCGCGGAAGCGCGCAAGGGTGGAGCAGCCGTGGTCGGCACGGGGCGCAGCGACTTTCCGAACCAAGTGAACAACCTACTGGCGTTCCCGGGAATTTTCCGTGGTGCACTGGACGCCGGAGCGACGCGCATCACAGAATCAATGAAAATCGCCGCAGCCCACGCGCTGGCGGGTTCGGTAAGCAATTTGTCGACCGACCGGGTGCTGCCCGAAGCGCTCGATCGATCGGTGGCGCCGCGCGTCGCCGAAGCCGTCGCTCATTCATATCGCTTGGAATCAACAAGCGCCACCAAGGAGACACCATGAAGGCATCCGACTTGTTCGTCGCCGCGTTGGAAAACGAAGGCGTCGAGTATATCTTCGGCATTCCGGGAGAAGAAAATCTCGATCTGCTCGATTCCCTATCGCGTTCAACAAGCATCAAGCTCATCCTGACGCGCCATGAGCAAGCGGCCGGGTTTATGGCGGCCACCTACGGGCGCTTGACCGGCAAGGCGGGCGTTTGCCTGGCAACGCTGGGGCCTGGTGCAACGAACCTCGTCACCGCCGCAGCCTATGCCCAATTGGGCGGTATGCCCATGCTGATGATTACCGGTCAGAAGCCGATTAAGTCAAGCAAGCAAGGCCACTTTCAGATCATCGACATCGTGGACATGATGCGGTCGCTAACGAAGTACACCAGACAAATCGTCAGTGGCGACAGCATCCCTTCGCGGGTGCGAGAGGCGTTTCGCCTTGCCGTGGAAGAGCGACCTGGTGCGACGCATCTTGAATTGCCCGAGGACATTGCCGCCGAGGAAACGGCAGAGGTGGTCTTTCCGGCCAGCCTTGTGCGTCGCGCAACGGCTGAAGAAAAGTCGATTCGCAAGGCCGTACAACTGATCGAATCGGCCTGTCACCCGCTGTTGGTGATTGGTGCCGGCGCGAATCGCAAGCTCACCTCTCGCATGTTAAGCAGTTTTGTCAGAGAGACTGGCATTCCCTTCATTTCCACGCAGATGGGCAAGGGCGTCATCGACGAGGAGAACGAACGGTTTTTGGGCAATGCAGCGTTGTCCGACCACGACTTTATTCACCGCGCCATCGATCATGCCGATTTGATCATCAATGTCGGCCACGATGTGGTCGAGAAGCCGCCGTTTTTCATGCACCACAACGGCCAACAGGTTATCCATGTCAACTTCTTCTCGGCCAAGGTCGATCCTGTCTATTTTCCTCAGCTCGAAGTTGTCGGCGACATTGCCAACAGTATCTGGCAAATATGCGAACGACTTACAATCCAAGACAGTTGGGACTTTTCGTACTTCGATACGGTTCGTGAAGCTTCTGAATTGCATGTCGGCAATGGTGTCGACGACCCGCGGTTTCCCATCTATCCGCAACGGCTAGTGGCCGACGTTCGGCGTGTGATGCCCCGCGACGGAATCATTGCGCTGGACAACGGCGTCTACAAGATCTGGTTCGCGCGAAACTATAAGGCGAACCAGCCCAACACCGTCTTGCTCGACAATGCCTTGGCCACGATGGGAGCTGGTTTACCTTCGGCGATGGCCGCGCGGCTGGTCCATCCTGACCGCAAGGTCATGGCCATCTGCGGTGATGGCGGCTTCATGATGAATTCGCAAGAGCTTGAGACGGCCGTACGGCTGGAGATGAATCTCGTGGTGCTCGTTCTCCGCGATGATGCGTATGGAATGATCAAATGGAAACAAGCTAACATGGGCTTCAAGCCGTTTGGGCTCGATTACGGAAATCCAGACTTTGTGAAGTATGCCGAGAGCTACGGAGCAAACGGTCATCGCGTGAATTCATCGGAAGAACTGGCTTCCCTCATGCAGAAGTGCAACGAATCGTCCGGCGTTCACTTGATTGAAGTTCCGGTCGACTACTCAGACAACGATCGTATTCTGAATCATGAGATTCGTGAGCTGAGCGCCAAGGTGTGATGCCGCTTATGTCGTTGATACGCATGGTCTCCATCGAATGCCAGAGTAAAACGCTATCTGGAGTAAGCGATGTTGGAAAAATCCTATCCGTACTATTTGTGCAACCAAGCGGTGGCCGCGAATACCGATCTTGCGGTGATCGACAAGTACACCGGAAACGTTGCCACGCATGTTGCGATGGCCGATGTGGGGGCGATCGATCAGGCAATTGCCGGCACGGTTGCTGCCACGGAACCCATGCGACGGATGCCTCCTTACGAGCGGCAGGCCGTCTTAAACCATTGCGTTGCTCGCTTCACCGAGCGGTTCGATGAACTTGCAACTTCGCTGTGCATTGAAGCTGGCAAACCAATTAAGGACAGTCGCGGTGAAGTGACTCGGCTCATCGACACGTTTCGCATCGCGGCCGAAGAGTCGGTTCGCATTGGTGGCGAGATCATGAACTTGGAGATCACCCCACGTGCCCGAGGGTACTTCGGAATGCACCGCCGCGTACCCATCGGGCCATGTTCGTTCATCTCGCCGTTTAACTTTCCGCTGAACCTGGCTGCCCACAAAGTCGCGCCGGCCATCGCGGCGGGTTGCCCTTTTGTGTTGAAACCGGCAAGCCGCACACCGATTGGCGCGTTGATCATTGGCGAAGTTCTGGCGGAGACCGCCTTGCCCCCGGGCGCCTTTTCCATCCTTCCGTGTCATCGCGATGGTGCCGATCTGTTCACAACCGACGAACGATTGAAGCTGCTGAGCTTCACCGGTTCGCCCAATGTTGGTTGGGCACTCAAGGCAAAAGCTGGCAAGAAGAAGGTTGTGCTGGAATTGGGCGGAAACGCCGCGTGCATTGTCGATGAGGACGCCGACGTGGACGATGCGGTTGAGCGGCTCGTGTTCGGCGCGTTCTACCAGTCGGGGCAGAGTTGTATCGGCGTGCAACGCATCATCGTGCATGATTCGGTCTACGAACCGCTCAAAGCAAAACTGGTCGAGGCAACCAAGCAGTTGAAGTCGGGTGATCCAAGCGACGAGGCAACATTCATCGGTCCGATGATCTCCGAGAAAGAAGCCAGACGGCTTGACGATTGGATCGCCGCGGCAGTCGCCGCCGGAGGCAAGCTTCTTTGCGGTGGCCATCGCAAAGGGGCGATGCTCGAAGCCACACTGCTCGAAGAGGTGCCCCGCGATCAGAAGATCTGCACAGACGAGGCTTTTGGCCCGGTTGCCGTGTTGAGCCGCTTCACTTCATTCGATGATGCGCTTGCCGAAGTGAACGACAGTACCTTCGGATTGCAAGCTGGGATCTTTACGCGTGACATCTATAAGGCACATCAGGCTTGGGAAGAACTGGAAGTCGGCGGGGTCGTCATCGGCGACGTGCCATCCTGGCGCGTCGACAACATGCCCTACGGCGGCGTCAAAGACAGCGGACTAGGCCGCGAGGGCATTCGATTCGCCATCGAAGACATGACCGAAATCCGCCTGATGGTCGTGCGAACGGCGAAGAGTGACTGATCATCTACCGCCTTCAAGCAACTGTATATCAGTCACTTCGAAGGTGCTTCCCAGACGAGCTGTGGCTTGTCGGCGATCATGGCGTCGAGGGTGCGGGCGAGGAGTATTCGAGTGGGGCCATCATCCGAATGGTCGGCGAAGAGTCTGCCTAAGGTCTCGGCGGCAGCTTCAAATTCAGATTGTTCGAAATGCGCGAGCGCTGCCTCATAGCGTTCAAATAGCTTCGTTGTCTGCTCGCTGACGTCTCGCCGGCATTCATATACGGGAACCGGCTCTGAAATATTCACGAGCCGCGCATCACAAAGGCGACGCGAAACACTATCGTCACGACCGTCGATCAACTGTTGTGTCTGTTTCGTGACGAGCAGCGGTGCCAGGTATTTTGTAATCCCTTCGACTCGGCTAGCGATGTTCACCGCTGGTCCAAGTGGTCCATACTTGAACTTCGGGAAGGTTCCGATCACTCCCACATGGGCTTCACCAGAATTGATGCCAATCCCGATACGAAATGGTTCGCCAAGGATCGGCTCCCAACGTTTGGCAAGCTTTCGCATGGTCGTCTCCATTTGAAAAGCAGCATCCAGCGCCATCGAAGCGTGCTGCTCCTGCGGCACGGGAGCTCCCCACATCGCCATTAAGCCATCACCGGCATAGTCGACGAGCGTCCCTTTGCAGTTGAAGACACATTTTGATAGCTCCGTCATGGAGTCTCGAATCCAACGCACGACTTCGGAGGTCGCCAGCTTGCTTGTGATTGCGCTAAATCGCCGAATGTCGCAAAAGAGCACGGTTATCATTGCACTGCGTTCGTCAAGCTTCTCGGGATCGCAATACAATTCCGCGGCAAGTTCTGAATTAAAGTGCTGGCGGTATTCCATTTCCCGCAGACGTTTCTTATTGCGGCACGATTGAATGCGGGCATCGAGCACTGGCAGTTCCAGCGGCTTCGGAAGGTAATCGACCGCCCCTTGTTCGAGGCACTTGAGCACCATGGTCGGATCAAGAATTCCCGAAATCATTAGAACGGGAGTATTCGCGAGCTTGGGCGTATCAAGGATTGTTTGCAGGACTTGATCGCCGTTCATGCCTGGTAAAACAACGTCAAGCAATACGGCATCGAAGGCGCGATCCTGCATGCGCTGCAACAACGATTCGCCGTCTCGAAAGAGTTCGACGGTGAAACCATGTGCCTGCGTCAAATGTTTTTCGATATCCTCGGCGACCGCCGTATCGTCATCAACGATTGCCACATGAAGCGGTTCTTGGTCTGCCGGATCCTGGTTTGTCTTCAGAGGCGTCGCTGCAATGGCTGGCGCAGGATCGGCTTCAATAACGCGACTAACATGTTTGGCATACAGGGTCATTCGGGAAGCCAGCCCACGACAAAAACGCAGCACGCGCCGGGTCGACCTGAGCGTATCGCTCTCCAGGTCGTCGCTCTTTCTGAGCAGCGACTGACAGCCCATGGACACCTTGTTGAGGTGGTTGCGAAGATCGTGCATCACAGTGCCAAACTTCGCCTTGAAGTCGTGCTCGATACACTCGCGTGTCAGGCATTCCTCTAGCTGATCGATCGCCGATTCGTTCAAGCTTTCAGCAGCGGCAAGCATCCGACTAACCGTTCTGATGCTGCGTGCCTCGCTGTCCTCGGAAGCTCCTCCCTGAACGGCAACATGCAGTTCCCCAGTCAGCTCGGCAACGTACTTGAACTGCGCAATAAGATTGTCGGTTTGTTCGACGAGTCCTTCGAGATCGATACGGTTGAAATCGGCACGGTCGGAACGGTGTGGTTGTTCCGATGGCTGGTCGGACTGTGGCTGAGACATGATAAGCCCCCAAAGGTCGACTGACGCATGAGTCGAGCTTATCAACCGAACCGACTCACTTCCACTCTAAGCCTCGTGAATCCGCTTGATCAGGTAGTCAAAGTCGTAAGGCTTTGTTATCAAATCGTTACAGCCGGCATCAAATGCCCGTTTTCTCTCATGCTCCATGTTGCGAGCACTGGTGGCAAAGATCGGGACATGCTCCACTTCCGGCAGGAGCCGCAACCGTTCGGTTAGGTCGAAGCCTGTCGTGGGTGGTGACCAGAGGTCCAACTTGAGGTCCATCAAGACAACATCAAGGTGGTGCTGCTTCGCTAACTCCACGGCGTGGTCTCCGTTCTTGGCAACCAGCAGTTCGAAATCATCCTCCAGAAATTCGATCATGTACTCCAAGTTGTCCGGATCGTCTTCCACGATCAACACGGTCTTCGTTTCAGTCTTGGTTGTCATCATAGGCCCCCAGGTTCTTCAGGATCGCTGTCATGCACCGCCAACGCTCGCCTGATAATGGTAACAAGTTTCTGCTCATCGATCGCGCCTTTCTGAATCATTTTCTCCACAAGGTCTTTCACTTCGACACACTCAGGATCCGTAAGCGAATGCGACGTAAGCACAATCACGGGGATTCCTTGGGTGGCCGGATCTTCATTCAATCGCACTAGCAACTCTGCCCCACCCATCTCTGGCATCTTAAGATCGAGCAGAATCAGGTCGGGGATTTGCTCGGCGATGCGCTCCAGCGCTTGAAGACCGTTTTCTGCTTCGAGGATTCCAAACGTCGAGGATTCCATTGCCTCGCGCATCGTGGCGCGGTCTTCCGCATCGTCGTCGACGATCAGGATTGTTGGGGTACCAGAACAGTAGCTGTGGATGACCTTATTGAGGTTGTCCGCATCGATCGGCTTCAGCAGATAATCAGAAGCACCCAAGGCGCGTGCCTTCGGTTGATCGTCGACAATCGTCAGTGGCACCACCGGAATGTGCTTGAGTTCATCGTCGGTCTTTAATGCCGCCAACACCGACCAGCCATCGATGCCAGGCAGCTTAATGTCGAGCAAAATAAGATCGGGTTGACATTGCTTCGCTTTTTCCAACCCCTCGGTCCCCGTCAGGGCAGATACGATTTTCAATCCGCCAAGATGCCCTTCATCCAACAAGTCGCGAAGGACATCCGCAGCCTCATCATCGTCATCAATCACGAGGATCGTCGGGGGCTTCTCGCGACGTTCCGTCGAGGATCTCTTTGAAGGACGTTCGCGATCGTTAGCACCTTGTTCAGGTGTCTTTGTCAGTGGTAGATCGTCTCGAATGGTCGCGATAAAGGTCGTCCCCTTTCCAACCTCGCTGTGGACTAACTCGAGATGGCCACCAAGTTGCTCGGCGAGACCTCTTGCATGAACAAGACCCAACCCAATCCCGTCCGGGTTCCACACAGGATCGCGATTCGTGCGGAATCGTTCAAACAAGTGATCCTGCTGGTCTTGCGTCATGCCCAAGCCCGTATCGGTGACGCGAACAGACATTATGCGGTCGGTGTCGGAAAACACCTCCATGGTGATCTTACCTTCCTGAGTAAACTTGCAAGCATTGGTCATCAGATTCGTCAGAATTCCATCCAGCTTTTTGCGGTCCGTCGCAATGAAGTCCAATTTCTCGACACCAATCACCTCAATCTCATTGCCGCCCGAGTTGGCACCTTCGCGAATTCCATCAAGCAATGAATTTAGAAACGGTCGAAGTTCAAACCGTTCTACCTCTAGAGGTAGCAATCCGACCTTGATCTTCTCGAGATCAATAACATCGGATATCAGGTTCACCAGCTTCTCCACGGACTTGCGTATCTTAGAAACGATCTCCGCTTGTAGCGTCGTAAGCGGGCCGTACTTTTCCTGCTTGCGTTGTAGTCGCTGACAATTGCTTGATATTTGGTGTAGTGGGTTGCGCAATTCATGATTGACGTTTGCGATGAACTTGTCTGACGCTTGCTCGGCGGCCACTGCCACATCCCGGGCGATTTCCAGCTCTCGAGTCCGCGTTGCAACTTCGTCCTCTAGCATCTCACGGGTCTGCTTTTCCTTGGTGATATCCGTAAACACCAACGCGTAAAACGCGTTTCCCGCTGCCTTGCCGATCGAGATCCGGACGGAAAAATGGCGTGCACCGTTCTTGGTTTTCTGAATCGCGGTGACCTCCAACGACGTGCGACTGAAATCGTCCTGGCTCATCTCCTCGATGGCTGTTTGCAACCGTTGGTGATCTTCTTCTTTGATCAGCGCCACGACCGGCTTGTCTCTGAGCGCACCACGACTACGACCGAACATCTCGATCGCCGCTGGGTTCACTGCCTGAATCTTGTAATCCCCATCGAGTGTCACAACGCCATCGGCAGCCGTATCAAAGATGGCCCGGAGCCGTGCCTCCCGGTCTTGCACGGCCAAAGTCGTCTTCGCCACATCTTCTTCGCGACTGCGTATCTGACCGATCATTTGATTAAAGGTGCGGGCAAGATGCCCAATTTCGTCGCTCTTGGTAAGCGGCAACGGAGCATTGAAATTGCCGTTACCAATTTGTTCCGCGGCGTGCGTGAGTTGGTCCAGCGGCCTTTTCACAAATCGACGCATCAGTACGAACACGACTCCAATAATGCCGACCGTAACACCCGCTCCAACCCAGAAGCACCATCGCGCAATTGGCCACAAGTCTGCTTGCAACTCCTCCTTGGAGAATCCCATAAGTAGCCCGATATGCCGGGAAGGGTGTTGCGGATCGAAGTAGATGCGAAAATAGTGGGCTGTAAAATTGCGGCAACGGAGCGGATGTACGCGGTCAAACAAGGAGAAGGTGGAGGTGTACTGTGGGCGCAATAGATTTGGGTGCTCATCAATGAGACGCTCGGCCTCGTGCTTTAATTCATCGTAACTGTCGGCCCGCAAGGCAAACGACGTCGCACTCGGCGATAATCCGCCCATGGGGCCACGAAACCCGTCAGGCAACTTGCCATCCGCCCGGCGATCCTGCAGTTCGAGCGGAATCTTCTGTTGAGCGTCAGAATCTGGTGTGACACTAAGCTTCATCAGCCAGAATTCCTTCTTATCACTCAGTTCAATGGTGCCGCCCCCCATAGGCAGCCCCACGCCGTAGTGCTCTAGCCGGCGCTTCGCCATGGCCTTGTGAACATATTCTGGCTGCTCTTCTTCTGTTCTAAAGATCGCACGCATCTCTGTTGTGATGTCCGTTTTAAAATCGGATTGAAGGCGTGCTCGTGCGTCCTGATTGGCCCCCCCACGGAAGGTTTCGTCAACATTTCTATAATCCGGGTGATAAAGCAGGGATGCCTCTGCACCGTCTGCTTCCATCAGATAGACCAAGTGCCGAGGCGAGTTCACAAGCTGGGATGTAGCTTCGTTGAAATCGAAATTGATGATAATGAGCCCGAGAAAGCGGTTCTCTTTGTCAACGATCGGCGAAGCTGCCCGAACAACTGTTTGCTCTTGATGGACTCGTTTCTTGGTCTTATCGTGATTCGGTTCAATGGGAGAAAGATAAACCGGCTCCTGGTAGGTTGAATCTGTTGTGGTTCTTCTTTCAACAGCAGCCTTCTCAGTAAGTTTGACGGTCTCCTTGAAATACCGTTTGTCGGACTTCTCAAATGCATCATTGTGAGGATCATCCAAAGCTTCGTGGTCCTCGACAGTGAGGCTATACTCGCCAGGCTTGGGGTCGTTGCGAAGAACGACTGCTATCTCTCGACCATCACGGTCGATCAACCGCACTTGCAAGTAGGGTTTGAGATATTCCTGACGATCGGTACCATTGGCTGACTCGGCCTTCATTCCAGCAGGAAACAAGCGACAGATGTTCTTAAAAACGTCCTCGACTTCCTTGCGCAGGTCACCATCTGGTTGGTCTTCATTGGCACGGTCGAGCAATTGATTCACCGAAGCATCGGTTCGTAAGGCAAGCACATCGAGTCGAAGTTGAGTGAGTTGTAGACTTAACCGGTCTTTATGTAGTTTTATCTCGTCGCGAAGATCGACCTGTTCGCGCTCGCGGAGTTCCAGATTCGCCCGCCAGAGGAACGTTGCGCCGACTAACCCAGCCACGGTGACGACGGACAACGTTGCCACGACTAAGACGCGTGTCACCAGCGAATTCAAGGCGCGTAGCTTCTTCATGCGTTCGCTCTCATGCGTAGGTGTTCCGATCAACTGGACGATGCCAAAGGCCGGTGTTGTGAGATCCAGGCATGCCTGCCCACTTCAGCCGTGTTGCAACGCTTCTCTGTCTCACGCGACGATGGCTGATGATACGCAGTTCGTGCCTTCACGCATCACGCGAGTGTGCCCAAGGATAAGGAGGTCCAAAGGGCATTGCAATGAAACACGGGGCGAGAAAGAGAAAACAGTATTGCCCTCGCTCAAAGAAGTGCTTGATCGAGGCTTCCATCAAGCGGCGTGAAGGGCCCGCCCGCGATCAGGTCTCATCACGCACCGCAAGGAATTGGCAAGCATGTATCCCCGCCAGAAATCTTATTCACGATAAGAAACGGTTGAACGCGGTGATCCGGGAACCTTGGCTTAACCTTCAGGGTTGCGGAGGAATTTCTGGTACGGCAGGCGGACATTCCTGACGAAGACTTGGTCCGCACGCACGACACCCGCTGGGGGCAAGAAGGGAGTGGCGCCGACGAACGTCACGACGTCGTCTTGATCGACGCCATCGCCACTTACGCCGAAACCGCCGATTAGGGTCGTGTTGTTGTACAGCGGTGTGCTGCCTGGGAAGAACACGATTCCGTTTTGGTGCTCGATATTGTCTGGATCGCGGAAGTTTGTGCCAGGGTTGAACGAATCGAAGCCTGCCACACTTTGAAAGGCGGTGAATGCGACGGGAGGTCCAGCGCTTTCGGCACCTAGCCGCCCGGTTCTTGGGTCGATGGCCTGCCCTGGATCATTCAATTTCGAGAACGGGCCGGCTAACGATCCCTCGACCCCCGAAGGAAACCGTGCCTCGGCGACGAAGCGAAATGTGCGGTTGGTGAAGGCAATGCCCTTGTCCAGCGGAGGACCGCCAGGAAACTGGTCAATGACGTCGATATCTTGCAAGGCCAGTGGGTCGGCATAGTAGGCCGTGTTCCGACTCTTGGCCACCGCCACATCGATCGAGAAGACCGTCGCATCAGGCATTCGGAACAGCCCCAACACGTTGCCTTCCGTATCGGCCACGGAGAACACCATATTGGTGCGTGCGCCGCCAGCGGGCAAGCGGATCGCCGCCCGGGTTTTTCTTGCCTGTATGACACCTTGCTCGATGATCGACTGAACCTTGGCACCGGTCAGCAACGGGTCGACTACTGAATCGTGTGGGAGCACGAGCCAACCTTCAGGCACTCGATTGCCCTCAAGATACTTGTCGCCTGGTTCGACCAACTGGTCAAGCGAGCCATCGACGACCTGCGCCGCTTCCTGACCGACCGTGCGACCGACGTCGAGAATGGTCAACAACCCGGGCTGCGTGAAGCGGACTCCGTCTGGGGTCGGGCCAATCACTTCAAGTGTGATCCCGACTAGGTCAAGCCGAAGGGCACTGCTCTGCAGCTGCTCTACACTTGGGAACGCGTAACTATTTTCAAGTCCCATCGTATTGAACTGCGATTGAAGATCGGGCGGCAATGTGCCCGACGCCGCTGCGGTGGTGGCATAGGCAATCCACTCGGCCTCGAGCACCCGGGAAGCATTCGTCCGATCGTTCTCGCTTTGAACGTACCCGGGAACATATCCTTGCTCATACGAGGCGAAGCCGTTGGGGCCAGGAAAAAACACGCCGATACCGCCAACCACACGAGGCTTGCCGACCGTATCGGCCGTCGTCAAAGGAATGCCCCCGGGGAGTGTCCCGATGCCCCTGGCCTGTGCCGAGGGTAGGTAGTTAGGAAACTTGTTGGCATAGGACTCAGGCGCGAGGATGTCTTGATCGGGGGGGACAAACATCGGATCGACGTTAAACCGCTTCGTCAACGTAATATCGTCTACCGTGCCGCGCAGACGATCGGGGCCAGGATGAATCAAGCTATCGCGGTTGGTGTTCTCGATGGCGAACAAGTCGACCGGTGGGGTGAAGGCAACGCCTGGTGGAAAATGTCCTCCCAGGCCGATCGGCGCCACGCTGCCCGGTCCGCGGAGCAGGGGATCGAAGGTGTTGGGATTCGAGTTGACCTCGCGCTCGGTCACGGTGCTCTGACTGATGAAGCGGATTGTCCGCGAGGAGATGATCGACGCCGCATCGTTGGCAAAAAATGCGGCCGTGCGGGCCTTGGCCACGGCACCATCAATCGCTGAGACGTACACCGCCCGATCGAGCGGCGAGATCGGCACGTCTGACTCGACGCGCACGCCCAGAATTTCTCCATTGCGATCGACGATGGCGATGATTGCGTCGTCGCTTTGCGATGCCTGGCCGGCGATCCTTAGAAGACGCTCAACGTCGTTCTCTGTGAGTTGGTCGACCGGATCGCCGAATACTCCTGCCACGACACTGAAGTTCTCCGCGCCAAATGGAAAGGGGTTAATCTCTGGCGCGCCGGGCGACGCCGTGAAGCGCACGAACCACTGCCCCTGCGGGTTGACCACGGCGATGCCGTCGCCATTGGGTAGGCCGTCGAAGTCGGCGACGACGGGCTTGAAGCCGGCGGCACCATAGGCAAACGTGCCGGCGTCGGCCACTCCCGCGCTGTTGCTATTCCGTAAATACCAAGTACCGGAGTTAGGGTCAAACACGCCGATGGTATCAACCCCGTCCCCATCCCAATCGCCAACGACTGGAACAAAACCAGGCGCCCCATAGCTGAAGGGGACGAAGTCGGCCGGTCCACTGTCGTTTGAATTTCGCAGAAACCAAGTGGCGGTTGCCGGATCGAACACGCCGATCGAGTCGCCGCCCACGCCATCCCAATTGCCTGCCACGGGCAGAAAGCTGCCGGCACCAAAGGAGAACGGGGTGTCCGGCGCGCCCGGACGATTCTCGTTCCGAATTCCCCATTCACCGGCGGCATTGTAGGCGGCGATCGTGTCGATTCCATCGTCATCGAAGTCGCCGACCACCGGCTTTGCATTCGGAAAGTTCTCGATGACGGCGGCGTATTCGGGCGCCCCAGGTGAGGCCGATTCGCGAAGCAGAAACTGGGCGTTGGCAGGGTTGTAAACCCCGATTCCAGCGACCGATAACAGGGACCGTCCTTCGAGCCGCTCGACTCGCAGCGTTCGACGCGGTTGGTTCTTCACGTGTCGCCTCTCCCTTCAGGGCAGATTCACCAATCAATCGGTTCTTTCGCGACCGGGGCCACCTGCTAGCGGGCTTTTGGGCGTTTAGGGCGAATTGTCCGAATGTTGCGCTTATCCGACCTCATCGGCAATCGGGCGGGGTAACTCCATTCTCACATAATTCGAGGCAAAGGCTGGACTAAAAAGGTGACCGCAGAGTCTGTTTCTTGCCGGAATTGCCAGAATTTTGCGGACGCATTTGCTTGACCGCGTATGCCGGCACAGCCATCATGGATTCGCTATCATACCAATCTCCAGCACAATGGTGCTGTATCGTGCAAGGGGCTCTTTCTTGGCTACATCACGCCCAAGCTCATCGCCGCCGCCGAGTGACGCCAAGCTCAAGGCCATTAGCAACGCGATGAATTACCATCGCCGCGCCGACATTCTCTCGCGCGGCCGCATCTTCGGCCTATGTAGTGGCTTGCTCTTGGCGGGTGCGCTGGGGGCATGGATTGTCGCTGGCGATGCGTTGTTTGAGAGCAAACAGGCACGGTTTGTTGTCTCACCAGGCCAGCTCTCATCCGTACACTCCAATCTGAACTACGAATGCGCTGAGTGCCACAAACTTTTCCATCCCGTCCACGACCAGACAGCCGCATCCTGGGTGGCCTGTTTTTTCAGTCCCGCCAAGGCTTTGACGGCTGATTCGATGGACGACAAATGTCAGGCGTGCCACAAAAAAAGTGGCCAGCATCATGCCCGGGCCGACGACATCGGGCACTGCGCTACGTGTCACCAAGAGCATCAGGGCGAACACTTTGATGTGGCGGCAACAACCGATCAAACATGCACGCAGTGCCACGCCAACTTGAAGGAACACATTCAGGGACTAGATTCCAGCGAGAAGGAACATCTGTGTGAATTCTCGATCACAACGTTTCAAAGCGATTCCCCCGGGAGTCATCCAGAGTTCGATGTCGTTCGCTTGGGCACCGACAATGGCAAACTGAAGTTCAATCATGCCCAACATCTGCAACCCGGCATTCCGGAGCTGAACGCAAACTCAAATCTTGACGGACAGATTGGCAGCAAGAAAGAATCGTCCTTCGACAAAGATTTCCAAGATTTTTATCAGTCCACGATGGACGACAAACTCAGTGACCCCAATGCGCTCGTTGAGTTGCAGTGCAAGCATTGTCATCAGCCGGACCTCATTCCGGCGAGTTCAACCGAGGGCACTTCGCCACTCTTCGGCGGGCGATACATGTTGCCCGTCACGTATGAGAATCACTGCCGAACCTGTCACCCACTCGATGTGCCGGCCGTCGCTTCGCAAGGACGATTTGGGCCTGACGAAGACCCTGAAACGCCCGCGATTCCGCATGGTCGACAACCTTCTGAGCTAAGAGAATTTGTAAGAGATGCATTGACGGGAATCTATGCCCGGAGCAAGCCTGCCGAAGAGTCGGTCAACAAGGTCGATCCCAATCAAACCCCGGAACAGGAACGACTCTTGTTGGCAGAACATATGATAAACACGGAGCTAGAAGTCTGGCTCATGTTGCTAACGAACAAGACAAGTTGTTTGGAATGTCACCACGTCGAGGGGAAAAATGCGGACGGCTCATGGCCCTCGGAGACATCCGTGGAATCGGTGGAGATGGCTGCGTACCTGAGTTCCATGACCAAACTCGACGATGTCCGTATTGTGCCCACGGCGGTAGAGAAAATCTGGATGCCGCGCGCGCGCTTCGACCACTTCCCACATCGGAACATCAAGAGTGGATTGAATCCGAATCGCTCGGAATTAACAAGCGAATCACAGACTTCTTGCTACCGTTGCCATGCCGGCGCCTGGTCGAGCCAGTCCAGCGACACCCTGCTGTTACCGAGTATCAAAATCTGTCAGGAATGCCACGCCTCGCTTGACCTGAAAAAGTCCGAGACCGGCGTGGCGTCGAATTGCACCGAGTGTCATGGTTACCACGATGGCCAAGAGCCATCCGATTCATCAAACCCCTAAGCATTGCAAGTGGCCCTCACCGGCGCGCATCCCTTTCTGGTCCAGGCTTCATGAATTCATACAGACAAGTTCAACGCAGCCAGACAGGCTCTCGACATACGCTACATCGGGCGTGGCCGCTGTTGATCGCCGGCCTGTTCGTCGCGGGAAATATCGCCTTCAGCGCCATGGGTGGTTCGACCAAGGAGAATCAAAAGGGTTCCGGTGACACGATTGAATCCGTTGGCGAAGTCGAGTCCCTGCCGCCAGGGCAAGTCGTGAACACTGGTTTTCGCGGCGTCGGAAGTTGCTCGGCAAGCGGCTGTCACGGCGGTGTGGGTCGTCGCGATGGCGAGATCCGCGGCGACGAGTTCCTCATTTGGCGGCTCCAAGATCCGCACGCGAAGGCCTACCAAGATTTGCTTGGCAAACGGGGTCTCGAAATTATTACAAACCTCAGCCCCCGGCCAAACGACCTTGAGCCGGGCTCGCTGCTCGCGTTTGACCAGGCATCCGAGCAACTGCGGCGTCGGTGCCTCGAATGCCACGCCACGGGTGGCTTTGAAGGAGTTTCTTCCGGAGTTGCCAACGATGGTGTCTCCTGTGAATCATGTCACGGAAATGCCAAGCATTGGTTGGCCGCACATACGCAAGCCGCTTGGCGATCACGAGAGGACAAGCAATCCCTCGGGTTCAACGATACCGATCATCTGGTCAGCCGGGCGCGAACCTGCGTGAAGTGCCACGTGGGCACGATTGCTGGCGACGTGAATCACGACCTGTACGCAGCCGGCCACCCACGGATGCACTTTGAGTTATTCGCTTACCACAGCCGTCTTCCCAAGCACTGGGACGAAGGGCCCAGAGGTGAGCAACAGGCCATGTACGGTGCCGATTTTCCTCACGACCTGTTGGTTGTCGGAGCACTGTGTACTGCTGAGGCATCGTTGAAGCTGCTCGGAGATCGCATCGAACTGGCCATGAATGCGGCCGGCAATGGAAACGCACAGGACCAGAATCACGTTTGGCCCGAGCTTTCTGAATATTCTTGCTTCCACTGCCATCAAGACTTGGCACCCGCCGCAGGTGATCAATTCCCCAAACGCAACAGCCATCCGAATGGAACTGTGAAGCTCTCGACGTGGGGCACCTGGAACTACGCACTGCTCGGTGCGATCTGCGACGAGAACGCGGAGTTAGCGTGGAATGATTGTCTACCGGACGAGTTGGATCCGGCCAGCATCCGAACGAGCCTCCGCGAGATCCGCGATACCATGGGCCAGTTGTACTTGACGAAAGCAAAACTGGAAGTGCTACACCGAAACGTTCGTGCGCTCCAGAAACAACTCGAAACGGCACTCGATCAATGGCCGCAGAATCACAACGCATCGTCGAACGACACTGAATTGATCAAAGACCGGGCAAAAAGAATCCTGGAGAACCGAGCAGATAGAATCCTGATGCAGATACAAGTGGCAGCCAATCGCTCGTGGGATGAATCAACCATGCTCTATTTCGCGATTGAATCGTTGCGGGCAAGTTCGGTGCCTGTTGTTCCAAGTCAGTCGGACTTTCGAGAACGACTCGCATTCCCACGCCAGCCCACGCTGCTGGACTCGCCGCAAATCAAAGACCCTCCGCGGGGACTGATCGATGTACTTGATGCACAAAAGTAATCATCTTACACGCTGGCTTTGTGCCTCGAGGGGCTGTCTTCGTTTGCATCCGCCCATCGCGTGTCGACGATTGCTGTGGATCAATTTCATCGTGCAGTTCTGGGTGCTGGGGCCGCTGCTCCATGGTTTCCAAGACGTTCACGCGGCAAGCCCTACGAGTGAGTCGCACTATATGGGGCTCATCGGCGAATGCTTCAACTGTCACAATGCTCCCGCACTAAAAACTAGGGACGGGCTAGATTCAACCTGGGTGAAACAGCCCATGTTTGAAGATTGGGCTAAGCATGATCTTCATGCGATTGCTAGCCGCGCATTGGAGAACGAACATGGGCTACAAGTTCTCCAACGCCTTGGGAATACAAAGGAGATGCGGCAACGCTGCCTGGCATGCCACGCCACACCGATAAAGGGCACCGCGTTCCCCGTCGCTGACATCCAGGAAGTTGAATTTGATGTTCAGCATGGTGTGAGCTGCGAAGCCTGCCACGGCCCCTATGAAAAATGGGAGACGATTCATAGGAGTTCCCTCTGGCGGAAGATGCCGCTTAAGGAAAAACAGGAGTATTCGGGTTTCGTGGAGATGCGCGATCCGCTCATTCGTGCCGAGCGTTGCGCGTCGTGCCATGTGGGCAGCCTCGAAGAGCAGAAGTTCATCACGCATGCGATGTACGTCGCCGGCCATCCGCCGCTTTTTGGGTATGAGATGCAAGGTTATCTTGAATCAATGCCGAAACATTGGCTGCCGATTCGTGAGAAGCCGGCTGCTATTCAACAGGAGCAGGAAGATGCAGGGCTCTGGCAAAAGGACACGCTCTCCGGCGGTCAAGCCTCCTTCGTTGGACAGGCCGTTTCGCTGCGCGTCGCCTTGGAAACATTGGCGGATGTCGCCGAGAAGAGCATGCATGATGAGTCCGGCTTCGCGTGGCCGGAACTCGGTCTGATGGATTGTGCCTCGTGCCACCATGACCTGCGTGACAAGAGTTGGCGTCGCGATCCCGTGCGCGTTGCGCAAGTCGGAGATCGGGGATCCAATCGCTTACCCGCGCCAGGACGTCCGGGATTACCCACGTGGTCGCGCGTCGCGCTCATTGACCCGGGGCTGGTTGACGTCTGGAATTCGGCTGACAAGGCCGGTGACGTCGCCGCCGCGGTCGAACAATTACAGAAAGCTCTCGCGGAACTCGATGCCGAATTTCGCGCACACCCTTTCGGAAACCCTGACGTGGTGAAGAAGAGGGCCCGCGACGCCGCACACCGGGCAGACACTCTCGCCAGAGAGTTGGAGAAGTTACCTCTGATGAAGTCGACCGGCGAACAATTATCTGGCGCGCTAGTTCAAATCGGACGCGAGCGGCTGCTGCCCTATGATGACGCCCGACAGATCGCTTGGGTTGTCGCCCAACTCCATCGAGACTTGCAATCGGTCACAGGGCAAACGCCTGGCAATCAGGATCGCCAGGACCGCGATCGATTCCATTCCAGGATAGCATTGACCGTGCCAAACGCTTTACAGCGAGAGCTGCCGCCGGAAGACGACTACGACTGGCGTAAGCTCAACTCGTTACTCAACATGAGTATCGACGCCCGGAATCGCTACGAAAACGATGGCGACTTCGGCCCGCATGCGGTGCAACAAACTTGGCGAGATTTGTTCGGGGCTGGCAATTAGGCCTTAACATCTCAGTGCAACAAGTTCGGCCCGTCGATCTTGTAGGCCCCGATACCACCTTGATCGCGTCGGCCATGAGACCACCGCAGCCAGATCCGTGCTGGCGCGAGATATCCGGCGTAGTCCCAGCCCCAAGTCCCTTCTTGCAGGGTTCGCGGATCGCCACCCACGGCCGTACCGCCGCCAATCCAACCTCCGCCATACTTCGGCGTCTCCGACGGTCGGGCGAGCCAGGACACGCGTTCCGGGTGGCCCGCACGGTGCCAGTGGTCCTCGCCCGGGCGCTCTGTTTTGATCAGGGGAGTGCCGCCGAAGGTTCCCAGAATGGCCCGGCGTTCGGCGGCAAGAATTGAAAGGGGCGAAACGAATAGCAAGATCGCGACCCACGTGGCTAGCCGACGTCGTGCGATCATCATTTGTGCCTCGTTTTCGAGTCGTGCTGCCTACACCCGAAGTGGGTAGTTTTCTCCGCTGCTCTCCTTCATCGGCTGCGTTCACGGTGCCGGATGAGACGGTTCTAGCGACGCTTCTCGCACGCTATGACGTAACCGATAGCAGGCAATACTTCTTTGATCGGGATAATTGATTCAACCGTTACAAACCTCGCAACCGATGAAACCGACAACCTCCCCCCCAGCATGACGTGTGCCGTGCAGAGGGAGATTCATTTGAGGGCAGACCATGCGAAGTGGTCCATCTAGGTCGCGGTTTCCGCGCAATTGGCTCATCTGGGGCTGGCTGCCACTGCTTGCGCTGGCTGTGCTACTGGCTGCTGCGACGGTTGTGCCTGCGCTTATTTTGAATCCCACCAAACAACCGATCGATGCGACCCTCGCACCGCGCGACTTACTCTCGATGCCTCACCGAATTTTGCCAGCAGCGGCCAAAGCGATGCCCGGCGAAGCTCAGGAGTCCCAGGAGTCGCCGCCGTTGGCGAAGGCAGTCGCGATCCAAGACGCCAGTGTCTCGCAGATGGCAGGAGCGCGGGTCGGCGGCTACGTTCCTCACTCCGCGGTCGAGAGTCCTAGCGATACAATTGCCATTCCCGAGGCATTGCGGGTGACCTCTAACAGCCTGTTGAAAAAGTCGGGTGCCACTGCTGGCTTGCCCAGCAGTGCCTCGATTTCCCCT
>CAZNXE010000021.1:0-36263 GCA_964576465.1 uncultured Planctomycetaceae bacterium
ATTCGGTGAACTTCACCGCATTGCTGAGCAGGTTGAGCAAGATTTGCCGGAGTCGCTTTGGGTCGGTTTGAATGTATTCTGGAATCGTCCCATCGACCTTCGCGGTTAGGTTTAATCCCTTCGCGTCAGCACGGACTTTCATTAACTCGACGACATCGTGCACGATCTGCATCGGTGAGCTCGGAACGATTTCAAGGTTGATCTTGCCTGCCTCGATCTTGGTCAAATCGAGAATGTCGTCGATCAGTTGGACGAGGTATTTTCCATTCCGCTGAATCGTCTTGGCCGCATCAATATGCTCTGCTGTTTCCATGCATCCCAAGAGCATCTCGGTGAACCCGAGTATCGCCGTCAGTGGCGTACGCAACTCGTGACTCATGTTGGCCAGAAATTCGCTCTTGGCCTGATTCGCATCTTCCGCATGCTGCTGGGCGGCTTCAAGTAATTTGGCATTCGCTCGCAACTTTTCTGCCTGTTGCTCGGTGTGCTTGCGTGCCTCTTCGAGCAAATTCAAAGAAGTGTTCAACTCCTGCTCGGCCCGCTTTTGCTCGGTAATGTCACGCGCGATCCCGGACAGGCCGATCACCTCTCCACTGGAATCACGTAGCGGAGAAAGATTCAGCGAGACATCCCGTATGGTTCCATCTTTATGTTTCCGTTTTGTCTCGAAGTGTTTTGTTCGCTCCCCACGCCGTATGTATGGAAGCACATCGTCTAAATCGCCACGACGATCCTCCGGAACGATCTTCGTGTCGGGCTGCCCAATCATTTCGTTCGCCGTGAAGCCATACAAATGCTCGGCACCTGAATTCCACGACGTGATGATGCCATCGAGTGTTTTGGTAACGATCGCATCGTCCGACGACTCCACGATGGCTGACCATTGCTGGAGTTTTTCTTGAGCGGTTCGCAGCGATTGATTCTCTTGTCGCTCGTTCAATCGTAGCCAAGCGGCGTGGCTTTGAGAGTCGGCCAATCGTCGATTGAGAATGCACAACGTGGCCGTGGCCCAAACCGCTACGATCACTAAACCGCGGTCGGCCAAGTTGGTGACGAATGAGCCAGACTCTGGTGACACCACGAGACCAAGGAGTGCCAAACATGTACAGCCCACGGCGGTCACTAGAACAGTCACCCGTTCTCGCGCCCAAAGGGTCATTAGCACCAAGAAGACGTACGGCACGTCGGCGCGCGAACCCAGCGGGTTGGACAGGTCGAGCAACAAGATGGCGCCAGCCGTGACGGCTAACAAGCCCCGCAACTGACGTTCGCTGCGTCTCGAAATTCGATCCGCGCGGACCGTTTCTGGGATCAACGCCAGTTCGGCTTCAAAAGCGCCGTCGGAGTGCTTCTCCGAAATCTCAGAAGCATCGTCGGTCATCGATTCATGGGATGGCATGCGCACCGCCTAACACTGCTTTATTGCTGACAATCAATCCATTGGTGTCGCGCCTGTTGTGGTCCGCGTCAGCTCGCGTGGTTGTCAGCTTAAGTAAGGCAGTGCAGGCTGCGAGCCGGACACGCGCTGGCCGGAGGGCCCACCCTTGGCGTGTCACAAAAAACATAGGTCGGGGGGGCATCCCCGCAAGCCGGAATTCGACCTCTGGCGTTCATCCGCCTACGGTCGGTCTCGACCTTCGCGGCATTCCGATTGCAATGATAAGAGTGAATCGCCGAGGTTTCCGGATTCTGAGGAACGACGAAACAAGTGCTCGGAACCAAACGAGCGTTGCGTCCCCAAGCCACTACCGCATGAGAGACCCTGTGCGGTCGGGTGCATCGAGCCGTTAGGCGTACGGCAGATAAGAACGTACCAATCCCAACCCGACACGTGAGCGAGGGAACGCAGTGTATTACCGGTTGGTCCCTCGCTCACGCGTCGGGTTGGGATATTCTCATTCGTCGCTCGCCTTGGAATGAGACGCACGTGCTGGTCAAAAGACTAAACTTTGGCGCCCAGCGACGAACGCAGACTTTCGAGCTGCCCCGAGGAGCCAAGCTGTTGGTTCTTGTGCGTGATGTACTCGGCGTAAGCCGCCATAAACGGCTTGCCGGGTGTGCGGGGATCAAAGTCATCTGGTTTGTCGCGGAAACTCTCCCGGTAGATTCCACACCAAACGAGGCGACCATCGGTGTCGATGTTGACCTTCGTCACGCCAAGTTTGGCCGCCGGCAAATAGTCCTTCTCGGGCACACCGCTGGTTTCGGGCATGGTGCCGCCGGCATTGTTAATGCGCTGGACCCATTCGCGGGGCACGCTCGACGAACCATGCATGACCAAGGGGTAGTTCGGGATCAATTTTTGAATCGCTTCGATCCGGTCGAAGTGCAGGCCCTGCGACCCCATAAACTTGTAGGCACCATGCGAAGTGCCAATCGCCACGGCAAGCGAATCACAACCCGATCGCTCGACAAACTCGACTGCCTCGTTCGGGTCGGTGAGACAAGCGTTCTCTTCCGACACCACGATGTCTTCCTCGACACCGCCAAGCATTCCCAATTCGGCTTCGACCGAAATATTTTTCTCGTGCGCGCGGTCAACCACGCGCTTGGTGATGGCGATGTTTTCGTCGAAGCTCTCGTGCGATGCATCGATCATCACTGAGGAGTAGAACCCACTCTCGATACAGTCGTAGCAAGACTCTTCCGTGCCATGATCCAGGTGGACGGCGAAGATGGCAGCGGGAAAGACATCTTCGGCCGCGCGGATCATGGCTTCCAGAAATCGCTTGTCGGTATACGCCCTGGCACCGCGAGAAATCTGAATAATAAACGGCGCGCTCAATTCGGCCACCGCGGGAGCGTCGTTCGTGTCTTTCAATCCCAGATTTCCGCGGAACAGACCCACGCACTGCTCAAGGTTGTTGATATTATAGGCACCCACGGCATAGTTACCGTAAGCATGCTCGAAGAGGACCTTTGTCGGAACGATCATTGCCAACTCCTTTTGGTCGACCGCATGGCGGAGACCACATTTCAAGAAAACCTGAATTTCGGGAAAACTCACCCACGTCACCTTGCGCTCAGTTAACCCGATCGACGGCATTTCGTCGAGATCAAGGAATCCGAATCGCAGAAAAAGCCGAGAATTCATCGAAATTCTGAGGCATAATGACACGAAGAAATAGACTCTCTCGGTGCCGAATAGAGTTTTTCACGGCACAAAATGTCCCTGTCAACGAAGAAACCAATGCCATCTCGACAGCTCGACTCCGCCGCGCCCAACATGCGATATGGCACGTGGATTGCTGTAGGGCTGGTCGCGGTCTGCGTGACGATCTACGGTCGCACGATTTATCACGACTTCGTCAACTACGACGATCCGGCATACATCACGCAGCATCATCTGGTGAAGCAGGGGCTCACGAGCGAAGGCTTCCGTGCTGCCTTCACCACGCCGCACTCCTACAACTGGCATCCGTTAACCACCTTGTCGCACATGCTCGATTGCCAACTCTTCGGCAGTGAGAGCGCCGCCGGGCACCATGCGGTCAATTTAGTCCTCCATGCCGCGAGCGCCGTGGTACTGTTTCTGGCGCTGCGGTGGATGACGGGATCTCTTTGGCCCAGCGCACTGGTGGCGGCGCTGTTCGCGGTCCATCCCTTGGGTGTCGAATCGGTCGCCTGGATTTCGGAACGCAAGAACGTGCTTAGCACGCTGTTGTGGTTTGCAACACTGGCTGCCTATTCCCACTACGTACGAAAGGCAACCCTTGGCCGATATCTGCTGGTGGTCGCAACACTGGCACTGGGCATGATGTCGAAGCAGATGCTGGTGACCGTGCCCTGTACGTTGCTGCTGCTGGACTATTGGCCGCTGCGGCGGATGCAATTCGGTCAAGAGCCACCTTCTGAACCGCCGCCGGCCGTCGCAAGTAGGTCGTGGTTGGTGATCGAGAAGCTTCCGCTGTTGGCCGTCAGTTTCATCGGCAGTGCGATGGTTCTCTGGGCGCAGGGGAACACGCAGCTAACGCTCGACACCTTGCCTTTGGTTCCGCGTATCGAGAACGCACTCATCACGTATGTGGCCTACCTGGGAAAACTCGTGTGGCCAGCCGATCTGATTGTGTACTACCCGCTTCGGGCCGCCGATCTACCGCCCGCAGAGATGGCGAAGGCGTTATTCCCCGCGGCGGCAATGAGCGGCGGGGTTCTGCTCGCGATCTCAGCGGCCTGCATTTGGCAATGGCGAAAACGACCCTACCTAATCGTCGGATGGCTGTGGTATCTCGGCACATTGGTTCCAGTCATCGGTATCGTGCAGGTGGGTCATCAATCGATGGCCGATCGATATACCTATGTGCCCCTGGTGGGCATCTACATGATGTTCGCCTGGTCGGCCGCGGAATTCGTCGAGCGAAGAGAATCCGCACGAATCTGGGTCGCCGGGGTGGCGGTCGCCGTGCTGATGGTACTAAGCGTGGTGACGTTTAACCAAGTAGGTCATTGGCGGGATACCAAGACTCTGTTCACGCATGTGCTGAGTGTGAACGATGACAACTCGGTCGCCCATCACTCAATCGCCGAAAGCCTGTACAAAGAACAACGCTTTGACGAAGCCCTGTATCACATCAAACGGGCCATCGAGCTACGCCCCAGCGAACCACGCCCTTACCTATCGTTGGGCTATGTCTATTATCGCCAGCGAAAGTTTGGACCGGCGCTGGAGAGTTACAATCGGGGGATCGCCATTCGGCCTGATCTTCCCTTCGCGCTGAATGGTCGCGCATTGGTCTACCTGGCATTGGGCGATTTCGCCAAGGCCCTGGCCGATGTCCAACGCGCGCTCGAACTGGACCCCCACAACCAAGATGCACGGCACTTCAAAGAACTCATGCTAGGGAAAATTGCCCTGCGAGACGGTGACCTGCCGGCAGCCCAATCGCACTTCCGCCTGGCAACGACGATCGATGATCAAGAAGACACGACGTGGGTATTTCTCGGCATGATCGCCGCGTCCCAAGGTCGGACTTCCGAGGCAATACTTGCTTACCGCGAGGCGCTGGCCCGCGCTCCCAACTCGATCGAAGCCAATGTCAACTTGGCAAACTTGCTGATCACCGCGCCCGATCACGCTCTGCGGAATGCCACCGAAGCCGTTCAGTTGGCCGAAAACGTTTGCCGGTTGACCCAGTACACGCGGCCCGATTTGCTGAATACTTTGGCCGCCGCCTATTACGCCGCCGGACGCACCAACGACGCGATTCAAGTTGTTCAACGGGCGCTGGGCCTGCCTGATATCCCACCGGAACTGCGGCAGCAACTCATGCAGAACCTCGATCTTTTCCAAACGTCGCCGGAAACCTCCAAGCCTTGATGATTTCACGCCCAGGGCATCGCTTACGCGCCGCAGCTTGAGTACGATTGTTTGTACCCAGGCGCTCGTCACACGCTGTTCACCATCGTTCGACCGCGGATTTGGGTTGTATCCATGAAAGGCACCCCCGGTGGCATCTCCCATAGGACACACGCTGACTGGCTTGGCATGTGGCCGTCTTGCGCAGCCGCAGGGCTTTCGTGACACCGTTTCCTGGCTGCTGTTCTCCGTGCTGGTTGCCAATGCCCCGGATCTCGACTTCATTGCCGGCATTGTTGGCGGTGGCGGGATCAACTCAGTGCATCGCGGTCCCAGCCACTCGATCGTCGCCGGGATCATCTTTTCAATTGTGATTGCCGTCGTGTTGGGTCGTTGGTGGAAGCAACGGCAGCGTGTGTTCTGGACGGCGTTGGGGCTCTACGCCTCGCACCTATTCCTCGACATGTGTACGCACTCAGGCATCCCGCTGCTGTGGCCATTTTCCACTGAACTGTACAGCCTGCCGGTGGCGATCTTGGTTGGTATCGACCACGGAAATCCCGGCTCATCGGTCGACCACTTCATGGGGCGAATTGCCTCGTTGCGAAACCTGCGGCCGCTGTTGGTTGAACTGTTGCTGTTCGTGCCGATGGTTCTGATCGTGGTCCGCCTGCGCGGTTCGGGGCTGTCTCGTGACAGCGGGCTTCAAGCAGCCGGGGCATCGCACACCTCGCCGCAACAGAATCAATCTGATGACGAATCAACGCTCGAAGACGCACAGCCCTCGGCTACGGATACTGAAATTGACGCAAGTACGAAAGACATCATGAACGTTGAACAACTGACAACGCGTGTGAATCGGCTCCAGCGGCAGGCGTTGTGGACGCAAGTCGCGTTGCTGGCAGCCGTGGCGATCATCCCCCTGGTCGTCATTTTCCTCCGCAACTACTACGGCAGTTCGATCAGTGCCGAACAGTTCGTGCTGCACGACGTGAACGGTACTCCTCGCGCGGCGCTAGTGCTCAACGATGGCGTCGAGCCCTATCTGATCTTCTTTGGAAAGGATGGCGAGGACCGAGCTGTGATTGGAGTGGACCGCGAGGGGAAGCCACTCGTGGGATTGCTCGACGCCAATGAGATCACCCGAGCCGCCATCCGCCTGGATGCCAACGACCGCCCGGTGTTCGCCCTGATGGAAGACGAAACCCGGATCGTCGTGCTACAAATCGGCAAGGACGGTCTCGGGAAACTCATCTTCGCCGACGAAGATGGTGTCGCGAAAACAAAGTACCCGCAAGACTGATAGGGCTTCTACCGCGCTGCTGGCAAGTTAATCCGGCTGGCCCACCAGGATGAAACAGGCCCAGAAGAACGGATGGGCGGCGCCATGGTCGGTGCGGCGTTTCTTGATGACTTGTAACTGAGCACCACGCAGGGCGTCAAGCTTGCCGGCGTCGTCGGCGAGACGGCTGTAGAAGTCGATCATCTCTTGTGTTGCGGCGTCGGGCACTTGGTACAGGCTGGTCACTCTGAAACGTGTTCTGTGTCTTTGGCCCGGTTCCAAATGGTTCGAAGAGTGGAAATCTCTTTCTTGATGGTGACGGAACTCAGGTTCTTGCCACGCACGCCGTTATCTTTTGAGCGTTGGTCAATGTAGCGCTGCATGTCTTCCAGGTTGACTTCCGTCAGGACAAAAGACGAGCCAAGCAAACGGTGGAGGTGCTTTAGATGGCTCTCCATCGTACTGATCTGGTGCCGTTTAGCTGACCGTCGGAAAGCAGGAACGCGGCCAGTTCCGCGTCGTCTGGGACGGCCAGCCGGCCGCTTTCAACGAGTCGGATGTTCTCGTCGATGCGGTGCAGACGAGCTTGGGCTGTCCGAGCATCGCGCGTGCGAAGCGCCTTCTTGAACTTCTGGCCTTCGTATCAAAAGGCGATGTGATAGAGGCCTGTAGAGGTTTGTTCGAGCCATGCCATGAGTGCGTCTCCGGTGGTTGAAGCCTACGAGCCTCACCAACCGCGAGAACAGCAACACGACAGCCACACAAACCCAACGGTGCCCCCAATTTCGCGGAACCCGGTCAGAAGGGACTCACCGCCAATTGACGTAAGTCCTTACCGGGTAAGTGCGGGAAAGAGGACTCGAACCTCCACGGGCTATAAAGCCCACCAGGCCCTCAACCTGGCGCGTCTGCCAATTCCGCCATTCCCGCATGAGGAGTAGATTGCGAATCGCTATTCTAGCAATGTAGGGCACTGCGCAGGAGAGTCAATCCGCCCGATGGACTGAATTTTCTCCGTAGCGACTCGAGGCTCGCTTATGAATCATCCTGGCTAGCCTTCGCGCTTTAGCATCACGACTGTCTGATCATCCGTGGGTTCGATCCCGCAATGGGCGGCGAGTTCTTCGCGGAGGATGTCGAGCAGTTGGTCGGCCGACTTCGAGCAGTGCGGCATCAGCTTTTCGGCGAGTGCTTGTTCACCCCAGCAACGACCGTCGTCATCGCGAGCTTCGCAAACACCGTCGGTGGCCATGATGAGCAACTCGCCCGGCTCAAGATCAAGTTCGCGACTGGCGAAGGCCGTGTCTGGTTCGGTGCCGAGCACTGGCGAAGGTTGCGATAGCGACTGCCAACCAGCGTCGGTAATCCGCAGCACCGCCACGTTGCCCGCGGTGACCATTCGTACCCGGCCCGCACCCGGCACGATGGTGGCCAGGGCACACGAGGCGAACTGATCACCCTGCGATCCACTCCACACGGCACCAGACACCTGCGACATGGTGGTGTCGCCTTGCAAACCGTTGCGATCCGTTGCGCGGAATAGCCCCTTGAGGTTTGCCGCGGAGAGGGCCGCTTCAAGACCGCCGTCGAGCGCGTCGCCAATGATCGTCGTCACCGCATCATCGTCGCGAATCCACCAATCGTAGAAATCGCCACTCGGCGGCAGCTGTTGGTGGTTCCAGGCCGAGAGTTGCCAGCCATCGACCAGCGGGGCCAACGTCGGTAGTTGTCGTTTCTGCCATGCGGCGGCCGAGTGCATCTGTTCATCGACTGTATGACGATCTCGCTGGTCTTGCAGCAACATCTCGCGTTCCAGGTCGGTGGCGATCCGGCCGGCGACCAACTCGATGATGTTCGTATCGTGTTCGCTGAATCGCCGCGGTTCGTCGGAGAACATCCACAGCGTTCCCAAGGGCACGGTCGACGTGGATACCGGCACGCACACTGCGGCGGGAAATTCTTCAGGCGGGTTCCACGGACGGTCGGCAGCGTTGCTGTCGAGCACAACCGCGTGCCCTAGCAGCGCTTCAAGATCGGCCAGCGACGATTCAAGCCCGCGCGGAGGATCGGTGAGCTTTCGTATGGGCAGTCCCCAACTACTGCGGAGTTTCAGCACGGTGGTGTCGGTGTCGAGCAGATAGAGCGCCGCTACCTGACAGCCGACGGCTTCGGCCCCGCCCTTGAGCGCGGCTTCAAGTCGTGCGGCCAACTGCAACTGACCATCCTCGGGAGCCACGACCGGAACGCCCGCTGCCAATTCGGCTTCGCGTTGCCACACAACATACTCGGCCCGGGCCAAATCGCCGACCATCGTGGCAATCGCCTCGGCCAACTCGCTGGCCGCCTCAAGATTCAATCCCTTGTGGCCGTCCATGCGAGAAGAAGGCCCAACTTCGATGCGTAGGTGACCGGGAGCAGCTCCAACGCCCGGATTGACCGGGGCGGACCATAGCAAATCGAAATCAGACACGTTTTGCGGCTTATCGATGTAGCGTAGCGACCAACCGGTTGTTTCCTCGAAAGCGCGGCAGACGTTTTCCAACGAAGAAAAGGCTTCGACAACTGGTTTCTGGACCGTCGGTGAGTTCTCAGGATGAATTCGCAAATACGGCGGGATGGGGTTGGCCACAGGGGTACTCGCATTTGTTTCGGGGCAGGGATCGTCAGCTCAATCCATCGAAACAGCATGCACGGGCAACGCACATCCCCCAGCATCCATGACCGGTACAAATTACCATCGACGCAAACTCCCCTTAACTTGAAAACTCAATCCCCAAAACGGACATGCGGTAAGTCATGGTTTTGACGAGCCATGGAGTCGCAAGGGGCGGCCCCGCAAGCGACTTGCGAAGACGTGTGTCCGGTTAAGACGGCGAAGGCGCGTGGCCCCCTACCGATGGTGATCACGGACAGAGTGTGTCGTTACAATCGCGCCAAGTGGAATGGCGCCGCAGCGCGATCGCCAACCACTTGCGGATACTCCCGGGTCGCAAGAAAGTTTCGCCGCTACACGCTCTTGGCTGACAAGGAAGGGGTTGGTTGACCGCAGGAGCATTACTCGTCGGTAACGCAGCCGTATGAGGCGTTCTTTACGTTCTTGATGTACTTGTAGAGCGTGCCCCGGGTGGCTTTGTAGGGCGGCGCGGTCCAAGCGGCACGGCGTTGCTCAAGCTGCTCTTCGGTCACGTCAACATCAAGGCGATTGCTCTCGGCGTCGATCGTAATGCGATCGCCATCTTCGACCAGGGCAATCGGCCCGCCTTCTTGTGCCTCGGGCGTAACATGCCCCACGATGAAACCGTGCGACCCGCCGGAAAAGCGACCGTCGGTGATTAGCGCCACATCAGATCCCAAACCAGCGCCCATAATGGCCGAAGTCGGCGTCAGCATCTCGGGCATTCCCGGCCCGCCCTTGGGGCCTTCGTAACGAATCACCACGACGTCGCCCTTTGCAATCTTGTCCTGTTCCAACGCTGCGAGCATCTCCTCTTCGCTATCGAACACACGAGCCGGACCGGAAAATGTCTGACCTTCCTTGCCTGTAATTTTGGCCACGCCCCCCTCGGGGGAAAGATTGCCGCGCAAGATCTGAATGTGTCCGGTGGCCTTAATCGGATTGTCGATCGGGCGGATAATTTCTTGGTTCGGAGCTAGGTCTGGCAGATCGGCGAGATTTTCGGCAATCGTCTTGCCCGTGACCGTCATGCAATCGCCTTTGATCAGATCGTTGGCCAGCAGATACTTCATCACTGCTGGCGTGCCACCCACGGCGTGCAGATCTTCTTCGACAAACTTGCCGCTAGGTTTGAGATCGGACAGGAACGGCACGCGGTCGCTAACCGTCTGAAAATCGTCGATCGTTAGCGGAACGTCGACCGCGCGGGCCATGGCAATCAGGTGCAAGACCGCATTGGTCGATCCACCCAAGGCCATGATCACAACCATCGCGTTCTCGAATGCGTCGCGGGTCATGATGTCGCGGGGTTTGAGATCGTTTTCCAAGCAAATGAGGATTGCCTGGCCGGCACGAAAGCACTCGTCCAATTTGTCAGGGTCTTCGGCGGGGGTCGACGAACTGTACGGCAGTGACATGCCCATCGCTTCGATGGCTGAAGCCATGGTGTTGGCTGTGTACATTCCGCCGCACGCGCCAGCTCCGGGGCACGCATGACGGACCACTGCCTGCCGCTGCTCTTCATTCAGCGTACCGGCCAGATACTCGCCGTAGCTTTGGAACGCCGAGACAATGTCGAGCTTTTGACCGTCTGCGCAACCGGCGCGAATCGTGCCGCCGTAAACCATCAGCGCCGGACGATTCAGACGGCCCATGGCGATCAAACAGCCGGGCATGTTCTTATCGCAGCCGGGCAGCGAAATGTTAGCGTCGTACCACTGGGCACCCATCACGGTTTCAATCGAATCGGCAATCAAATCTCGCGACTGTAACGAGTAACTCATTCCCTCGGTGCCCATCGAGATGCCGTCGCTGACACCGATGGTGTTGAACCGCATGCCGAGCATTCCGGCGGCGGTAACCCCTTCCTTCACCCGCAGGGCAAGTTGGTCGAGGTGCATGTTGCAGGAGTTGCCTTCGTACCACATCGAAGAGATACCGACTTGCGGCCGGTTCATATCCTCTTCGTCGAGACCCGTGGCATACAGCATGGCCTGCGAGGCACCCTGTGATTTGGGCTGCGTGATTCGTGCACTGATCTTGTTTAGCGGTTCACTCATCAAACACTCTCACCATGAAATATGTGCAACGGAAGACGATTCATTCGCCACGCTGGCAAGGGCAACAAACAGACTGCCGCATGAGAAACAACTGACGGTCGGCCAAGGCGTGACCGATTCTGAAATGAAAAAGAGATGATCGAATAGGCTGCAAGCGCTCCTCAAAACGCATTCTTAGTTCATTGACGGATCGTCAGGCGTGTTCTTCAGGTCGAGCGAGCTTTCGAGCCGCGCGCGGCCACTGGCTTTGAGCGACTTGTCCCACAGATCGGTCGCATCGCCAAACACATCTTCAGGCGTGGCGGGGTGCGTGTACCATGCGCCTTCGGCCAACTCGTTCTCCAGTTGTTCGAGCCCCCAACCGGCGTGCCCGATGAAGAACTGGCCCGTTTGGTTTTCGGCCGCCACCAGGGTTCGCATGCTATCGGCACCGACACAAAAGTAAACGCCCGGCATGACTTCGATCTCTGAGAGTGCCGCGTTGTCGTGCATGGCCATCAGCGGCCCCTCCACCGGTCCTCCCTGGTGCAGGTTGCCCTCGATTTCACACGGAGTTTCGCTCACCTGTTCCCACACATGTTGAATGGAAATCGATGCCGTGCGGTTCAGCACTAGTCCAAAGGCGCCGTTTTCATCGTGCTGGATCATCAGCACGACGGTACGACGGAAGTTGGGATCCATCAACGACGGCGCGGCGATGAGTAACTGGCCTTTGAGTGAATGCATACCCAAAATCTCGTATTCCAATCGGCCTCTCATAAGAATTCAGTTCGGTTCCGCCCGCGACTACAGCACGGCAACCATTCGTTGCTTGAAAATCATGCGGCCACCGAACAACAAATCCAGACATCAATCGAGGAAGAAGTCCGGCATCAACTCGTGACCCGGTTCGACGGCGTATTGTTCCATGTCGGTCACGCCGCTGTTGCGTAGCACTTCTTCGTCGATAAAGAAGTTGCCCGTACACTTGCGGCTGTCGCTGGTCAGGATCACGTGCGCGGCGTCGGCCATGATTTCCGGTTTGCGACAGGCCTTGATCGACTCGTCGCCGCCGAGCATTTGCATCGCTGCGGTGGCGATCGCGGTCTTGGGCCAAAGGGTATTAACCGCCACGCCATCGTCCTCTAGTTCAGCCGACATGCCCAACACGCACATGCTCATACCGTATTTCGCCATTGTATAAGCTACGTGGTTCCGGAACCACTTCGCTTTCATGCTCAATGGCGGCGAGTTGTTCAAGATGTGAGGGTTGTTGCCCTTTTTCAAATGCGGTAGGCAAGCCTGCGAACACAGATACGTGCCGCGAATGTTGATTTGGTGCATCAGGTCGTAACGCTTCATGGGCGTTTCGAGCGTGCCTGTGAGACTGATCGCGCTGGCATTGTTAATCAGAATATCGATGCCGCCAAACTTCTCGACAGTCTTTTCGACCGCGTCGAGAACCTGATCTTCATAGCGGATATCGACCACCAACGGCAGAGCCTTGCCACCGGCCTTTTCGATTTCTTCGGCAGCCGTATAAATGGTTCCCGGTAGGGTTGGGTGAGGTTCCGCAGTTTTGGCGGCGATTGCGATGTTCGCTCCATCGCGTGCCGCACGTTTGGCGAATGCCAACCCAATTCCGCGACTCGCGCCGGAGATGAATAACGTCTTACCGCTCAGATCCGCCATGGCATGTCTCACTTGTCAATTTGATCGCCGAAAGATGTTCGTCCGCCTGCTCATTCATCCGGCCAATAGCATTCTCGGCCAGGAAAAGCGTGTGCATTCTAGGGCACTACAAGCGTCCGGTAAATCGGCTCGGTCGATCCAAGTTAAAACGATCGAAGTTGCACACGTGATACGTAACGCAGATAGTCCATTCGCGGCACTGCATAAGGAACCAGGTGATTTGCCGGCGATCACTTCGACTATCCTGGCTTCGTCAGCCGACAAGTCCACATTGGATGAACTGCTTGGGCCAACTCAACCAGATGCTCAATGGCGTGGAAGAGTCGATGATGCAGATGACACACCGGGTGTTCCCCTCTGGCTTGCCCATCAGAGTTCCGGCGGAGCAACCGTCGACTCTTTGTCGATCAGAATGATGAGACCTGCTCTAGCGCTTTGACAAGACATGATATCGGGACCGGCTTGGCACATGCACATGCGTATACTGTCTTCGAATGCCCCCGCCCCAATTCATCGTATCATTTGAACGAAGGCTGTAGTTACGTCTCGGCTGATTCAGTTTGAGCTTCATCCTCGCCCAAGCCGACCATTTCTAACAATCGCAGCGCATTGGTCGTGGTGGCGATGCCTTGGCGAAGTTGGTAGTCGAACGTCATCCGGCTGCGACCTTCGGCGTCGCGATCGAACGACTCGCGAAAGCTCACTGCGTGGCAGGCTTCGTTCAGCACGGGAGTCTCTGGCAATTGCAGATCGTGCGTGGTGATGGCTCCAATCGCTCCGTGCCGCAGCAAATGTTCCATCACCCGACGAACGGCCGTCTGGCGTTCCGCACTATTGGTACCCAACAGAATCTCATCCAAGAGATAGACCAGCTTCGGGCTCGATTCTTGGCCCAACTCTCGCGCGACATCCACGATCGCCTTGAGCCGTTTCAACTCCGCCATGAAGAACGACACACCGTCCTCGAGCGAATCTTGAATTCGCATACTCGTTTCCAACTTGACCGGCGGCATTTCAAAACGCCGGGCGCGGACCGGACCTCCCGCCTGCGCCAACACGATATTGGCACCAATCGAACGCAGGAGTGTACTCTTGCCTGACATGTTCGAACCGGTGATTAACAGAAATCGACCCGGGGGGCCCAGTTCAACGTCGTTCACCACGGCATCACGATCGGAAAGTAACGGGTGCCCCAATTCCTCGGCCACGATTCGCGGTTCCGCCGAATGGTTGTTGTGGACTTTGGGAAATGTCCAGCGAGGGTGATCGTGGGCCACGGAGGCCAATGCCGAGAGGGCTTCCAACTCGCCGAGCGCCGCGAACCATGCCCGGGCGTGTGGCCCGGCTGCATGTTTCCATCGTTCGATGAGGTGCAACACGTGGAAGTCCCACAGTGTGAGCGCCTGCACCGGCAAGTATATCATCGGCGAGAACCGCATGTCGGCCAGCGCCATGATGCGTGCCAGGCGGTCTAACTGCCGGTCGGCCCCCTGACCGTTGGTCGACAACTCTCCCCGCAGCCGCGACAGCTCTTGAGATTCACCGGGAAACTCGCCGGTGAGTTGGAACAGTCGTGCGTATTGGCGAATCTCCCCTTCGCGAGACGAAATTTGCGAGAAGACTTCGTGGACAGGCCCCAGCTTCAAGAAGCTAAATACGATGCCCGCCAGCGCCGACCACGCCCACCATGGTGCGAGGAGAACGCCAGCCATTTGCAAGATGATAAGCGCGAGTGTGAGCAACGGAAGTCCCCGGGCTATCCAGATGATGCTGGGTCGTTCCGCCAGCCACGGTTCCGATTCTGCCCAGCGGATGAAAGGTTCGGTATCCGGCGAATGGTCCGCCATCGGCATGGCGAGCAACTCGAATTGTTGGCGAAGATCGAGACGTGGGGCCAACTCGGCGACGGCTCGCTGTCGGGCGACGATCTTCTCGGGGTCGGCCGCTTCCAACAGCCACCGACTTACGGTTGCCCGACCTGTGGGTGTGTGGGCGGTGCCTAAGAGTTGTGTGAGAGAGGCATGACCGAACAGGTCCAAGTCGCGGGCAAACGCTTTGTGTTGCCACGTGTTCAGCGTTTTCGTCTCCGGCAACTCATTCCATTTCCGCTCGTAGCGCGCCGCCGCCTGCTGATTGATATTGCGTAGAATCGCCAGATCGTCGCGTTTGCGGCCCGCCCGTCGATGCGCGACGACTGCCGCAATAAACCCTGCGAATGCACAACCCGCGGCCGCGAGCAACACCATGCGGAGTGTGGCTTCAAAGGCAAGACCCGTGAGAAGTAGCCCCAGCGCGGCGAAAAACAGAATCAATCGTGCATGCATCAACCGCGTCGTACGAGCGGCCATCGCACCATGCTCGGCGTCAAACGATTCGCGGCGCTGCTGGTAGATGCGCACAATAGAATCGTCCGGCGGCGAATGATTGGTCGTCAACTCTTTTAGCTTGGCGTGGCTGGTGGGTGTCAATGTTGGTGAACCTCGATTGCCTTGGCGACTCGGAAACCCCAGGATACACCCTTGCACGGCCAAGCCCCAAGGCCTAGTTGAGGGTGAGTGCTAGTCAACTCACGTTTTCGATGGGATTGTAAAACAACATGCTCTTGTGGCGCATCTGGGCCCGAGTGGTTCAGCAATTCGACGATCGCGTGACGGCGCAAGTCGGGCGTTTGTCGGCCCTGCGGCGATGGCTGGCCTTCTCCGCACTGGCGCTGCTGTTGGCTACTTGGACATTGTGGACGCCTCAACACGTTTTCCCGCAAGTACCGCTGCTGACCCAGTGGAGCGGATTGCCGGGCGTGGGGGAGTGGGTCGCAATGGCCACGGCGGTCGTTGCGTTGTTTGCCACGATGGTGACCCCACAGCGGAATAACCTGTGGCGAGTGTGCCTGCTGGTGTTCGCCGCCTCACTGGTCCTGCTGTTTTGCGGCGATCAGCATCGACTGCAACCGTGGGCCTATCAGTTCGTGGTGTTGGCGATTGTCTTGGCAACGGTTGCATCGTGGCGAGCGATTGTGTTGGCGAGGATGTTGGCGGTGAGCATCTATTTCTACTCGGCCCTTTCCAAGTTTGACGAAACGTTTCTGACGACCATCGGCCCTCAGTTTCGCGATACGTTGTTCGATTGGTTCGGCTCCAGTGCCGAACATTGGGGAGTATCGACGATGCTTCCGTTTGTCTTTCCGTTGGGCGAGATGGTTGTGGCCCTGCTGTTGATATTCCGTCCGACGCGGTTCATCGGCTGGCTGGGCTCGCTGGTCATGCACGGACTTATGATTGCGATTCTCGGGCCGCTGGGGTTGGGGCATAGCTGGGGCGTCTTGCTGTGGAACGTGTACTTCGTCGGTCAGAACCTGATCTTGTTCGCCCCGGCCGGCAATGTGAGCGCATCGATTTCCACTGATCGGAAAAACTCGAGCGAACCAGGTCGAATTCAAGTGGCCACCCCTTCGGCGAGGTTCTCCTGGCTCGCGGAAATCTTGCTGGCGGCAGTGCTCCTTTGGCCGGCATTGGAGGTTTTCGGATGGTGCGACAACTGGATTGCCTGGGGGTTGTACGCGCCTCGGGCTGAACGTGTTGAAGTGTTGGTCGACGTGAACGACGTGGGGCGATTGCCCATGGAATGCCATGACTATCTGGAGTCGACTGACCGTGGGAAGCGATGGCGGCGTCTTCGCATCGATCGTTGGTCGCTCGCTACTTTGGGGGTTCCGGTCTATCCGCAGAATCGGTTTCAACTGGGAGTCGCACTGGCCGTGGCAGAGGTCGCAAACCCACGAGGGCAGTTCCATGTGATCGCAAACGGTCGGGCAAACCGGATCACGGCAAGACGGCCCTTTCGTGAGTATTGGGGTGCCGCCGAGTTGCGAGGTGCCGCACGTGGCTATTGGCTCGGCGTGTTGCCTCGATCTAACTTACAGGCCGACCGCGAGTGACCATTCCGGTGGCCATTGACTTTCGCCCGAACCGAATCCGGGCCTCCAAGGCAGTTCACGGCAGCTTGACTCTGCATTGATCGCGGCCCACAATCGCGGTGCCGCGAAAGACTTGGTGGTTTGCTGAGGCGACGAACCGGACGCGGCCAGAATCCTTCAATATTTTGAGTATCGCGCTGGCACGGCCAGCCGATCACGTCGCACGGGGCTCGTGGGGCGGCGTTTCCGTGGAACATGAGAAGCAAACGAGCGGCGATGGAGTTCAAAGAAGGCCATACAGTCGGTGTTGATTTGGGGACGACCTTTTCGACAATTGCCCTCCTCGACGAAGAGGGGAATCCGGTACCGATTGAAAACGAAGATGACGACGTGGAAACGCCCAGCATGATCGTGCTGGCGGAAACAGGCCATGTCATCGTAGGGCCCAGCCGCATGCGGGCGGCCATGGAAAGCCCTGAGAACGTTGTCGACCGCGTGAAGCGGCACATGGGCGATGTCGAGTACAAGCGGACCTTCGACGGCCAAGAAATTACCCCCGAGTTTCTCTCGGCCCTGATTCTGAAGAAGCTGCGGCAAGACGCGGAGAAACGCGTCGGCAAAATCGCCAACGCCGTGATTACGGTGCCGTATTATTTCAACGATGCCCGTCGCAAAGCGACCCAGGACGCTGGCCGAATTGCGGGCTTGAACGTGATCGACATTATCAACGAGCCCACCGCTGCCACACTAACTTATGCCTGGCAGCGCGGCGAGTTGGGAGCGACGGGCACCGCGTTTGAAAAACCGAGGCAGGTGTTGGTGTATGATTTGGGTGGCGGCACCTTCGATGTCACGCTGGTTCGTTACACACCAACGCACTTCCGCGTGTTAGCGACCGACGGCGACGTGCATTTGGGCGGCATCGACTGGAGCGACCGACTGGTCGACTATGTGGCCGAGGAATTCAAGTCGCGGCACGGCAATGATCCGCGAGAGTCGCCCGAAACGCTACAGATCTTTCGCAACGATTGCGATCTGGCGAAGATCGCGCTTACCGAGAGTGAGCAAACCACGATCACCGCACGGCATGGCGGCAAAGGGCTGAGCGTGCCGATCACGCGCAAGCAATTCGAGGAGATGACGGGTGATCTGCTACAGCGGACGCTCGATACCGTCGATTTGGTGCTCGAACAGGCGAAGACGGCAATCGAAGCAATCGACGCGATTGTGCTGGTCGGCGGATCGACGTTGATGCCGGTGGTTCCGCAACGGCTGGAAGAGTTGACTGGAATCAAGCCATACCAAGGGCTTTCTCCACACACCTCCGTCGCGCAGGGGGCCGCCATTCACGCAGCGATTCTCGACGCACAGCATCGGGGAGACAAGAGCCCCTTTGCCGAAACCGTTCGCAGACATCTGGCTGGAATCAAACAAGAAGAGGTCAACTCGCACGGCTTGGGCGTGGCAGCAAAGAACCCTGCCACGGGCAAAGTGATCAACCATGTGATGATCCCACGCAATACGCAGTTGCCCGTCGAGGTCAGTCGCACGTTTAAAACCAACGCCGACAACCAGCAACGGGTCAACGTTCAAGTGATTGAAGGCGATGCGCCCGACCCGGCAGCATGTACGATCATCGGCAATTGTCGGATTAGCGATTTGCCACCAGGCCTGCCCAAGGGTTCGCCGGTTGAAGTCACCTATGCGTTTGACGAGTCGGGGCGGGTTGTCGTGCGTGCCCAAGACAAGACGGGTGGCCGCCAGGCGCACATCGAGATCGAACGGCGCGGCGGCCTCAGTGACGATCAGATTGACGCCTACACCAAGCTGGCACACGATTACAAAGTGGATTAGACCCGGCAGGTGAGCCGATCCGCGCCTTGGCAAGATATTATTCTTGCCAAGCGGGAGTAGGCACACGTTTCAAAGGCAAATGTTTCATGGCTGAACCGCCAGATGTCTATCGCGATTGGCTGGGGATTAAAGACGCCCAACCGCCGCTGAACCACTATGTGTTGCTGCGGCTGAAGAAGTTTGAAGACGATCCGGCCAAGGTGCGGCAGCATTATCGCAAGCTGAATGCCCATGTGCGAAAGTATGCCGCCGGCGATTTCGCGAAACAGTCGCAAGATTTGCTCAACGAGTTGGCCAAGGCAATGCTCTGCCTGACCGATGCCCGGCGCAAATCGGAATACGACGCCTCGCTGGGGCGAGACGACAAAGGACGCGACCGCAAGTACACCTTCGAACAGATTCTCATCGGTCGCAAGATTGTCGATACCGACCAACTGAAGAAAGCGCGCGACTACGCCGATGCGATCGGGCTCGAAGTTCGTGATGCGCTGGTGCAGCAGAAGTTTGCCCCGCAAGATGTGGTGATTCAGTCCTACGCCGAGTCGTTGGGGCTGCCGTATGTCGAGGTGGGCGATCTTCGGCTGAATCCCGAACTTATCGGCAAAGTGCCCGCCGTGCTGGCGCGACAGAATTCATGCGTTCCGATCATGATTGACGATGGTCAGGTGTTGATGGCTTCGCCCAACCCACTGAACCCGGAAGTGGAAGACGAGTTACGTCTACGGCTTGAGATGCCCGTGCGATCGGTGTTGTGTACGCCGGCAGGGATCAATCAAGTTGTCGCTGAACACTATCCCCGCGAGGCGGCCGCCGCGGAGATTGCCGCCGGGTCCGATCAGTCATCGCTGGCGGCTAGCACCTCGGGCAAAGACTCCTCTGAAGGGGCTGCCGCGATGACGCCTGAGGAGCTTGCGGAACGGAAGAAAGAGCGGCGGAACATCACACTGCTGTCGTTCAACTTCGCGATGATCCTCTGCTTTGGCGCGACCCAATTTTTTGGTTTGTCGTACCTCATCGGGATGACGTACGCGCTTCCCTTGGCCGCCATGGTGGCTGGCACGGTCTATACGCTTAAGAAGTAGCCGCAGGGTCACCGTCGAGAAAAGGACGAAGCTTCTCGATTGTTTCCGGTTTGGCAAATTCGAGTTTGCCGAAACCTGGTTCAGCCCCGGCTTCGATGGCCAACTGTTGGTGTTCCGGAAAATTCGTGACCATCATCACGGGCAAGTTGGCATGATTGTCGTCGGCCTTGAGATGGCGGATTACGTCCAGCCCGTCGCTGTAGTCACAGTCGAGTTTGCGGTTCACCAGCACCAGATCGAACGTACCGTCGGCCAAGTGTGACTCTGCCTGCGACCAGTTGTCGACCGATACGACCTCGGCAGCGAATCGATCTTCCATCAGTTGGCTGATGCCACGATGGTCGAACGAGCATTGGCCGACACTCAGAACTCGCTTCTTGCTCACGTGATTCCTCTTCGGGGTTCATGGTACACGATCAATCAACTACAGCTTCAACCGATCGTCGTGCTTCGATGGTTTCCGTCGCGATGCTTACTCTTCGTTTTCAATCGCGAAGAGATGCGACTTGTTGGAGATATACAGCACGCCATTGGCGACAATCGGCGTGCTGTAGACGGCGTTGTCCATGTTGATTTCGATGATCGGCTCGGCGTCGTCCGGGTCGATGGACAGCTTGAACACGGCCAAGTCACCATCTTCGTCGCCAATGTAGACCTTGCCGTCGACGATCAGCGGCGATCCCCACGCGGCAGCCAACATGTCGTAGGTCCAATGAAGCTTGCCGGTCTCGGCATCCAAACAGTGGAACAGGCCGCTGAAGTCGGCGATGTACAGAATATCGTCCTTAATGGCCACGGTGCCACAGCTTCGGTGCAGCGATTCCTCGAACGAGAACTTCCCGTCTCCGTCCAAGTCGTCTTGCGAATAGTGCCACACGACGGCCGAATTGGGATTCGCCCGGGCGATTTCTCCATCTTCGGCAATGACCGACTGAATTCGGCGAGGGGGGATGGGGTTTTTGAGGTCGTCGACATGGAAGGCCAACTCCGGGCTCACGTCGCCACGCTTGGTGGGATCGATACACCACAGATGCCCGACACCTTCGCCATGCTCAGGATCTTGCCCCACGGCGATGTAGACCAAACCTTTGTAGATCGTCGGCGTCGATATCAGATTGTTACGTGTACCGCGTCCGCCGAGAATCCACTTCGACTCTTTCGGATTGCAGTCGAACTTCCATAGCAGTTTCGGTTTGCCCTCTACACTTTCGCTCCCATGAAATGCATATAACCAGCCATCGCCACCGGGAAACAAAACTTGCGGCACGCCGCCGAGCACCGCGAAGGAGGGCGACGACCATTGCCCGTGCAAGATGTTGGTTCCAGGCGAACTGTCAGTCCAGACGACCTTGCCGGTGTGCTTATTTACACAGATGAAGCTCGGGGCATCAGGCGCTGGCAAATTGATGTGCGACTCGTCGAGCCCGTTGGACGTGTGAACGAACAACAGGTCTCCTGCCGAGGTGACCGAGCAACTGCACATGTTGTGCTGCGAGATACCCAACTCACGCATCATGTCGAGATACCAAACCGCATCGGCTTCGTTTCCCGTGGGGTTGGTTTCATCGGTGAAGGGGCCATCGTTCTCGCCGTCGGCAAATCCTTCGGTATCGAGACACACCACCTCGCCACGGCTGGTCACGAACCACAGACGGTCACCTTCGACCAGGGGCGCGCAACAAATTCCTTGGAGTGGCCAGTCATGCACACGACCAGTAGATAATTTTTCGCTGGAGTGTTGCCAGAGGAACTGCCCGTCGGATTCGCGGAAGCAAAGCAAGCATCCAAGATCGACATCCGACGGATAGCGATCGAGCCGTCCGCCGCCGTTGTTGGTGCCAACGTAGATCTTGCCGTTGGCCACCACCGGGTTGCCATAGGTTTGCGAACCAAGTCGGGCGACCCATTTGATGTTGTGCGAGTTCTCCTCTTTCCACTTCCCGGTCTTATAGTCGAATCCCCCCACGTCCCATTCCTCTGGGATGTTGGTCCCCTCGGGAGTGTTGTTGTGTACGCACGAACCGCCCCACTGATTCCAATCGTTGGCTCCCACCTTTACAGGCGCGGGAAACGATTGTCCTTCGGCCGTGACCATGTCGATCTTGGCCAGTGGATTCGTAGGGGCTTCGGCTGGAAGATGGCCAGTGGCCAGCAACATGGCCCCGGTGAACAGGGCAAGCACGCAAAGCAAATGACGTGTGGACATCGAAATCAGGTCTCCGATCGTTGTCGCCGGCAGACGGCAAGTGGGGGTTAGGGGAGTACGCAGCCTGCGGTACAGGCGTTAGTTTGGTGTCACGCTAAGGTTATCGTAAAAGATCTCTGCATCTTTGGCGTTCCCGAAAAGGCCTGGGCTGCCGTGGGTATTGGGAGCCTCGTCGTGAGCTTCGATCGTCCATGCGGCGGGCTCCTTCTCATCGCGGCGCCACACTTTGCCACGCAGCACGGCGATGCCGTCTTCCACGGCGGTGCGGAATTTCATCCGATACCAGACGTTCGGTTCCCATTCCACGGGAACGGTTTCCGACATTCTTCCGAGCTGCGGGGTCCAGGTGCGGATTTGCAGTTGCTGGGAGTCACCCATCAAGTCGAGTGTGTATCGCTGGCCAATCAAACCGATGTCGGGCATGCGATTATTACTAATCGCGCCCTTCACGTCGGCTTCGATCGTGTAGTCGTGCAACTCAGGATGCCCCATCCAACTTTGGCTTCGCGTGCCCTTGGGGATTGTCGATACCTTGACGATGAGCGGTTCGCCATCCACTTCGCGCGGCTGATGGCGATAACGAGCGCCAACCCAGGTAATGGGAACCTGCCCGTCGCTGAAATCGAAATGCCAGGGCAGCGGGGGGATGACACGCAACCGTGCGTCACCGGTCAGTTCACCCACCTTGGCGGAAATCACTACCGCCGTATGTCGTGGTGTGCCATCGGCAGTGCTGGTTGCCGTGAACGTACTGCCGGTGAACGAGCCTCCGGTGTCCGCGGTAAACTCCGCCCTTGATGCTTCCCCCAGTAATTGGCCATAGGCGTTGAAAACAAGTGCCCGGAACGGCTGCTTGTCTCCGGGCCTTAACAGAACTTCCGCAGGCACGACTTGAACGTATGCCGGCGTGCGATCTTCGTTGACCAAACGTTCTTGGGGAGCCGGCGGGGCGGCGGTAACCCCCGTTTCCGCATCCCGATCGCCCAAGCAATATAGACCGCCGGTCGTGGGCAAGTAGACGCGACCCCGGTAGACAATCGGCGAACCGTGAACTTCATCGCCCGCGGGAAGACGCACGCGATGAATGATCTTCACGCCTTTGTCGTCGTCGGGCCTCAAGATGTAACAGCGGCCATTGGCGGTGCAGGCGTAGATCTTGCCGTCGGCGTACAGCAAGCTAGATCGCATCATGGTGCCCAGCTTTGTGCGTCGGCCGATTTGCTCGCCCGTTTTCGGATCGATCACGTACAGTCCGGCAGAATCGTCGACGACGTAGAGTCGGTCGTCGACCATCAGCGGCGAACTCTTGCCAATCCGCAGTCCCGGCACTTTCCATAGCTCGCCTGCTTCGGTGATGTCGCCGTCAAGGGATCCATCGAGCGCGACTAATCCGCCCATCGAGAGACCATCGCGATTCTCTTCACCGTGACCGGCGAAGACCTGGTTGCCAACCACTAGCGGCGAGGTATTGATCCCACGACGTGAGAAGTCGTAATGCCATATCCCGCGACCCGTTCGCGGTTCCATGGCCCAAACTTGGCCATCGCCCGAGCCAAACACCAACATCGCGCGGCCATCGATCACCGTAATGGTTGGTGTGCTGTACGTGGTGTCGTAGGGCAGCACTCGCGTGCTCTCAAACCAAACAACCTCGCCGGTGTTCTTGTTGAACGCCACGAAGCGATGTGCCGGCTTGGCCATCTCGCCCCAACCGATGACGATGGAGCTGATGATCACAAGGTCTTCAAACACCACGGGCACATTGGTCCGGCCTCCGTAGGTGCTTAGCAGGCCGAATTCCTCACTCATCGAGTGCGACCAGATCGTTTCGCCGGTCTCACCATCAAGACACTGGAAGAGACCACACACGCCGAGGGCATAAATTCGACCCGTCTCCGGATCACCTGTGCAACTTGACCAGCCGACACGTTCGGCGGGAACATCGGAGAGATAGACGTTGAAGGAGTTTTCCCACAGCACTTCGCCCGTATCGGCATCGAGGCAGACGACCTTCTCGCCTTCGCGGGGCGTGTCGACCGCGTTCCGCATCAATTGATAGATTTTGCCGGAGAGGATGATGGGTGTCGATCGGGTTGCCACATCCTCGTTTTTCCACAGAACGTTTTCGCCCTCCGGGTCCCAATGATCGATGAGGCCCGTCTGTCGCGAGATACCATTTTGCTCAGGTCCGCGCCACATGGGCCAATCAATCGACCCAGCCTCCTCGGCACGGGCGTGCGTCACCATGAAGCTGCCAAGGATGACGAGACTAGTGACAACGACGCGCGAAATTGAGCGCGACGAATAACGGGTTCTCATGGTTGCCCTTTCGTTTCCGAGCAAGGGGGCCGCGGCGACCTATAGGAGGGACTGCGGATTGCAGCATATAGGTAGGATATGCCGCCAGATTGCGGCGGGCAAGTCGTCGGAAACGCCCATGTAAAGGGCTGTTCACGATGGCACCACCCCTAGCCACAGGCTTAAGGCCATGTCAGGTTCGATGGCGGGTGAGACAATCCGTACGATTCGGCACGATTAGTCGAACCATTCGTCGGCGGGATCAAACTCTGGTGCGACGATATTGAGCACCTTCATTTTTCCCACCGCGCGGTGTCGGACGCCGGGAGGGATCACAATGCACATGTGCGGCTTTAGGTCGATCAGGTCATCGTCCAATTGCAGCTTCGCGCCCGCTTCGCACTCCAGAATGAAGTAGGTCTCGGTGAGCCGCTTGTGATAGTGCAGCCGGGCATCGAGTGAGATGTCGACAACATGCAGCGTGCCAGGAAACTCCGCCACATCCTCCAGAGCCCGGCGGCTGGTACCGCACGGACACGAAACTCCCGGCAGTTCCGTAAAGTCAACGATCTCACAGCGGCGGGTGCTGTTGTCGGTCATGGCTGTCCGGCTGGGATGCGGAGCGTTCGATTGGATGGAAAGGCCTGTTTTGCGCCACGATAGCAGATGCCAGCAGGGTCGACCACGAGCGAAGTGATGCTGGGATCTAGAACTCAACGTTTGCTGGCATGTTCGTCTTTCCCGCTGTACCGAGATTTTCGCCATCGGACAACCGGCAAGGTTTCTCCACCTTTCGTGTGCCGCAGAGTTTGCTCAATAAGAGCACTAACCCAAGTGGTGAAAATTACTTCGGCTGACTCAAGCACGTTGCGCGACGTGACCGATACCGTAGTTGTCGCCGAGAAAAGCACCGCCTCCCAGGCAGTCATTTCCGCGGCGACCGTCGTCAGGTCAGCAACGTCTCCGCAAGGCTAGGGACAGGCAGCGACCAAGGCGACGCCCACAAGACCCCGCCCGTGCGATGCTCTCCCACGAGAGGATCGCCCCGCCCCAACCACCACTACGCATTCAACGGCTTTCGCGTTTGTGGAAGTCGTTATACCAAGGATGGTTTTTTGCGAAGCGTCGAATGTTCGATGCACCATTCTACAACTGTAAGTTTGAGATGCGCACTCAAGTTCACTGTTAGAAGGAGACGTTGCTCGATGAAGTGGAAAATGTTCTTTGGAGCGCTTGTGCTCACAGTGGGCATGGGTACCCAAAGCTTCGGCTTCGAGCTTCTCGACCGGATGTTGGGCATTGGTGCCCACCGCTCTCACGGCGGATGTTCGTCGAGTTGTTGTGAAGCAAGCTGCTGTGACCCCTGTGAAGCCAGTTGCTGTGATCCTTGTGGCAACGATAGTTGCTGCGAAGCCAGCTGCTGCGACCCGTGCGGAAATAATGGTTGCTGCGAAGCCAGTTGCAGTGATCCGTGTGCGGGCTCTTGTTGTGAAGTTGAAGCTAGTTGCTGTGACCCTTGTGCGACCGCCTGCAGTGATCCTTGCGGATCGAGTTGCTGCAAGAAGAGTTGCGACCTGTTCGGCGGCATGCGTGGTCTGTTCGACTGCCACAAAAGCAGCTGCACGTCGTCTTGCTGTGAGCCGGCCTGCTGTGACCCTTGTGCAACCGCTTGCTGCGAAACCAGCTGCAGCGATCCTTGTGGCAACAACGGTTGCTGCGAAGCGTCGTGCAGTGATCCGTGTGCCAGTGCTTGCTGCGAAGTCAGTTGCAGTGATCCTTGTGGATCGAGCTGTGGTTCGAGTTGTGGCCAGACTAGCTGCTGCAAGAAGAGCCGCTGCAAGAAGCGTTGTGGCTTCGACCTGCTAGGTCTCTTCAAATGCAAGAAGAGCTGCAAGAAGAGCTGCTGCCAAACCTCCTCCTGCCAAACCTCCTGCTGCAACACTGGTTGCGGTAACAGCTGCGGCAGTGCCTGTGGCTCCTGCGGGCATGGTGGTGGAAGTGCTGTTCCGGCCGAAGCTGGTGCGGATGAAGCCGCCCCGATGCCTCCGGCTCCGATGCCCGACTCCTCGGCGTCTTATCGCCACAGTCGTCGCATCACCAAGGTTCGTACTGGAAGCAACCTCATCGTTCGCAACTAGTTCGTAACCAACGATTGTGACTCGCTCACGGCTTGCCCGAGACTTTGTTCTCGGGCAAGCCGTATTTTTTTTGCGCGGTTAAGACTTGCTTGACGAAGTTGCCAGATGGTCTTCGATCAGCCCGGCGGCAAAGCCCAATAGGTCGTCTCGCTTTCGGCACACATCGATCAATTTCCGATACTCACCCGATGCGCGAGCCATCTCAAGCAGCGAGGGGGCGAACCCACTGGTCGGAGTTCCCACGGGAATCAATTCGTGCCAGGCGTTGATCGCCTCGCCATGACGTCCCAGCCGGGTGAGCAACATGATCAGTACCTCAGCCGGTGCCGATCCGCATTCGTCGACCGGCAGCGCTTGGGCCTTCTTCTCGAAATAGCTCACCGCCTCATCGACGTTGGAGCCCAACTGCGCGGCAAAGAACAGGGCATGGCTTGGGTAAGCATCAGCGAAAGGTTCTTCGCCGGCGAACTGATAAGTCTTGCTCAAACGTCGCCCGTACTCCGTTAAGTCCAACGCCTTACTCAAGACACCCGCTTCCGTGCTCAGTCGGGTGAATCGAACCACGGCCGAAAGATGCGACGTGTCGAGGTGGTAATTATCATTCTCGAACAACCAAGGCCGCTCGCGGACCAACTCCGCAAGCGAAACCTCCTCCGAGGGCTCTTCCTCGCGCCTTGCGATATCGGCCCGAACGTTAGCGGTCAATTCTCTGTGCAAGAAATCTACCAGCAGCGTGACCACGCCTTCTAGTTGCCCTGGCGGATGCTGTGCGAGCTGTTGTTCAAACATCGTAATCGCATTGCACAAACCGTAGTGCTCTAACACGAGCCGAAATCCGAGTTCGGGTGCGACACCTTCGTTGAGTGCGACCTCAAGGAGCTGATCCAGATTTTCTTCGTTGACTTCGACTCGTTCGAGGGCCGCGGCGACCGGTGATTTGTCGCCAACAATGCGATAATATCGCCAGGATTCTGCCACGCGCTCGTCGGCCAAGAATAGGTCTCCTACTTCACGACATGCCGCTACATAGGCATCTTCGAGCTGTGTCCGCAGCGGCTCCTCCAGATCGTCGAGCCGGTCGGTCAAGATGACTGGTAATCCCAATCGATGTCGGGCCTGCATCAGTCGGGCGTCGAACAATTCGTGATATCGCTTCTGCTGCTGCAACTCGCTGAACAGCAGAGCAAGCGCGGCTTCGGCTCCTCGTTCGCCGATTTCCAATTCGAGACGTTCGTAAGCGGTGTTCGACATGGTTCGCGGTACCGGTCGTCAGGTAGGGGTGGTGATTCAGTGTCGAGGCAGGATCAAGCTCATCGTAACAGCCACCGCCGGCGATCACCATTGGTGCGAAGCTCCCTCGGCGATGGCGATCGACGCCCCTTATATCGCCTGCGCCGTAGCGTTAGCATGGGGTTGCGCTACAAAACCTTGCCTGAAATGCTGCCCTTTGTCGGTGCTCGGGTGCCACTGCTGGCTTGCCCAGCAGTGTAGCCGCAGCGCACAATATTCACTTTAATGTGCGTCGAAGTCCATGAAGTGCCTGTAGGGCGTGCGGCAGATAAGAACGTACCAATCCCAAGGGGACGCGTGAGCGAGGGAACGCAGGGTACTACCGGTTGGTTCCTCGCTCACGCGTCGGGATATTCTCATTCGCCGCTCGCCTAGTAGGAACGCCATGTCCGAATCTCTTGACAACTTTTCCGGGCTACGAGTCGTCGCGTTGGAAAGCCGCCGCGCCGACGACATGGCCCGACTTATCCAGCGCAGCGGAGGCGTTGCGCTGGTGAGTCCTTCCATGCGCGAAGTTCCGTTGGAAGACCCTGGCGACGTCGTCGAGTTCGCGCGCGAGTTGATCGATGGCAATGTCGATATCGTGATCGCCATGACCGGTGTTGGAATGCGGCATTTGGTCGAACAGGCCGAACCGCATGTTGGTCGTGAACCCTTATTGCAGGCGTTGACCAATGTGACGCTGGTCGCCCGCGGTCCGAAGCCCGTCGCGGTGCTCAAGAAGTGGGGGGTCACGCCAGACTATCGTGTCGAGGAGCCCAACACGTGGCGCGAGTTGCTTGAGCTGCTTGACCAAAACGTCCAACTCGAAGGCCAACGAGTGGCCTTACAAGAATACGGTGTAACGAACCCTAGCCTGATTGCCGGGTTGGAAGCGCGGGGGGCACGCGTGCGGCGGGTGCAAGTCTATCGCTGGGATTTCCCCGACGATACAGAACCGCTCACGCGCAACATTCGTCGCATGATCGATGGCGAAGTTGATGTCGTGCTGTTTACCGCCGCCAATCAGGTGTCGAACCTGTTCGCCATGGCCGAATCGCAAGGCGTTGGCGAAGCGCTATCCGCGGCGATGGAGCGCGTGGTGATTGGTTCGATTGGTCCAACAACATCCGAGGCTCTGCGCAGTCGCGAGCTTTCGGTCGATCTCGTTCCGGAACATCCTAAGATGGGCCATCTCGTGAGCGAAGCGTCGCATCGCGCAAAAGAATTGCTCGATCGAAAGCGGCGGCTGGCCATTCGGCTTGCAACTCCTGATGCCACGGTCGAGGGGGCTTCAACACCCCCTTGGTATGACAGCGCATTCATGCGGGCGTGTCGACGAGAGCCGACTGATTACACACCAGTGTGGCTGATGCGGCAGGCCGGGCGATACATGTCCGAATATCGTGAAGTGCGGGCGAAGACGACCTTTCTCGAGTTGTGTAAGAACCCACAGTTGTGCGCCGAGATCATGCTTACAGCGGTTGAACGCTTGGGTGTCGATGCGGCGATTATCTTTTCTGACTTGCTACCGATTCTCGAGCCGATGGGGCTGGATCTCGAATTCGCCCAGGGCGAAGGACCGCTGATCCACAACCCGGTCCGCGAGTCGTCTGATGTGGATCGCGTCATCGAATTAGACAGCGTCGATGCCCTGGACTTCGTGATGGAAACGGTTCGCCTCACCCGAGCGCAATTGCCAAGCGACATTCCCTTGATTGGATTCGCCGGGGCCCCCTTTACCTTGGCCAGCTATGCCATTGAAGGCGGGTCGAGTCGGACTTTCTTGCACACCAAGACCCTGATGTATCGTGACGAAGGGGCATGGCATGCGTTGCTCGAACGACTCAGTCGGTCGGTCACGCGATATCTCAATGCACAAATCGCCGCCGGCGCGCAGGTCGTACAACTCTTCGACAGTTGGGTCGGCTGTTTAGGCCCGGCAGACTATCGCCGCTATGTGTTACCGCACACGCAAGCGATCTTCGCCGCACTTCCCCCAGACGTGCCGGCAATCCACTTTGCCGCTGGCAACCCGGCTTTGTTACCGCCAGTCGTCGAAGCAGGCGGTCAGGTGATCGGCATCGACTGGCGAATCGATCTCGACGTCGCATGGAAAACCGTAGGGTACGATCGCGCCGTGCAGGGCAATCTCGACCCGCTTGTGTTACTCGCCGACACCAAAGAAATCCGCCACCGCGCCGCGCAGGTTCTCGATCAAGCCGCCAACCGCCCCGGCCACATCTTCAACCTAGGCCACGGCGTAACCAAACAAACCCCCGTAGAAAACGCCATCGCACTAATCGACGCCGTACACGAGATCAGCCGCGAGCGGAGAGATTCGTAGGTTCTGTAAGGAGTGCATGACAGTTTCCCAAGGGCAGTAGGTCAAACAGTGTCTGCCGACCACTACCAGGGTTTCAACTCGTCGAGTAGCTCTCCGAGTGCAATTGCTCGTATTTTCTTCTGCAAATCGAACGAATGGCTGCCTGCGTGAATGACGAACAGTCGCTGTAGTTTCAGGTCGGTCAGAGCGGTTCGCATCGAAGGGGTAATGTTGGGTGATGTCGTGCGTTTTACTTCAAATCCCCAACGCTTTCTGCCACGGACGACAAGCAGGTCGAGTTCGGCTCCGCCATGGGTGGCCCAGAAGAAACGCTCACTCGGAGTGATGCCCAACTGCTGGATGATTTGATGGATGACAAATCCTTCCCACGAAGCACCAACCTTGGGATGGGAGTCGAGGTCTGCCATTGTCGTGAGACGCAACAGCGAATGAAGTAGGCCCGTGTCAGCGAAGTAGACCTTGGGGGCTTTAACTTGGCGTTTCTTCAGGTTCTCGTGCCAAGGTTGCAGTGAATTGACAACGAACGTGGAACTCAAGACGTCGAGATAGTGGTTCACGGTCTTGTTTGCTACTCCGAACGACCGAGCGAATTCCGCGGCGTTCCAGATTTGTCCGTGATAGTGGGCAAGCATTGACCAGAAACGGTTCAGAACCGACGAAGGCGTACGAATCCCAAGCTGGGGCAGGTCGCGTTCTAGAAAAGCCTTGATGAAGTCGCGTCGCCATTGGTCACTGGCCGAGTTGGTGCGCGCGGTGTAAGAGGAGGGAAAGCCACCCCGCAGCCAAAGTTTGGCTTGGTTTTTCATTTGAACTTCCGGCAACGAAAGACCGGGGAGTTCGTAGTAGGAGATGCGACCCGCCAGTGTCTCGGAGGACTGCCGGAGCATCTCGGGAGAAGCGCTGCCCAGCACCAGAAAGTGAGCTCGAATAGGCCTGCGGTCGGCCAACACGCGCAACAGCGGAAACAACTCGGGTCGCCGCTGAATTTCATCGAGAATAACGAGCCCTCGGAGCGGTTCGAGGGCAAGCGCCGGGTCGCTCAAGCGAGCCAGATCGCGGGCATCTTCCAGGTCGAAATGAGTGGTGGCTCCCTTGTGTTGCTTCGCGAGTTGCCTAGCAAGCGTGGTCTTACCAATTTGGCGAGGACCGATGATCCCAACGACCGGGTAGTTCTTGAGGCGTTTCCCGAGTTCACCGAGATGTTGAGTCCGTGGGATCATGGTAAAACACTACCTTGAAATATGGGAGATAGCAACCCATATTTCAAGGTATTACAACAGGGCTCGACTCATGTCATTCATCTGCCGACCGACCGGAAACCACCTTCCGTGGTTCCACCAGCCGGGCCACGTCTTGCAAATCGAACCCCTTCAGCAACCCGAAGCAGAATAGCTCGGGGTATTGCTGCACGGTCCAGTTTTCGTCGATGACTTGGTGGAGGCTCTTCAGGGAGTCGTGCATTTCTAATTGATCAATGGCCTCCGTCTCGATGGCACTGGCCATCAGGGCCATGGCACTGGTGCGAGGGCCAAGGGCGATTACGAAAACGGGGGCTTGTTGGCGTTGTTGTTTTATCCAACGGGCTACCGCCGCGATCTGGCTAGCTTGGATTCCCAGCGGGCGTTCGCCAACCGCGGACACCAGCAGTGCGAATAGATAGTCGCGTTGCGAGATGGTGGCATCGCCGAAATAAAACACGTCGATCACCAGCACGCGGTGCCCCGTGGCGAGCAGTTCGCCGACGCGGTCGATCGTGTCTTTCCGACCACCATCGGCCATCACAATCGCCGTTGCCGTCACATCCCCCGGCACAAGTTCGACCGCCGGGACAGTCCAATCCTCGTCAAGTTTAATCTTCCAGGTGGTCGCCTGAACATCACCCACGCGCGCCGACGAGACTTCCTCACCCGTGGCCGTATAATCATGGAAGTGAAGGACACTCCGCAGCCGCCCGCGTTGTTCTTTCTGCCATCGCTCGGTGGGCTTGCCGCTTGAAGACGTCTCGGGCAACCGGGGGAGATGTTCGCTTAGCCCGACGGCCAACGAATGAAATGTTTCATTTTCCTCGGGCAACGGCACATGCAATTCTTCTTTCGATTTCACTTCACCTTCGCTGGGAATCTCCTCGGCCGAAACATCGCTAGAACCAGGAGCGAAGAAGTCGCGGAACATGCCGTACAACGCCTGGCGATTATCTAACTTGAAGTTATGATCGCCCGGGTCGTCATTCACGTGCCATCGCAGCCGGTCACGCATTCCAAACTGTTCATAGACGGGCTCCGCGACGTCTAGCAGGGGTTGCAGAGCATGGTCGGCGCGAAAGCAACAGTTGTCCTTGGCGTTGAAGGTAAGCAAAGTCGGCCTTGGCGCCCGAATCGCGGTGAGATGTGCATAATCGGCCACGGTGGCCAAATCGACGGGCGTTTGTTCGGAATCGCCCAAATCTGAAAAGTGATAGGCCCGTGTGCGAAAGCTGGAGTAGCCGGCAACCGGGTTCGCCAGGGTCACTCGCGTATCGAGGGCACTGATGACGATGGTTTGCCACCCTCCGCCAGAGAGCCCCGCCACGGCGACGCGCTCGGGATCGGCCTTGGGATGTTCCAGCAAGAGATCGAGCGCCCGCGACATCGCCAAGTAGAAGGGTGCCAGCCCACTGGTGCCGCACAAATCGATTTGGTTCGAGCGGTAGTGCGTGTAGTCGTCGCCCTGCAGCTGCCCCATGCCGAGCCATTCGACATTGAGCGCCAACATGCCGCGTTTGGCCTGATTGATACATCGCAGTTGCTTGTAGTCGGCCGCCTTACCGTCGCCATCATGTCCATTCACGTTGAGCACGGCCGGAACTTTTCCGTCGGTCGTAAAGGGGCCATCGAAGTTGTGCGGCTCGTACAGCAGGGCCGGAATCCACAGCCCTGGCAGGGCCTCGTAGCGCAGCTTGCGTATGTGGTAGCCCGGGCCTCCGACGATTTCATCGAGCCACTCGACACGCACCTTTGCATCGCGCCAATGTGCCGCCTCACCGCGAAAGACGACTTTGTCGAGCACATCGCGACGTAGCTGATTGGCATATTGCTCCCACGACTCGACCGAATCGAACGATGGCACTGTTGGAATCCGCCCAGTCACGAATCGCTGAACTTCAGCCAGCGTGTCGTCAGGCCTTAGAATCGGGCGTGTTAAGGTTTCTACCCACGGCGGATCTTCAGCGGCGATCTGATTCACCGATGCGATGGTCAGAGCCAACATCAAACACACGCTTACCACGGGCCGATCGATCGACATCATCACGCCTCCTGGCGTAGCTTGGGGACTTGTTCATTGCGGTGTGGGTGAGTATGACCGAGGCAGTCGATGCAAACAACGATTTCCTTATGTGGAGTGCAGCCAAGATGCAAATTGCCGTAACCGGCGCGACGGGGTTCATCGGGCGGTACATCGTGGCCCATCTCACCGAATCGGGCCATCGCTGCCGCTGCTGGTATCGCCCGAGGAGCGATCGCTCGGCAATGCCAGTTCCCGACGATGCGGTCGATTGGGTCGCGGGCGAACTGGGAGATCCGGCCTCGTATCACGCTCTTCTGGAGGGCTGTGATGGCGTTGTGCATGCGGCGCTCGACCGACCCGGCGTTGCGTTTCGCGGCGGCGAGGGTGATCTGCTGCGATTTATCGAAACCAACCTGTTGGGCAGCTTACGGTTGATTGAAACGGCCCGCGAAGTTGGGGTGCCGCGGTTTGTGTTCCTTTCGACGTGTGCCGTCCACGAGATTGTTCTCGACGATCGACCACTCGACGAGGCCCATCCACTGTGGTCGACGCATCACTACGGCGCAATGAAGGCGGCCGTTGAGAAGTTCGTACACAGCTACGGATTAGGTTCAGGCTATGACGTGTGTGCCCTCCGACCCACCGGCGTGTATGGCTTGGCCTATCCACCCCAGCAGAGCAAGTGGTTTGATCTCGTCCAACAAGTTGCCCGAGGGGAAGACGTCGAAGTTCGCGGCGGCGGCAAAGAAGTCCACGCTTCCGACGTGGCCCGCGCGGCAGGAATGTTGTTAACCGCCGACGGCATCGCCGGCCAAGCATACAACTGCTACGACCTCTACGTCTCCCGGCACGATGTAGCCAGCGTTGCCAAAAGGCTCAGCGGCAGTGGTGCGAAGATCAGCGGAGACCCACCATCGCCCAAGCATCAGATCATCACCGAGAAGATTCGCGCCTTAGGTATGAAGTTCGGTGGACGGGAGCTGTTGGAGCGGACTGTTACCGAGATGTTGAAAGTGGGGCGTGAGTGATTTTCAACCGAGAATACGTCGTGCCGTTGTGTCGTCGTGGTGAACTACGACTACGATAACTCCACGAACAAACTGGAATGTGTTCAGAGCAACTGTCCTGTCAGGGCGAGCCCTGACCTACCTTTTCGATCCTCTGCGGCGATGGGAGTTGGATGAATTGTTTTAGGATTTCTATTCCGCAGGGGGTGAGGAAGCTCTCGGGATGGAACTGTAGGCCGTGCAGCGGGAATTGCCGGTGACGGATACCCATGATCTCGCGGCTTCCGTCAGGTGCGTTGCACCAGGCAGCGACCTCGAAATCGCCGGAAAGCGTATCGGGCTTCACAATCAGGCTATGGTAGCGAGTGGCTTGAAAGGGATTGTCGAGCCCCGCGAATAGCCCTTGCCCGTCGTGATGGATCATGTCGGTCTTGCCGTGCATCAGACGATCGGCTCGAACGATTTGAGCCCCGTGAGCGGCAGCGATCGATTGATGTCCCAGGCAAACTCCCAACACGGGAATCTGGGGGCCGAAGCGGAGAATTGCATCGCACGAGATGCCCGCCTCCTGGGGTGTGCATGGTCCTGGCGAGATGATGAGGTGCGTCGGTTCCTTGGCGGCGATTTCGTCCAAGCTGATCTGGTCGTTGCGAAACACAGCCAAGCGGATTGTGGGATCGATTTCGCCGAGCCGTTGCACGAGGTTGTAGGTGAATGAGTCGTAGTTATCGATCAGAACAATCATCGTCTTCACGCAAAGGGGACGTCGAATGCAAAGCGGCTCGCTAACAGGCCATCATAGTAGTGGCGCAAGGCGAGGCAAAGGTTCTCGATCGATCAAAGAATTGCCGATCGAAACCGAGCGAGGCTCTAGCCCGTGGCTCGCAGGGAGTGGAATCGCTCGTCGGGCAACACCAGCGAGGTGATGCGAATGCCGAACTTGTCGCCGACTTTCACCGCCTCACCCACGCCGATCTTCTGATCGCCGACACCAAGTTCGAGCATTTCCTCGCACGACTTGTCGAACTGGATGATCGAACCGGGGTTGAGGTTCATGATCTTCTCCACCGCCTGCTGCTTTGAAGCCAGCGTTACGGTCACGGGGAGCTTGATTCGCAACAAGCTCCGGGCGTAATCGGGCAGCGAATCGAGACTGCTTACGTTGGGAGTTGACGTCGATCCCGCGGCGACAGGCTGAGTTGGAGCCGGGGCCGCGGGCGAGGTTTCTTCTTTCGCCGGCGGCACGTCCGCCGCTTCCTCGCTTGCTTGATTAGCCGCGAGAATCGACTTGGGGTCGCTCAGCGGCCAGATAAGGCTCAATGTGCCCGAGGCATCTGATTCCGACGACAGCGTCAACGATACGACGGCAGCGTCGTCCGACAGTTTGCCGCCGGTGAGCACCTCCATCGCGTTTTCGACGCGGATGGTTTGAAAGTCGCTAGCAATCACCGTCTCGGGCAGGAGAAGCATCCCCAGCTCTTGAGCAAGCGTCGCCAGCTTGCTTTGCCCCGTGGCATCGGGCGCGGCAACCCACTCTGGCAGCAGACCCGAACTCTCGGGCAGAACCGCCACGGCACCGACATCGTCCACGGTGAAGACAACCAGCAATGCGGCGCCATCGAACCCCTCAGGCGGTGCCGCCGCATCGAACGTGCCGGAAGTTCCGACTTCGACCTTCAAAGGTTGGTCGAGAGTCCGCGAAAAGGCTTCGCCAACCTCTGCCGCACCAGCAGTGCAAGCTGCGACCACGTCTTCGGCAATCTGTGGACCGAAATCCGCCATGTGTGTCCCTGCGTCGTTCCGTCGAGCTCAGTTATTGGGTGATTCGACTGCCATACCGTCCCAAGCCAGCAGCTCTGCACGGCGTCAATCACTCTGTTGTTATCGGGTGATAGCCCCCGT
>CAZNXE010000022.1:0-2696 GCA_964576465.1 uncultured Planctomycetaceae bacterium
CGTTCCCTCGCTTACGCGTCGGGTTGGGATTGGTACGTTCTTATCTGCCGCACGCTTTACCAGCATGCACTACAAGGAAAGCGGTTCGCCCGCCATCTGCCGTTCGTTTCGCGTGAGGCTGTACATGTCGCGGAGTAACTGGATATCGCACGGACGCTGCGTTACCTTTCGGCGCTCGAACATCCGGGCTTGCGTGTGGACCATCACTTCGACCGGCGTCTCGGTCACCTGCCCAAACGAACGGGCATAGTTCACAAAGCTGGGTACGTTCGTGGTGACAAAACCGTACAGCATGCTGCACACGCCGATGGTCTTGCCCGTGAAGATGCCCGTGTTAATCGCCGACTTGGCATAGTCACCCATGATGCAACCAAGGAATTGCATCCCCGACGCGATTCGACCGGTTGGATACTCCATGTTCACTTGACCATAGGTGTTCTTGAGATCGCTGTTGCAGGTGCCGGCTCCCAGGTTGATCCAACTTCCCAGATAGCTGTGACCCATGAAGCCATGGTGTTGTTTGTTGGTGTAAGGTTCGACGATTGAGGCCTCGATTTCGCCGCCGATCTTCGTCGTGTGGCCAAGAGCAACGCAGTCCTTCAGGGCCGCATATTCGATCACTCGGGCATTCGGACCGATGTGTACTGGCCCGGTGAGGCAGCAGTGGGGACCAACAGTGGCTCCAGATTCCAGCAAGATCGGGCCGTCTTTGGTGTCGGTAACCAGATAGTCACCCAGGGTGGCGTTGTCGGCGACAAACACACCATCGGCCACTTCCTGATATTCGCCGTCGGCAAGTCGTTGTTCGAGGTTCGACGAGATCGAAGTTAGATGGTGCCGGATGACATCGTGGGGATACTCGAACATCGGAAGATCGATGTCGAGCTGATCGAGCCCCAGTTTGTCAAGAGAGTCGCCCAGATCTTCGTGAATCAGGTCCATGAGCGGCAGCCGGTCGTTAGGACCAAGCAGCACCGCCGCGATACAGCCGGCATGCTTGACCACGCACGGTTTTCCCTTGTCGAGCAAGGCGCGAAGCGTGCGAAGCACTTCAACCCTCGGCACAATGCGGGCATTGACCAACAGGCGATTGCCGGAAGACGACGTGTGGTCGGTCGCATGATCTGGAAAGTCGGCCTCATGGATTGCCCGCAGATGATCGCGAACGACACACGAGATGGGCAATTCAAGACGGTTCACTAGATCGAAGAGACGATAGCTACCGCAACTGATTGCGAATGCCGGTCGACTCAAAGTGATCGGATAGAGATGATCAACACGATCGTCCTCAAAGAGAATGACGCCCATGGTTGGTGCTGCTCGATGTTCGGTGTGATGCCTCTGGCCGTACGATGACACAGGGCCAGTTGATTCCGCACGGAGTATGCCACGTTACCCCAATGGCTGGCAACGTCGACTCGATATTTTGGGCGGACTTGGGAACAGCACCAGGGGGATCGTCTATCTATCTTGCCGCTTGTAGAAACGTGACCAGATCGACAAGTTCTTGCAGCGACAACTGCTTGTCCAGCCCGGCTGGCATAATGGAGATTTGGCTCGGCTCGCGGACCTCTATATTCTCGTGTGCAATGCGAAGGGTCTTCTGAGCGTCGACGACCAAGACGATTTCTTGGTCGGTCTCGTCACGAACGACTCCGTTGAATACGAGCCCGTCGCTTGTCTCGATAATCACCGGTTCGTAACTGCGGACGAAGCTTACGCTGGGAAAGAGAATCGCTTCGACGAGGTCTCTTGGCGAGCGAATTCCGCCGATCCGCGACAAGTCGGGGCCAATGTGACCGCCGAGATATCCCATCTCGTGGCATGCCACGCACGAGGCACGGGTGCCCATGAAGACCCGTTGTCCGCGGCGAATGTCGCCTTGATCGAGCAGGCTCAGCACCGCTTCGACTTTTTCGCGTTTTTCTTTCGTTGCCAGGCGAACGCGACCTAACAATTCCGTGGCAGCCGCCGAGACGGTTTCTCCGAACTTGCCTAACCACGCTTCGAGTTGATCGGGCCCGATCGCGGAAACTCCCGGCGACTGTTCCAAGGCAGCAACCAGTTTCAGCCCTCGTTCTGGATTCCGGTCTCCCTCGAACACAGCCAGCAACCGCTTCAACTCCATGGGGCCCACGGTCGAGATTGCCGTGGCAAGTTGATCGAGTTGGTTCGGGCTTAGCTTGGCCCGTAATAGGGCGTCGACGGCCAGCGAGCGAATCGCCGCCGGTTGGTCGGCAGCGAGGTATTCGCGAAGAAAGATGAACGTTTGAGGATTGAGTCCGTCGCTCAGCGACACGGTAGCAAGCCCTTTGAGCCGCACCATGGGTCCGATCTTGGGATCGGCCGCAAGACGCCGCAGACTTTCGGCCAGTGCGGCATCAAGATTGTCGCCCGCGATGGAGTTAATCACGTTCACCGTGTCGCCGACGAGGTCACTCGCAGGAGAAGCCAATAATCCTAGCAAGGCGTCTTGCCACACTTCCGGGACACCACGCGCCCCACTGGTAGACATTGCGGTGAGCACAGCTCGCTTTACATTCTCATCGAGTTCATCTGCGTCGAGCACGTCTGCCAGCAACGTTTGTACAGTCGGCGCGCCGGCGAACCGGGCGATTCGCGAGGGGAATGCTTCGAGTTCGGCGTCGGAAAGGGCGTTGTCGAATAGCCGCTCTCTAAAGTAGGAGGCCAACGTT
>CAZNXE010000022.1:2706-12666 GCA_964576465.1 uncultured Planctomycetaceae bacterium
CCTGGTGGTGATCGACAATCCACCACGCGGTTTCGCGAAGAACTGCACTCTCGGATGACAGCAACGGCACGGTGTCTTCGGCAGACAGGTTGCCGCCGGGCATCTGATCCAGTGCGACCATCGCGGCTTTTTGCTGATACGGGGTCCCGTCGAGAAGCCTGAGTCGCACTTGCTCGGCATCACCGATTTCAATCATGGCAAAGATGAGTGCATGTTCCACCACACGGCCGTCGTCGGAGCCCACCGCGGCAAAGAGTTCGGCCACGGCCTTTGGATCTCCAAATCGCCCAAGGGCTTCGGCGGCCCCCTGACGATTGTGATGCGAATCGCTCGTCAGCAACTCAATCAACCGTGGTGTCGCCGCTGTGTCCCGTCGCAGGCTGACCGAATGCAGGGCAGCTTGGCGGACCACCGCATCGTGATCGGCGAGTGCCACGCGTACGGCGGCACGTGCGTCTCGACCATCGATGCGGGTTAAAGCCCAGACCCCGTTGCGGCGAGCATTTGGATTAGTCGACGTCTCGACCGTGTGCCGCAGAGCTGAAACCGCCTTGGTGTCTAGCTTTGCAAGCCGCTCGATGGCCCGTTTGCGAACGATCGGACGTGGGTCTCCCAAAAGCTGCGTCAACGCCTCTGGAGCGAGCGCCGACCAGTCGAGGGCTACTCCGCAAGGATCTTCAACCCGATGGGCGTCGGTGCGGCGAACGCGATAGATGGCCCCCAGAATATCGGGCTTCCAGAGTTGCGATGAGGGACAGCAGAGTTTGTACCAGCCGCCTGTATCTACGACGATCACGCTGCCGTCGGCATCTTCAAGGACGTCGGTGGGATGAAAATCGAGGTCTTCGCAAACCAGAAAATCTTCGTCTCGCGAGGCAAACGTTGCTCCATTCGGTGTTAGCACATGTCGGGTTACCTTGTGCATGTTGAACAGCGATGCCAGCAGGTTGTCGCGATAGTTGGCCCCAAGCTCATCGCTTGCCAATCGAGCTAGCCCTGAAGGTGCCGCCGGACCGAAGTGCGTGAGCACCGGCATCACGGGTCCGGTTTTGGGGTGTCCGTCGAGCACCGCGTGAACCTTGCCATAGACGCCACCGTAAATGGCGTGGATCAATCCGTCTCGCTTACCCCCGGCAGGATGTTGAAGAAACGTCGTCGTGAAAATGCGCGCCCCACCCGGGGTGAAGGCAATCTCGACCGGGTTGTCCATGCCGCCGGTCATCACCGCTTCGATGACGCCGCCTTCCGGACGACGGCGGAAGATGTGTGATGCCCGAGTAACAAGCGGCTCGCGACCCTCTCGCTGGTAGGTCTGTTCGGCGAACGCTCCTTTGCACCAATAAATCCAACCGTCGGGACCTGCGAATGGCCCGTGCAGGTCGTTGGCGCAGCCGGTTAGCGTTTTGCCGGCGAACCATTCCTCTCGCTGATCGGCAACGCCATCGCCCGTGGTATCGGTAAGCTTCCAGATGCTCGGGGCAGCCGTGACATACAACGAACCCTGGAACCACATCGCGCCTTCGGGAAACATCATGTCCTCGGCGAACACGATTCGCTTATCGAACCGCCCGTCGCCATCGGTATCTTCGAGCCGCACGATGCGGTGCGGACGATTCACCAACTGCGTCTGAATGTCATCGTTGGTGCCGCTCGACTCGGTAACATAGAGCCTTCCCTGTTCGTCGAAGTCGGCGGAGATCGGCCGATCAATCAGAGGTGGCGCGGCGACAAGTTGCAGCTCGAAACCGTCGGGCAGTTGAAAGCGTTTGCCGTGGACTTCAGTTTCCGCCGCATGGACGCGACCGTGGGACGCAACGACTAGTCCGAAGGTGACAACCGTCCAGAACCACGCGGAACGACTGAGGAGGAATGACATGGTGCTATCCAGGTAAGGTGCTGATTGAACATCTGCTTACCACCATACCTTAACGAACCTTCAATCGTGAATCGACCCACCTGCGGCAGGGCGAACATCAAGGCGATCGTGACCACCGGATTCGAGTAGCCGATCCCTTAGTCGAGCGGCGAATGAGAATATCCCAACCCGACGCGTGAGCGAGGGACCAACCGGTAATACACTGCGTTCCCTCGCTTACGCGTCGGGTTGTGATTGGTACGTTCTTATCTGCCGCGCTTTCTTAGTCGATGATATTCAACGAACTGCGATCGTCTTGTCCACTCGACCGAGGTGCGGGATCCAACCGGATGAGGTGAGGTGCGTCATTCGGTTCACTCTCCCTTGCGATCTCGGCAGTTGTCTGTTCGGAGGTTTGGCTCAAACCTCCCACGCGTCGGACCTCCAAGAGCTTCATTGCCTCGCTCAGATCGGACATGGGGTTTCCACGCCGTCTTGCAACAGGTTCCCGATGAGTGGCCGGCTGAACCTTGGCAGCGGAATTCGAACTCGACTCCGGTGTCGCTTCTTCAACCGAGTCGTAGAAGATGGCCGGATCAACAGCGTGGGACGAATCTGATTCGTCGCTCGAAGAATCCGACGATCGCTCTTGCAAGTACTGAACCGGTTGCACGGCTGAGGAGTCAACGGGGGACATCTCTGGAAGATGAGCGATCGACTGGTCCACCTCATCGACAACGTCCGATTGTTCTTGCGCAATCCGCGGCAACACGACTTGTGGCGAAGTTTGCTGCGAGGATTCTACGAGTACATTGGCATCGCTAACAATCTCGTCGGCTTCAAGACGAGGCATATCGGTCACGACTTCGGAGTCATCAATTGTGGCTAGCTGGGCCCCATTCGTTTCTGAAAGGGAGGCCTTGTCGTTTTTGGAGTCGGCCAACTGTTGCGGGGCAACGCTTTCCTCTTGCAGGTTGCCTTGTTCGAGAACCATTGCGAGATGGTTCTTGGCCGAGTTGAGCGTTGGATCGAGCTGGATCGCCTTTCGCAGTGCCTTGGCCGACATTTCAAAACGATCGTCGAGGTACAGCGCGTAGCCGAGATCGCTCAATAGTTTTGGATCGTGCGGCGAGAGACGCAGCGCCCTGGTAAAGCTGGCAAACGATTGCTCGAATTGATCTTGTTTCGCCTGGAGTATCGCAAGCCTGTGATACGCTTCGGCCATCTGGGGATTGGCCCCAATCGCCACCTGGCAATGTTCGGCGGCTTCCTCGAGGTCGCCCCGAATTTGGCTCAGCTCGGCGAGCGCCAAGGCTGTCGTCGCGGCATCTTCCTGAGAGGTTGCCTGCGGCGGTTGTTGCGCCGTCTTTCCTCCAGGAAACGCCGCACACCCGGTGCCGCAAAGAAGCGCGAACGCCAGGACGGGCCAACTACTACGTATCCTCAGAACGCTTTTCATTGCGTGTTCCCCCCATTCACAATGCAGCTTTTTGTAACGCGTTTTCTTCAGTCGCAAACCTCGCGACTCACTTTTGTATTCGGACGGATCAATTGTAGGGATTAGGGCAAGCTGGAACTTTCCACGACTTCTATCACGTATGACGGTTGCGAGAGCGTTGATTGCGATTGATTGTCTCCACGATGGGTCTAAAACCCTCGCCTTCAGGCGAAACCTTTAGGTGTTACATTTTTTTGTAGGGTGGGTAGTTCTGCTGGCGCATGGTACGTCTGCTATTGCACAAGCTCAATTCGCCAGCAGGTTTACCCACCACCTTTGGGCCGGACCGAATGGTGGGTGAACCTGTCGGCGGCGGAGCAAATCGAAGTGGTTCGCTCGCTGTGCCGACAGAACCTCCCACCCTACAATTCTTCTATCACGTATGACGGTTGCGAGAGCGTTGATTGCGATTGATTGATAGCGGAACGAGCGCAGAGGAACCTCAACGGTCGCTGGGGAGTCTCATCAGACTAGTTCGCCACGGGAACGGCGGATGTTTCGCCGACGGTGCCGGGAGCGTAGGCAGGTTGACCGATGGCATGAAGCAGCTCGAATTGAGCCTGGTCGTAGGACACCACGGCTTCGATGTAACCGCGTCGGGCTGAGGCGATCGCCTCGATAGCCTGCTGTGCCTCGATCGCGCGGAGTTCTCCTCCGCGAATGCCCCGAAAGTTCAGCTCCAATGCTGCAGCTGCTGCCCGCACTTGGACGCGCGTGATCTCGATCTGATCGCGGCGAAATCGCACTTGATGAAATGCTTGGCTCACCTCGGCGGCGACGGCGTCTCGGATTTGAGCAGAAGTAAGCCGCGCTTGGCGATTCTGGCTGGCGCGCTGGCGTTGTAATGCACGATTGCCTAATCCGGCATTCCGCATTTCCCATGTGGCCACGGCATCGAAATCGGTGCGGTCGCTAAAATTACCCAGAAAGGAACTCTGCCCGCCACCAAAACCGCCGCCGCTGAGGCCGACGTACAGATGTGGCAACCAAGGGCGTATATTTTCTTGACGAACGCGGTAGGCCGTTTCGGCAACGATCGCGCGATTCTTGGCTCCCTCGGGACGGCTGCTCACGCCCTGAGCGATGAGACTATCAAGCGGTAGGTCGCCATCGATCAGTTCGATGGGTGCCGGCTGAGGATCGACGGGGAACAACACCACGCGGGGATCGAGCCGCAATTGGCGTGCTAGTTCTGCCGAGACTACATAGATACGTTCTTGGCTATGAAGTAGTTGCTGCCGCCGTGCAGCGACATTGGCCAGGGCGCGCTGGTGATCGGCTTCCAGGCCGGTGCCCGCCCTGGCGAATTGTTCGGTCAGGTGCGCAAGCTGTTGGGCATTGGTGACCGCTTCAGCGGCAATGCCACTGTAGGCCGCGGCCTGCACCAAAGCCAGGTAGGTCACACTCGCTTGGAACAATGTGTCGTTGAATGTGACGGCGCGCGACATCGACGCTTGGCGAACCGATTGTCTCGCCACCAGGGGCTCGAACAGCACGTCTACCACGGAAAGGTCGGTGAAAAATCGCGCCGGTCCGCCCGCTCCACCCGTGAGCGGCGAACCGCTGATCACCGGGCCACCTCCGGTGAACAGCGAGTTGCGGCTTACCTCGATCACGTCACCCTCGGTATTTTGGATGCGGCCATCGTGTTTGTTGTAGCCCACGCCAGCGACGATTGACGGGATCCACAAGACACGCGCAGCCTGTAGTTGGGCGTATGCCTCACGGACTTGTTCCACGGCCAAGGCAATCTGCAAATTGTTCGCCCCAGCCAGATGCAAGACCGTGGGCAGATCGATCGGAAAGCTGTTTTCTGGTGGCGGTAGCAAGCTGCCGTTAAGGGCTGCTCGACCGGGCGGCGATGGCACCGATTCCGCGTTTGTGCGGCGATCAGCAATGGGGCCGCTTACCACTGCTGCTCGCACATGTGCCACTGGCTGAACTGACGAAGGTACCGGCAGTCTTGTGACCACGGCTGCCGCGGAGGCCGACGACTGGGAAGCCACCGCAATGGGTCGGGCATCGGGTGCAAGAAAACGGTGCGGTGCGGCAATGGGCTCAGCACGCAATCCCGATGAAAAACATGCGCATGCAGCTAGCACCGCAAGCATTGCGGTTCGGTTGCGATCGAGCAGCGTTTTCTTGCGGCGAGATGGCATATTCCTTGTGATCGACTCTCGCCGCACGATCGCCACAGGCGAAAATCATGGAATAGCCGGTTAATTCGTTACAGCCGGCCGTTCATTTAGCGTGCGGCGAATGAGAATATACCAATCCCAACCCGACGCGTGAGCGAGCGCAGTGTATTACCGGTTGGTCCCTCGCTCACGCGTCCCCTTGGGATATTCTCATTCGCCGCTCGCCCTAGCGGATCAATCCTCTATGAAGAGGACTTCTTGACCTTCGGCCAAACTGGCGATGTCACGCTGGACGAGAATGGCTCCGACCTCGATGCCGCTGCTGAGGCCAACTTCGATCGCATCGTCGAAGGCGATGGTAACGTTCTGACGACGGCAGAGACCTGATTCGACGACCATGACGTACGGATTGCCATACTCGTCGCTGGCAACCGCCGAAGTGGGGACCACGGGCAATTCATCCCAGTGCCGGAGTGTGACGGTCACCGTGCAGAACATGCCTGGTTGCAGGTTCACTTGTCGATCGGTTTCCATTACGTCGAGGGGATTGGTGCAATGGACGTCGATCCGCAACATCCGCGATTCGTGATCGAGCACGACCGTCGAGCGAGTTACCTTGGCGGCGATGCGGACGCCGGGCAAACCACCGATGGTGTGGCAGACCACGTCTTGGTCTAGTTTCACCTGTGGTGCTTTGGCCACCGGCACCGAGGCGACAATGCGGACTTTGTCGTTGCGTGTGATCTCAAACAACGGTTGGGCCACGGAGTTGGTCGCTGGCCGCACGAACGCACCGTGATCGACCATGCGTCGGGCGATCACGCCGGCGAACGGCGCGCGAATCGTGGCGTAGTTGGCGAGCGTTTCTACGTGCCCCAGCGCTGCCTCGGCGACTTGGACGTGTGCCAGGGCGCTTTGTTTGTCGGCCATCGCTTTGGCGACATTCGCTTCGGCGGCAACCACGTCAGACTTGGCCGTTTCGATCGCGGCTTGGCCCGTCCGCAAGGCAGCCTCGGCGGCGGCGCGTTGAAACGTTGCTTCGTCGAGCAAGTCGGGCCGTGCCGCGTCGTTGTTAACGAGGTCTTCATAGCGAGCTTCTTCGGTCTGCCGGAACTTGAGTAGGGCCTTCTTTTCATCAAGACGGGCAACCGCTTCGTCGACGCCGGCGCGACGACGTCCGAGATTCGCTTCGGCCTGACGGATATTTGCATCGGACTGATCGACTTCGCTTTTTGCTTGTTGCACCAGCGCCTGTTTCTCATTGAGTTCATCGCGCATTTCGGGAATTTCGAGTACGGCCAGCACATCGCCGGCCTTGACGGAGGCGCCAATGTCGACTTCTTCTCCGTTAATCACGCCGATGGATTCGACATAGCCGCTGACCTTCGACATGATCTTGGTCGTTTCAAAACCGTGGACCGATGCCCCGGGCAGATCGACCTTTTCCACATAGGGACGGCCCGCGACGGTGAAGACATCGATTGAGGGCGCAGACACGGTGGCGGCTGCCTTGGGCGGTGCATCGTTTTCCGCTGGTCGACATCCCTGCGTTCCCATCGCCACAAGTGCGGCGATGCCCAGAAAGATCGGTATTTGTCTTTGCACGGTATCAGTCTCCATAAGACTGTTGATCGCCAATTGCGGCGAGGGTCGTTCACGCCCAGCCAGTCTCGGCGTCGACTGAGCTTTTCGGTTGCCGTTTAACCAGTACGTATAAACAAGGCACGACAAACTTGGGGAGCAGCGTTGCCGCGATCACGCCACCGACAATCGTACGAGCCAGCGGCACATCGGCTTCGCCCCCTGCCAAACCGATCGCCATCGGCGTGAGTGCCAAGATGGTCGTGACCGACGTCATTAAGATCGGTCGGAAGCGTACAATCGCCGCGTCGACAATCGCCGTTTGCACGTCGGCGCCTTCAGACAGCCGATGGTTGGCAAAGTCCAGCAGGACAATCGTGTACTCAACAACAATGCCGATCATCATGATGATGCCCATGAACGATTGGATATTCAATCGGGTGCCGGTCAAGAACAAGATCAACGCCACTCCGATGAAGCCTAACGGAATGGTGACCATGACGATGAAGGGATCGAGGAACGAGCGGAACTGACCAACCATCACCAGATAGACCAGCGCGGTCGCCATGACCAACCCCAGCGCGAAGTCGACAAACGAATCGCGCATCGAGCGGATCTCTCCCTGTACTTCCATCGTGAAACCCTTGAACCCCTCGCCCCCGATGGCGAACTTTGTCGGCTGGTTCAGCCCGACCGAGCGGAGGATCTGCTGCAACCATTGTGGATAGCGAGACGCGGCGGACCGAGAGTCCTTGATCGGCGTGAGCTTCAATGGGTGGTCGGGCTGGGTAAGTTCACGTTCGATACGTGAGACCACCGACCCCATGTCATAGCCAGGCAGTACGTTGGCGAATACGTCGGTCACCCGGGTGATGTTGCGATGGTTAATGACCGACGGCCCCATCACATTCGTGACAATCTTCGCCACGTCGCCCAGGTAGACCATTGGTTCATCACCGCTGCCTTTGACCGGGATGTAGCGGAGCGTATCGAGCGAGTTGATCTTCTCTTCGTAATACTGGGTGCCAAGGAAGTAGTGATTGCCATTCTTGGGGTCGATCCAAAACGCCGGGTCGAAGTTGATCGAACTGTTTGTGGAACTCACCAGGCACTTCATCACATGGTCGGGCGTCACGCCTCGATCGGCGGCGGCAACACGATCGATCTCCACGCGGATCATCGGATAGTCGATTCGTTGGGCAATGCGGACATCAATGGCGCCTTCGACGTTACTAATGGTTTTCACGAGTTCATCGGCGATCGCGTGTGCCGTATCGAGCGTGTAGCCAGTCACCTGGAAATGGATGGGCGAAGGTTCGCCCATATTGAGCGCGGCGGTCAAGATGCCGCCCGTGTCGAAGGCAAAGTCGACGTCGGGGAATTCACGATTCAGACGCTCGCGAAGCACGGAAACATATTCAAACACGCTCTTGCCGCTCTTGCCGGCCAGTTGCACAAGTACAAACGAATCCATCGGGCCGGTGTTGGGCGTGTAGGCGGCTGGCCAGTCCATCAACACGCCGATGTTCGAAATCAATATCTGACAATCCGAGTCTTGCCTCGCTCGGGCAACTTCGTCGGTCGTGAGTGTGCGGTCCTCTCCACCGGCGTATTTCTGTTTGGTGATCGCATAGACCGTCTCCTTCGAGGGATTGTCTGGCGCGGGGTCGCCGATTTCGTCGACGATCACTCCCTCGATCTGCGTGATGATCTGTTCGGAAACTTCGATTCGCGTGCCCGACGGAGCCCGGACATAGATGGTGAACTGCCCGGAGTCGACCGGTGGGAACAACTCACGGCCGGTTTGCGACATGATGGCCACCGCGCCGATGAACAACAGGATCGACACGGCAATCACCGTTCGCTTCCGTTGCAGCGTACGCAGTAGCAGCACGCGATAACCGCCCACGAGCCAGTTTAGTTTTGGGTTACCGTCGTCGTCGGTATCCGGACTCTTCGTGGTGGACGAGGTCTTGCCTTGCATGAACTTGGCGGCCGCCACGGGAACGAAAAAGATCGCGATTAGATAAGAAGCAATCACGGCGAACAACACCGCCATCGCCAGCGGAGTAAAGAGATACTTCGCCAACCCCGACAGGAAAATGACCGGAAAGAAGATGACGATGAAAGTTACGGTTGAAACGAACAGCGGCATCGCTACTTCTCGGGTGCCTTCCCACGATGCTTGCAGCGGCCCTTTTTTCATGTGCCTGTGCCGCTCGATGTTGTCGATCACCACGATGGCTTGGTCGATCAAGATGCCCACGGCCAGCGCCAGTCCACCGAGCGTCATGGCGTTGATTGTGTTGCCCGTGAAGTAAAGACCGATCAACGAGGTGAGAATTGAGATGGGAATCGCCAGCACAATCACAACGGTGGATCGCCAATTGCGAAGGAACAGGAATACCACGGCACCGGCAAAAAAGGCACCCAGCAGGCCTGCGACCCATAGTGCGTTCACGCTTTCGCGGACCTTGACGGATTGGTCCATCACCACGTCGAGCGTGAGATTGACCATTTGTGGATCGTCGCTGCCGTCGGGGCGACGACGTTCCTCTTTAAGGCGGTTGAGGATTTCGCCGAGCTTGCTATGGATGCTGTCGACGATCTCAATCGTGTTCGAGCCTGGCTGCCGATACACCGGCACATAGACCAGCGGACGACCGTTCACGCGGACAATGTTCGATTGAATCTGCCGCGTGTCCTGCACTTCGCCGATGTCGCTAAACAGGATCGGCTCGCCGTTGGGGCCCATCTTGACCGGCGCGTCGTTGAGCAGTGAGACCTGATCGGGAATGGCGTTGGTGTAGATGTAGAACTCTTTGTCCTGAATCTTGGCACTCCCGGCCGGAATCAACACATTCTGCAAGCGTAGCGCGGCGTGGACT
>CAZNXE010000022.1:12683-36142 GCA_964576465.1 uncultured Planctomycetaceae bacterium
ATCGTGAGGTTGTAAGCCCGCAGTTTGTCGGGATCGACATACGCGAGGATTCGTCGCAGCGTGCCACCGTTGACCGCCGGTGCGATCACGCCCGAGATCGATTGCAGATTATTGCGGAGGTTCTTGTAGGCAATGTCGTACAGTTCCGAATCGTTCATGTCGGGGTTCGACACCGTGACCAAGCACAGTGGCACGCTTGCCGTGGGATCGAACGGCATCACCATGGGCGGAATCGTACCTGGCGGCAGATAGAACATGTCGCTCATGGCGTACATGCTCACCTGAGAAACCGCCTCGGCTTGGCTGATGTTTTCGTGGAAGAAGTCTTTCACGATGCAAACCCCCTGCATCGCCTTGGCCTCTTGGTGCTCGATGCCGGACGATTGGCCGGTCCACCGCTGCAGGCGGCTCATGATGTCCTGTTCCATCACCTCCGGCGGCATGCCGGGATAAAAGGTGACAATCTGAACGGCCGAGGTCTTGAACGTTGGCAGCAGATCGGCTGGGAGACGCGCGAAACTCACCATGCCGATGACAAACACCATCAGCACCAACACCACGACTAGATAGGGGTTCTTCAACGCGCCGCGGATCATGTATCGCCTTTCAGGAGGAATCTGCCATCGCCCGGGTTCATTCAGTCTCGCCCGGTGAGTCCCGCCCTTCGATCAAACGGTAAGAAGTATCTGGGAATGCAGCCTCTGGGGGGTGACCATACTATAGCGTTTTACTGGATGACAACGACTGCCAAGGCAGGCAAGTCGCCGTGGTACGGGTTGGGGTTGATATCAGAAACGATCGGAGGCCTCAACAAACCGACCCTCTTGTCTTGCGACACGGCTGCTTAGCGACGCTGCAACTGGCTGCGTCGCAGTGGGAGCGAATGCACGGTTTCGCCATCAATCGAGATCACGTCGTAGCGGACCATCGCATCGGCAGCGGTCGTGTCGAACGTGACTAGGCCGAACGACTGTTTTTTGTTGTAAGAGAATAAGGCTCCCTGTTTCTCCATGGTCGGATGGACGTGTTGGTTGGTCAGCCGCGATGAGTTGAATTCAAAAAGGTCGTATCCGTCTGGCCGATGGATTTGCCAAGCGTCGGAACGATGGCGATCGGCGGACAGAAGGATAACGCCCTCGATTTGTTGTTCTTCGAGGAATGAGAAGATCACTTCCCGTTCATCGGGAAATCCGTTCCATGTGTCGAGGCTATCGCCCTTGGTGCGAAAATTCCACGGCACCGACGAGCAAATAACTTTGAACGTGCCATGGCTCTCATGCAGATTCTCCTTGAGCCACTTCAACTGTACCGGGCCAAGCATTGATGCCGCAGCCGATTTGGGATCCGTCCGGTAGTAGCGGCAATCGAGCATGAAGAAGTCGACGTCGCCCATCGAAAAGCGATACCAACATCCCGGCTGTTCCTCCCCGCCAGCGTATGCGGGGTTGGCCCAGTTCTCGCGAAAGATAGGCCATACGCTTTGCCGCTTCCAGAGCGGTTGATCGACGGACGGCCCTCCCCAAGAATCGTTGGTGCTGAAATCGTGGTCATCCCAAATCGTAAACACGCCCGTCTGTGCGGTCAGATGCTTCCATTCGCTACGCGATTGGCGGCGATAGTAGGTGTATCGCTGCATGAGGGGCGACTCAGGATCGTCGATGTAGACATTATCCCCCAACAGCAGCAGAGCTAGCGGATCGAACGACGCGATGGTGTTCCACATGTGTTCGTTGCTGGGAACAAAACCGGCCCCGCCACCGAAAGCGATTGTAAACTTCGCCGCCTGTCCGACCTTGGGAAATGTCTTGAATCGCCAGTGCGGCTCGCGAAGGAGCGGGCCCGTGCCAATGCTGTAGTCGTAGACGGTATCTGGCTTCAGCTTGTCGATACGAACCACCGCGGTAAAGTCGTTTTGTTTGTTCGAGGAGATGGGACCGAACTTGTGGATCACATCGGGATCATTTGCTCGATAGACATTGATCGTCACCGAAGATGCTTCGGCCGTACGAAACCAAATCGACGCCGTGGAATCGGTCACATCGCCAACCAACGGGCCATGTACGGGAACCTTGGCATGAGCAGCCAGCAGCTTGCGATAGAATTCATGATTCGCCAGGGGTTTCATCAATGAGCGGGGGCCGGCAAGAATCCGCCCCCGGGGCAGCCCCAATTCGATCGACGTTTGAAACGCCGCCACGGACTTGTCAAGCTTGTCCGTTTGCGCGTGGAGAATTCCAAGTACGAAGTACGACTCCGCATCGTCGGGATGCTCCTTGACGAAGCCATCCAGAATCGATCGAGCTTCGTCGAAGCGATCTAACAGGATCAAGCGAATCGCGAGTTGATGGACTCGTTTATATTGTCCGTCTTGCTTGAGTCGCAGTTGAATCACAGGCTGGCTTGCCCCGGCAAGGTCGTCAATGTCCTGGCACCTTGCCGCAACAGTAGGCAGGCAGGCGACGATGATCATTCCGAGCGTGGTATTCTTCAAAATAAACCTCTTCGACGATCTGTTCTCATCTCAACGCCTTACGTAGTGAGACGTCTGTCTCACAAAGCCATTTGGAATGGCTTCAAACACCCGTGTTTTTCTGTTCGTCGTGCCTTCGTGCCGTTGTGGTATGTTTCTACGTCGTGGATCTATTTTAACACGACGACACAACGACACGACGCGTGGCCAAACTACTTCCTTCGCTGCCGGCTTGCCAGCTAGAATCGAATACGTGGGCATCACCACCGACGACCCCCTTCCTCGCATCCGGCTAATCTGGTCACCTCGATGACGTCAAAGCACCGCAATGCAGCGCTCGACATGGCCGTTGTCGTAGCATTACTTCTGCTGACGATCGCCTGTTATGCGGCGGTGGGGGGGCATGCGTTCGTCGATTTCGACGATCCGACCTATATCGTCAACAACCGGATGATCCACGACGGCCTAACGCTCGACGGTTTGCGATGGGCATTCACCACCGGATATGCCGGCAACTGGCATCCGCTCACCTGGGTCTCGCATATGATCGACTGCCAACTGTTTGGCATCGACTCCGGTTCGCATCATTGGATGAATCTCGGTCTGCACTGCCTCAATTCGGCGCTGTTGTTCGTTGTGCTGCGGTGGATGACTCGCGAGCGCTGGGCCAGTGCATTCGTGGCGGCGCTGTTTGCCGTGCATCCTCTCCATGTCGAATCGGTAGCGTGGGTCTCCGAACGAAAAGATGTGCTGAGTACCTTCTTCTTGATCCTCACTCTTCTGGCATACACCTGGTACGTTCGCCGCAGCGGCTGGTGGCGTTATGTACTCGTAATGGGAACGCTGGCCCTGGGCCTGATGGCGAAACCGATGTTGGTCACGTTGCCTGTGCTGCTGCTGGTGTTGGACTATTGGCCGCTGCGTCGCTATCTGCCGGCCTTCAATGGACCGTGGCAACTTGCATATCTGGCGGCAGAGAAGATTCCCTTGCTCGCGCTGTCCGCCATTTCCAGCTTGCTAACGATCAAAATGCAAAGCGGCAGTGGAGCGGTCGCCACGCTCGAACAATGGCCCCTGCCATTCCGAATCGGCAACGCCGCGATCGCCTACGTTGCGTACCTGCGCGACTTGTTGTGGCCGGCGAATCTGGCCTATTTCTATCCGAAGCACGAAATCCAGTGGCAGACCCTTTGGCAATGGCTAGTGGTTGCCGCCGCCATCCTGGTCCTGGCGTCGTTATCGGCTTGCGCCGCTTTGCTTGTTCGCCGGGCGCCGTTCGTCATGGTGGGGTGGCTATGGTTCGTCATCACGCTGGTTCCCGTGATCGGCATTGTTCAAGTCGGCGAGCAGGCTCGAGCCGACCGTTATATGTACGCGGCGCTGATCGGACCGGCGATCATTGTGGCCTGGCTTGGAGTGGCGATCGGCAAGTCCAGCGCGATGGCCCGGCGAGTTGTGATTGTCCTGGGAGTCGCGGTCATTGCGGTTTGTATTCCGCTAACGATCCGCCAGGTGGATACATGGCGAGACAACGAATCGCTGTTTACCCACGCGCTCGCGGTCACTTCCGAGAATTACCGCGCGCATGCCGGTTTGGGACGCGTTCGCCAGCAGCAGAATCGCATGGATGAAGCGATCACGCATCTCCGTATCGCCGTGGCCTACAAACCAGGCGTCGCGCTGGCCAACCATCGACTGGGCGTCGCCCTTGGCGTTACGAAACAATGGGTTGACTCGGAACAGGCGTTGACGCGATCCGTGGTGTTGCGCCCCGATCGCATCGAATCGCGTGTGGCACTGGCCCGGGTTCTCACTCAACAGAAGCAGCTTGACGTGGCGATGGAACATTACCGTCGGGTATTGGCCACGCCTTTGGGAAAGGAACGCTTTGCCGCCGAGGCCGCGAAGCTTGCCCAACAGATCGCGCAAATCGATAGCCGAATTGTGCAGGCATTGGAGCAAGTGCGGTCGAACCCCAATATCGCGGAGGCACGGTATCGCTTCGCGCAGGTGCTTTACAATCGCGGTCGCTTTCGCGAGGCCGAACGCGAGGCTCGCATCGCCGCATCGCAGCGTGCCACCTGGGTCGCGCCCCATCTGCTCATTGCCGCCGTATTACAACATCGCAAGGAGTACAGTCGCGCGGCCTCCGAATATCAACGGGTGCTCGAAATGGCCCCACGCACCGAAGCCGCGAAGAGCAGTTTACGCAAGCTGATCGCCTTCTTGTGTCGTCACGGCGAAATCGAAGTCGATCGAGGGCTATTGCTAGGCGCATCGCAACGGCTCTTGGAGATTGAACCCGATTCGCCCGAGGCGCATTGGATGTTAGGTCGTGTGCTTGCCACGGACGATAAGGACGAACAAGCAATCGTCCATCTTCGTGAGGCGTTGCGGCGAAGCGATGGACAACCTGCGATCGCAGCCGAACTGGCCCTGCTGCTGGCGACCGCCAAGCCATCGACATTGCGCAACGGCGATGAAGCCCTTCGGTTGGCTCACGCTGCGAGTGCAGCGGTCGACAACACGAACATTCGCTATCTCAATGCCTTGTCGGCGGCACAGGTCGAGACGGGCGACTTCGCATCGGCCGCCGAAACGCTTTGGAAAGCCGTGCGGCTGGCACGGATGCGCAAAGACGAGAACGAAGAGCGACGACTGGTCGCACGCATCGAGCGACTGGGAAATCGATAAGCGTTCCCGATGCTTCGGTGTACGAGACGTTCTGCTTCTGCCCGCTACCAGCCCCAGGGCCCGCGATTTCTCAAGAATCGCATGATTTCGCGTTATATCCTCCGCGCTGCCGAGCCGGTGTATCTAGGGCAGAAGACGAATAACCGGACTCCGATCAGCGAGGTCAGAAATGTTGTCGAGATCGCCATACCCGCTGTGTGAGCCAAAGCGGAGTTGCCGCCTGCGTATAACTGCCTTTCCTGACACATCTTGCGAGTTTATTCCTGGTCGTTTTCACGTTCCCCAGGATGATGCTCCACAAGACTGCCAGAACCTCCCGGCGCCGTTCGTGCAACACTTTCTTAGCCATGAACCGTCTGGTTCATAACAACATATTCTCCCGGTCGAAATCGCAACGAAACATGACTCTATAACCGTTACTTACAGAACAAATGGCAGTTGTTTTGAGCCAACGTATTCCGCCGCAGCCGCATCGTGGCCCATTGCACCACAGGACACATTGAGTGGATCAGTTCCTTGGATTCATCTGTATTGGCGTCTTCGCATCGATCGTGGTCGCGATCGTTGTGCGGATCAATCGCGCCCGCGCGGAAGCTGCCGCCGGACGTCGCGGAAAAGCCTGTCCCCGCTGCCACACCCCTCTCGATGAGCACCGAGATCACTGTGCCGTCTGCGATTGGCCGGCGATCATGCCTGGCGGAGAGCGAAGCCAACGCGTCTATCTGGCAATTCAACATCAGTTAGACCGTTATCGCAGCTTAGGATTTCTTCGCGACGAACGACACCAAGAAGCCTCCGCGGCACTGCGGAAAACCTTAACTGAAGCGGCAGCCACCGAAACGACAGCCGTCGCCGAGGCAGCGCCGCAAGCGATTCCTGATCAGCATACCCTCGATCAGGACGAGATTGCACAGGACGTGCAAGATGTCGAAGTGGAGGAAGAGGTTGTCTTTGCTGAAACGGTTGACGAGCCAACGGTGCAGGAACCAGTCGCGGATCACCCCGTCGCGTCTTCTTCGGAACCGGAAGCCGCGCCTGATCGCATCCACCAATATTTCGACCAGCTCACGGCACAACCATCTGGCACGGCGTCGCCCTCGAAGAAGGGGCGTCAGGCGCTGGTTCCGTTCCTGGCGGCGTTCTTGGAAGAAAAGAACATCCGTTGGGGTGAGCTAGTCGGTGGTCTACTGATCGTCTGCTTCTCGATCGCACTGGCGATCAGTTTCTGGTCAGAGATTGCGGATCGACCGCTGCTGAAGTTCGGCCTTTTCAACGGCGTTTCGGCCGCGCTGTTCGGCGTCGGTTTCTTAACGGACCGCCGCTGGAAAATCCGTACGACCAGCCGAGGACTGTTGATCATCTCCGTGTTGTTGGTTCCGCTGAATTTCTTGGCCATCGCGGCGTTTACCGATCGTGCTCCGCCGAGTGATCTGCTCTCGCTGGCGGGCGAAGGGTTCTCGATAGTGATTTTTTCGGGGTTAACCTTCGCCGCCGCGCGAATGCTGGTGCCGAACGCTTCGTGGCTGGTGGCGTTGGGCGTCATGGTGCCGTCGCTGATGCAACTGATCACGCGCCGTTTCATGGGGGAGTCGGCGGCGACAGGGGTGGCATACGGACTGGCGTCCGTCCCGTTGGGTGTCTATGTCGGCGTGGCGATCACGGCATTGGGCCGCATTCGCCGCAGCGAAGAGATTACCGAAGAATCGATCCATCGGTTCTTTGTACTGCTTGGCCTGGTTAGCTACGCGGTCGTGCTGCCGTTGGCGCTGTTGGTGTACAAGTCGGGAGAATTTTTACCGACACTTCAATATCTATCGCCCATGATTACGATCTTCGGCGCACCCGCGCTGGCGACTGGAATCTGGTCGTGGCGGCGGCTGTCCGCACCCGGTCTCAGCGGCGTGCAAACCGCGGGCATGGCGGTGGGCGTGTTCGGCGCGATTGTGATGGCGGCAGCCGTGATCCTTGCATGGCCTGATCCGGCGACGCTGTTGCCGACGACGCTGATGACTGCGACGATTTTCTTTGCCGTCGCATGGCGCTACGAAATTCCGGCGGCACATCTTCCCGGGGCCGCCTGCCTGATGGTGGCTTGGCCGATTGGTTTCCACTTATTTCGGGGCGACCTTTCGTGGTATCTGACGGATGCCGAGCCGATGATCGACGCGCTATTTTCGGCCGTTACCGGAAACGTCCTGGTTCCGTTGGTTGGCGTGTTTCTGGCGGTGGCCGCCTCCTGCAAACGCGCAGCTCGCCATGCGGATGCGATGTGGTGGGCGATTGGCGCAGCGCTTGCGGCGGCAGTCAGCTTGCTCTTGGTGACCCTGTTCGGATTCGCGCGCGAGGGCGATCCGTATGGCGTTACGTGGACCTATGCCTTGTTTGCGGTGATTGCAGTCGCGGCAGCCGTGCAAAGTGGCCGTAGAGCGATCGCATGGCCAGCATCGGGGCTGGTGCTGGCGGCGTGCCTTCAAGCCATCCTCTTCCGCTTTGCGGAATCGCTTCCGTTGGACGCACCTTGGACCGCCGCGCTGTTGCTGCACGCCAGCATGATGACGGTAGCCGGCATCGTCGTCAGGCGGTTGCTGAACGACGATCGTCCCGTGGTGGCCCTGGCATTGGTTCGATCGGGGCTTGTGACGTCTTTCATCGCGGTGGTGTCGTTTGCTGCCGCCGCTGATCGACTCGATTGGGACGTGATGAGCGGATACCTGCTCTGGATCGCTTTGGTCTGGCTGGCAATCTCGCTCGAGCTGGTCTCGGTCCAACTGTTCGCAGGCTTTCAACTGGCATTGGTTGCCGCCATGGGTTGTGGTGTGACGGCCGTGTTGGCGGGGCGCGCGTGGTACGTCGAAGCCACCTACCCATGGCTCGATCCTTGGTTTTTGCAAGCACAGAGCATCGCCCTGTCGATCTTCGCCGCATTGTGGATAGGTGTTCGTGTGGCGCTCCCATGGCGAGGCAACATAGAACACGACTCCGTCGAGACGCAACGCTTGGGGTGGCCTTCGGCTTGGCGCCATCTCTTGCACCCTGCGTGGTCAGCGGTCGACCGTGTCTGCGAACTGGCTGCATTGTCAGTCTTCGCACTGTTGTCGATCTATTCGGTGCTGCCTGGCGTGGCACAAGAACTCGCGGTCGTATCGGCCGAAGCGGCGGCGAGAGTTCTACCAGCGGTCTCGGCCTTCGAGATACCAGGGATGCCACACCAACACGCGGCTGGCCGTGGCGCGTGGATTCTGTTTGTCGCGGTGAGTGTGGCCTTACTCGCGGGGATGAAAGAGAGTCGCCCGGTGCTACGGAGCCTGGGGGTTGCATGCGTGGCGGCACTGGGTTGTTTCTTGCTTGCCACGGGCTGGGAATCCGATGTCTCGGTGGCGTCTGCATTACGGTGGCTTCTGACGGGCTATTTCCTTGTCGCCTCCGCGGCAATCGCTTGGCGCCAGGCGTTTGCCCGTTGGGGAACTCGATTGGGAATCGCCACATCTGGCCGCGACATTTTGCCGGCGAGCGGAACGTTTTATGCGCACGCCATCGTGATTAGCATCGTCGCCGCGACGTATCTGGCGATGGCTGGGTATGTGGCGGTGGCGGCCATCTGGAAGGCCGGAATTGCCGTCAACATCGAAATCCAGATTGTGTGTTTCCTCGGCTGGCTCTTGCTCTCGATGCTCGCCGCGGCGTCGCTCGAATTGCTGGGCCGCAACGCATCACTCGCGGTGATAAGACGCGCGACGGGAAATCGCATTTCGTTATTGCTTGCCACGGCAGGGCATCATGCTGTACGAGCGTTGTGCGTATTGGGCACCGCGCCGCTGGCAATCGCCTGTGTGTTTGCCGTTGCGGAAGCGCTGCAAGCATTTCCCATCGTGGGAGCGGAACCAGGGACTTGGTTTCATACGATTGGCGTGCCAGTTTCCTACGGCGTGCCGCTGGTGGTGATTGCCTTGGCATTCGTTGGGCACGCGATTCGTGAGCGGTCGAGCCGCTATGCGTTTGGTGCGTGCTTGTCGCTGTGCTCTCTGGCCACGCTTGCCGTGCTGATCGGGTTCGTGGACAGCGAGCGAACGCTCGATGCGCTGGCTTGGGTACAGTTGATTCAGCTCAACAGCGGCCTGATGTTCGGCGGGGCAGTCGTGTGGCTGATCGTGCTTGCGTGGCATCGTCGGCTTCAAGGACAGGCCGAGATGCCGTTGTCTGTTCGTGCCTTGTCTTCCAAAACACTGCCCTTGCTGTTGGTTTCGCAGCTTGTAATCGCGACGACGTTGTGCGTGTTGCCAATTGCCGCGGGCGTGTGTGCGGTTGCGATCCGTCCCGAGCTGTTGTCGTGGATACCGGCCACCGGCGGAGTTGCCGCGTGGGCCACATTGATATTAGCAATGGCCACACTGGGAACTTTAGCGTGGCGGAACGGGTGGACCGCGTTGCTGAGTTCAGCAGGACTCGTGGTAGCTGTCTTGGTGTCGCTCGTAGCGCTCAGTGTGTCCCACGCCGACACGGGCAACTGGTTGAGCTTTCACACACTGCTCGTTGGGTATGCGGTGGCGGCATGCAGCTTCCCCGTGGTCTGCATCGGCAGTGTCCAACGGGTGATGACGAAGCTGCCCAGCCAGCGAACCGCGGAACGCTCGTCGATCGCACTGGGAATCGCGACGGTGTTGTTGGCCCTTCGCGCATTGGACGGAGATCCCGGCGAACCTTGGTGGACACTCGGAGCACTGGTCGCCATCAGCGGCCTGTCGGTCGCCTGGGCAAGGATAACGCTGCGGCGAGTCTTTGTCTGGCTGGGTGGTTCTCTGGCACTACTGGCGACGACCATTTGGTGGCTCGACGAAGGTCATCGCCTGACCGTGGCAACCGGAACTGGCGGGGCCGTTGAGTTGCTGTTGGTCAATGTCATGGCCGCGTGCGCCTTTTCGTGCCTGTCGGTTGCGCTCGAAAGAATACGACTGCGAGTACAAACGGGTGCCGTGGCGAATGACCCTCTGATCGGATTCCATCGTGTGGCAACCGTCGCCTGTATCGGGGGTTTGCTCATGGTGACCGCCTTGGGATTGTTGGCCGACATGGACAACAACTCACTGGTGGTTAGTGGATGGCTGTCGGGCGGGGCGCTGGTGGTTGCAATCGTGGCGGCGCTCGCAAGGCTGTGGGATCCGGCGACGCGGTACAACGTGCAGACGCTGTACATGGCTGGGTTGGTCGCCGCGGGCATGATGCTCGACCGCTTCGACCTGCACGGCGAGAAATTCTGGTGGTCCTTCGCGCTCGTCTCGGCGTCGTACGTCTTGTTGACAGGATATCTTTGGGCCATTCGCCAGGGACTTCTCGAATCGCTTGCGCAGCTTGGTTTACCAGTCGCATCGGGCGAAGCGGACCATCGCACGTCGGGGCCTGTTCACGGCTGGCTTGTGGTCGCCAACGGAACGTTGAGCACGTGGGTTGTGGTGCTGGTGTTTTGGATCGTGTTGACGTTTGCCAACTTCGGAGAACGGATCACCGCCGCGCAGGCGATCTTGGCGGTTGCGCTATCCGCCGGGTGCATGGTCAGTGGTGCCATGCGGCGAACCTTGCAGAACGTGGCGCTGCTGTGCGGGGTGTTGTTTGCGATCGCGCTGGGTTGGGCATGTTTACCCGTCGCAATTGAGTTCCCGCTGTTGCATCGATGGGTGGCCGCGCTGGTGGCAATGATGGCGATGATCCCAATCTATGGCTTCGCTTTCGTTAAGCTGTGGCCACGTGCAGATGACTGGCCAGAAGCGGCGCGAGGAATCATCGCACCTTTAACAGGGACCGCGACCGCGTTGCTGTTGTTTGTACTGGGCGTGGAAGTGTACTTCTTCTTTGCACTTGGCCGAGTGCCGATCGAGTGGGCGGCGCTGGTGGCGGTTGCGGCAGCATTGGTTGGGGTAAGCGCGTCGGCATTGGCCATGGCGTTGATCCCGGGGCGCGACCCGTTTCGACTCTCGGAGCGAGGCCGTACGATCTATGTTTACGGCGCCGAAGTCGCGATGGGGCTGCTGTTTCTTCACATCCGCATCACGATGCCGTGGCTGTTCCAGGGCTTCTTCCTGCAATACTGGCCGCTGGTCGTGATGGCGATCGCCTTTACAGGGGTTGGGTTCGCCGAGTGGTGTCATCGCCGCCGACAGACCGTGTTGTCGGTGCCTTTGGAGAACACCGGAGCGCTGATGCCGATGTTGCCCGTGCTGGGGTATTGGATGGTACCCAACGAAGTACACTACTCGTTGTTGCTGTTGGCCGTCGGTGTGCTGTACTCGGTATTGAGTGTGCTGCGGCGATCGTTCTTGTTTTCCGTGTTGGCGGCCCTCGCGGCCAACGGTGGTCTGTGGTACTTGCTGAGTCAGGCCGACGGGCTTGGTCTGGCCGAACATCCTCAAATCTGGATCATTCCACCGGCGGTGTGCGTGCTGATTGCCGCGCACTTCAATCGCTCGCGTCTGGGCGAGGACAAGATGACATCGATCCGGTATCTGGCAACGGTCGTCATCTACGCCGCATCGACCGGCGACATCTTTCTAAACGGAGTCGCCGAGGCCCCGTGGTTGCCGCTGGTGTTGGGGGGATTGGCGATCGTGGGCATCTTCGCAGGCATTCTGCTACGAGTTCGGGCGTTCTTGTACCTGGGCGTGTCGTTCCTCCTGGTCTCGCTGTTCACAGTCATCTGGTACGCCGCGGTGGAACTCGAACGAACGTGGATCTGGTGGGTGTGCGGTATCGTGACAGGTTTCCTAATCATCGCGTTCTTTGGCCTGTTCGAGAAGAAGCGAGATGAGATTTTGAAAATTGTGGACCGCATGCAACATTGGGAAGCGTGAAGACGAGCGGTAGCCATAGGATCGAGCAGGGTAATTCACCCCAATTCCCCCTCCGCCCACGAGTGACATTTACGCCACCCTAGCGGCTGGCTATGTTCTGCGTCGCTTGATGTGATCGACACAGAGAGATGGCCTTCAATGTTCCGCTTCTTCGGAAAACTGCTAGCAACAATCGCTGTGGGCACGCTCGTATTTGGTGGTGCGTGGTTGTATTGGCAGCGTGACGCCATGGCCCGATTTTGGGCCTGCTACCGTGTCAGTGCGGCGACCAACTATTCCCAAGCCAAAGGGGAACTAGCTTGGTTCGAAGCTGGTCCCGACCGCGTGGCTCGCTTGCACTCACTGGTCACTCTTTGGGGCACAGGCAACGAAACGTTTGACCGGAACTTGGTGATGTACCTCCAAGATCCTGAATGTGACGACACGCTACGTGAAGCGTTTTCGTTGGAGCTTGCATGGCGTCCGGAGTTGCTGTCGCGATGGGCCCATTGTTGGTGCCACACCGGAAGACTGGAACCGGACGAGAACGTCGAATCGATCGTCAACTACATCGACACGTTGGCCATGGCCGAAGTTCCGCGTGGAATTACCTGGCGCGACGTTCTCGACTTGCAGGCTGCATTCGAGCTGGAGGGTTGCCCAGATTTGGCGATCCGCCTCACGCCGGAAAACTATCTCCGCCGCCACGCCGATTGGGTTCAGATCGGTCGACCACGGGCCGCGCATCTTACGCGACCACGGCACTTCTTCCCTCGCTGAAACGCTCAGTACAGAGGCGATTCAAACGACAACAGCCGGCGCGATTTTCGCACACCGGCTGTCGTGGCTCTCTTGTCTGTTCCGCCTTGTGACGGTGATCCACGTTCCGTTACGGACCAATGTCACGCGGGTTCGATGCTAAATAATCACGTGGTCCACGCGTTGTGTAATAGGGATATGTGACCTGTGCCGAAGGAGGTCCAGGAGGGCCCGCATCGGCGTATCCGCCGCCGCCTTGACCACAACTAGAACACCCACCGCCACCACCACCGCCGTAACCACCGGAGCACGGACCACCCTCATAACATTCGTCATAGCAGCCGTGGCTTGAGCCGCCACCGCCACAGCCACCGCCACTTCGGCAATGAAAGAGTCGGTCGATCAAGCAACAACCGGTGCTGCTGGCGACCACGACTGCAAGCAGCAGTCCAAGAGCTGCGCGTTTCATTCGAGAATCCTTTCGACTTGGCGTAGAAAATCGCCTTGGTTTTCTTCCCGACCTTAGGAATCGTGTTGAGATTTTAGGCCCGTTGTGCAAGGTCGTGTTGCACCCAACACCACGGTGAAGTGCAATCGCTTCGTTCAGGTTGATCCTGGACCGGTTCAGCACTCAAAGGCTGATATCGGCGTCATAATCGATACAGTCCAGGAAATCGTTATGATTGTCCGCATCGGCAGCCCGGCAGAGGTCGCACCTGCACAACTCCCGAGAGACTGGGGACCCGATTGCTTGCAAGCCGATGGGGGGGTAGCATGCGGGGACTAAATTGGCCACCTTGGCGGATAAACACTCGCTTCCTACGCAATCAATCTCCGTCTTCGCCTTGATAAACGACAACGGCGAAGGCGCTCGCACAGAACGGTTCACTCACACTCTTGGAGGAATTTCCCATGCGGCGGACAATCTCGAGCATGATCGTGTGGTCGGCGCTCACGGTCTTGTTGGTTGGTTGCAGCGAAAACGGCAGCCAGCCTGCTGCTAACGGCAATGGACATGCCAACGGAGAGGCGACCGAAAACATCACGATCATCGAACCCGGTGATGACGCACAAGAGAAGGCCCAGCTCGCGCTCATCGCGGCAGAGCCGGGGGCCATCGTCGAATTTGCCGAAGGCACGTTCAACTTCAATGCCACGCTCTCTTGCACGGTCGACAACGTCACCATTCGTGGACAGGGACCAGAGGCGACCATCATCAGCTTCAAAGAACAGGGTGCGGGCGCCGGGGGCGAGGGGATCCTCGGCACGGCCGACCATTTCACGGTCGAAAGCTTGGCGGTTGAAGACACCAAGACGGACGCCATTAAGACCGAAGGCAGCACCCATGTGGTGTTTCGTAACCTACGGGTCGAATGGACCGGCGGACCGAGTCCAGACAATGGCGCGTATGGGCTCTATCCCGTGCTATCGAAAGATGTGCTGATCGAGAATTGCCTCGTCATCGGGGCATCGGATGCCGGCATCTATGTTGGGCAATCGGAAAACACGATCGTTCGTAACAACGAGGCCCGTGGCAATGTGGCGGGCATCGAAATCGAAAACACCGTTGGCGCCGACGTCTACGGCAACGTCGCCACGAACAACACCGGCGGGCTGCTGGTGTTCTCCCTTCCCGAGCTGCCCAAGAAGACCGGCACCAACTGTCGGGTGTTTAACAACAAGATCTATGAAAATAACCACAGTAACTTTGCCAAAGAAGGCAACATCGTTGCAACGATCCCTCCCGGAACCGGGATGTTGATCATGGCGAACAAAAACGTCGAAGTGTTCGACAACGAGTTTCGTGATAACGACACGGCGAATGTGATCGTGATTAGCTACTTGGCCAACGAACGCCCCTTTAATGATCCGGATTACAGCCCTTACGCCGAAGGCATCTACATCCACCAGAATGAGTTTTCTGGCGGAGGAACCGATCCGGCAGGTGCGATTGGGCTCCTGTTCAAAGCACTTCTCGGTGGAGAAATCGTGCCAGACATCGTCTACGACGGGATTATCGACGAGTCGAAATTGGTTGACGGCGAACTTCCGCCCGAGGTGCGTTTGTACATTCGCGACAATGGTGACGCCGACTTCGCCAACATCGACTTGGTCAAATTCTTGGCCAAAGAAAAGCCCAACATTGTGCGAGATATCTCGGTTCACGATGGCGAGTTGCCCGAGCTGCCTGCGATCGCGATCGAGGGCATCGAGTAGCATCCTTAAGGCGTGCGGCAGATAAGAACGTACCAATCTCAACCCGACGCGTAAGCGAGGGAACGCAGTGTATTACCGGTTGGTCCCTCGCTCACGCGTCGGGTTGGTATCTTCGCATTCGCCGCTCGCCTAAGTAACGACGGGGCGGCGCTAGTTCGATGCGTCGCGGGTGAGGTATGAACAGGACGATGATGATTCAGATGAGACGTCTGGGATTCGCGGTCGCGCTTTTGCTGCCGGTCATTGTGGCGTTTGGCGGATGTAGCAGTAGCCAAGAGTCGACTGGCGTTGAGGAAGCGTCGACCGGCGAGTTCCGATTGGGCGAGCGGCCAAAGCTTCTTTCAGCATTCGCCATGTGGGAAGGCGATGCGGCCCAACAGCGTCCGGCCCAAGGGGTCGTGCCGTACGATCTGAACTCACCCCTGTTTACTGACTATGCCTACAAGTTCCGCTTCGTGAAGCTGCCGCCAGGCGAGCATGTCCCGTATCGAGAGACGGGAGTTCTCGATTTCCCGGTTGGCACGGTGATCGCTAAGTCGTTTGGCTATCCCGCCGACATGCGCGATCCAGATTCTCCCGTGCATCTGATCGAAACGCGGATCCTCGTTCACCAGCCGGAGGGTTGGGCAGCGTACCCCTATCTGTGGAATGAAGAACAGACCGACGCCACGTTGAAGTTGGTGGGCACCATGCTAGACGTGAGCTGGATTCATCACGACGGCAACCAGCGCACCGTGAATTACATCGTGCCCAATGCCAACCAGTGCAAAGGCTGCCACGAAGCCGAAGGGAAGTTCCTCAAACCGATCGGCCCCTGGATCAGGCACCTGAATAAGGATTTTGTCTACGGCGATGGAACGGTCGAGAACCAGTTGACCCATTGGACACGCGTCTCAGCCCTTGAAGGTGCCCCTGAAAATCCGAACGACGCGGAACGACTCCCAGTGTGGGACGATGCGTCGACCGGCACCGTTGCCGAACGGGCCCGGGCGTGGTTGGAAATCAACTGCGCACACTGCCACAACGCCAACGGTCCGGCTCGCACCTCAGGCTTACACTTGGCACACGATGTGAAGCTGCCTTCGGTCTACGGCGTCTATAAGACCCCCGTGGCGGCAGGCCACGGATCGGGAGGGTTTCGCTTTGGTATTGTCCCGGGGAAACCGGACGAGTCGATCCTTTATTTCCGCATCAACTCCGACCATCCCGGCATCATGATGCCCGAGCTTGGCAAGCGGCTCGTTCACAAAGAAGGTGCGGAATTGATCCGGCAATGGATTGCCGAGATGGAAGACCCGCCTAAATTGTCCTCGAATCTGGGTAAGTAACACCCTCACCGCCACGCCCTGCCAACGGGTCGACACGGGAATTGAAGATCGGTCCTTCATCTAAGCGGATATTGCCAGAGTACACCGACAGCGCTTATCCTATCGACCGTCGTCACACATTGTCCGTCGTGAGAATGGTGGCTATACGGAACGGCCCCCCTGACCAACGCGTTTCGGCTTCGAGCGGACGTCAGCGTCAGGAGCTTCCTTCCGACAACACCCACCTTCTATTTCCAACACCCCAGCGAATTTGATTGCAGAAGCATGGTTGCCACGATTGAGTACATCGAGAGTGTGATCGCCAACTACGAGGCGGCTGCCGAGGCGAACAGCAAGACACCTTGCCGCGAAGGCAACGTCGTACACATTACGTCCGAAATCGCCGACGATGTGATGATCACAGCCGACTTGCACGGCCATCGCAAGAACTTCAATGCCATCAAAAAGATTGCCGATCTGGAAGGTCATCCAAGACGGCACCTGATTATGCAGGAAGTTTGCCACGGTGGACCGGCCTACCCCACCCAACAAGGCGGGTGCATGTCGCACAGCATGCTGGAAGATGTCTCAAAGCTCAAGGCAACCTATCCCGACCGCTTCCACTTTCTCCTCAGCAACCATGAGATGGCGGAACTGACCGAGTATCCGATCCTCAAGTCGAATAAGATGCTGAACCTGATGTTTCGGCTCGGCTTGAATGAGATGTTTGGTCCAGCGACCGAAAAAGTTCGCGAGGCCTATCGTGAGTTTCTTCGCACTTGCCCGTTGGCCGCGCGCATTGGCGAGGACGTTTTCGTAAGCCACAGCCTGCCCGAAAAGCTCGACGTTCGAGAATTCGACGCTTCGATCTTCTCCCGCGAATTGGGACCGGCCGATCTGCAAGAACATAAGACCGTGTTTCAACTCGTTTGGGGGCGCGACTTTCGGCAAGAAAACGCGGAGGCGTTTGCCAAGAAGGTCAACGCCAAGACGCTCATCCATGGGCACGAGCCTTGTCCGGATGGATTTCGAGTGCCGAACGATCTGCAGATCATTCTCGACTGTTGCACGGATCGCGGTTGCTATCTACTCATGCCAACCGGCAAGTCGCTCTCCCACAAACAGCTCGTCGAGTTGATCCGCCCGTTGCATCCCTAGTGCTGCGTCAAGGCAAAGATTTCGGGTGCCACTGTCTGGCTTGTCCAGCAGTGCCAAGAGTTACGTCGCATCGAACCGCATACTTTAATTCTGACAAAGCGTTAGCCTGGATGATTGCGGTCAGCCTTCCTGCCGCACTAGCTCCAACGCCTCTTCAAAATATCGTTGCAGCACCAGGAAACGTTGCTGATCGCCGCCACGATCGGGATGGAGGTGTTTGATTTTTTCGCGGTAGGCGGCCTTGAGGGCTTCTTCGTCACACGGCATCCGCAGCCCGAACACTTCGATGCAGCGGGGTGTTTCTTGCAGGGCCCAGTCGGGCAAGCCGGAATTTCTCGGCAACACACGCACCAGCGCGCGATGAAACGACCGCAGATAGGCGCGGTAGTCGGCCACCATGAAGAAGTATCCCAGCGCCGGCACGAGAAACACCAGCCCCAGAAAGCCCACCACCGCGACAAGTTCGCTAGCCACCGGCCATGGGGGATATTGCGACTGCGGATCCATAGCTCCACTGTGTGTGGGGTGCGAGTGTGGGCAGTGGGGCTGCCGGAGACGACCGTGATCAGGCCGGCAGCCGATTCAGCACCGGCGTGCTTTGTATTTGCCAGAGCGAGATAGATTACTGTCGCTCATCGATCGGTCGACCGCAAGACCCGCGAATTGCCCTACCAGAGCCAAAACCGCGAGGCGTTGGTTGCCATGCCCTACAACCGATCAACATCCTTGGATGCGATCGCCGAGAAGTCAGAACACCCACTTTTCGCTATTTTTCACGACATTATGCTTGCATCGCGATCGCAGCTCGGATACCGTTTGTAATCTGTGGGCTGTAGTGGTCGCCCAGTCGGCCATGCAGCAAGAACATCCAAATTGAAACGCCTTTCTTCGGGTTGCCACTGCAATACTTTTTCGTCACTAAACTCGCACCTTTGGTTGCTCGCGGCGTGAACTCGCAGGGGGAGTTACGCGGCAAGCTTGTGTGCGTGGAAGTTGGTGAAATGAGCGGGTCACGGCAGGGGAACGGCGCTTTCGGTATCACACTTTCTAATGAGTAGAAAGGGTTTGCCAGTGAGGCTACCAGCCGAATCGATCGACCGAGGTGTTTTCACCTCGATTTGCCCCTGTCCTTCAATCTCTTGTGTTCAGCGTGCGATTCGCCGCGCTGTCATCGTTGCCCTGTTTTTGGGTTTGATTTCCTTCAGTGGTGAAGCATCCGCGCTGATCATCACTTCTGGCAACGGATCAGGAAATACAACTGCCCCCGGTGACGACCCCGGCTTTGCGAACATTGGTCGCAAAGTGCCCGGTCAAGGTTCCGGAACATTCATCTATCTCGGCAACAACAAAGTGCTCACAGCCGCGCACATCGGGCTGAACGATGTCGTCTTCGGTGGCACGACCTATTCGGCCGTTGGCGGTTCAGGCGTTCAGCTTCAAAACCCAGACACGTCGTTGACCGACTTGCTGATCTTTGAAATTGCGTCCGATCCTGGTCTCCCGACCCTGAACATCAGCCAAACGGCACCATCCAATGGGTCGGCCTTGGTGATGATTGGCGCCGGTTTGGGACGTGTGCCAACCGAAACCTTTTTCGATGTCGACATGACGAACCCGGCCAGTTGGGTTTGGAACGCGGGAACCGCGGGTTCGCACAACTTCAGTGGATTCGCCACCAACAGTGCGACGACCGTGCGTTGGGGAACCAATTCGCTAACGAGCAACGATTTCGATTTCACGGTCCCACAAGGTCCCGTCCAAGGCATGCTCACTATCTTCGACGAGGGCGGTTCGTCTGACGAAGGGCAAGCCGCCACGGGTGACTCGGGTGGAGCAATCTTCTACAAGAACACTTCGACGAACCAGTGGGAGTTGTCTGGGCTGATGCTGGCCACTGCCAGCCCTGCGGCATGGTCGAACACGCCCGCTAATATTGCCATCTACGAACAGGCGACTCTGCTGGCCGATCTTTCCGCGTATCGAGGTCAGATCGTCGCGGCCGTGCCGGAGCCCGCTTCGTTCGTGTTGCTAGGGCTAGGACTTCCCGTTCTGTGGATGTTTGCCCGTCGACGCAAGAACGCCGCTTGACGGTATCTTCCTAATGCAACTTAGGCGAGTGGCAGATAGAAAACTACCGTAGCATGGGACCCCGTCCCGTGTAGAACCCACGGAGTACACGGGACGAGGTCCCATGCTACGGTAAAAACATTTCTGCCACTCGCATGGGGCGCTATTGAATGCGTCCCATGCGGCTGAAGTTGGGATAAAACGGAACGCGTAGATCGGTCCCCGGCAAGGGAACGGAATACGACGTCTCCCATGCATGTGGCCAGTAGATCATGATTGCCTTGCCGATGATTAGTCGGCGATGGAAAAAGTGCTCGCCAGCGCCCCACAACCGCCCGTCCTGGCTCCGGGCGCTGTTGTCCCCAAGCACGAAGAATTCCTCAGCCTGAAGCGCAAACTCGACGGACCGCATCTGCTCATCAAAAACCGGCGGCCACCGTTGGGGATCGGAAAAGAACTCCGCGATTTCTCGCTCACTGTCGATGGCAAAAGGCATGAAGGTGTAATCGCTCAGTCGACTCTGACGGTCGGCGATGTAATAGAGATCACGCTTCACCCGCAAGTGGTCGATCGTCAATTTCGCCGCCTGTGCTCCAATGCGGACCGGCGACAAATCTTCTGACGTGGGAACACATCGATCAGGTGCCATGTACTGTGTTGCGGAATTGAACGGCATCAATTCTTCGTCAATCCACAGCAGGAGTTGATTATCGACATTGGCAAAGCACAGTTGATGTGTTCCCTGGGTCAGGTCGATTGTGTCCGCCGCAGGCGAATACTCTGGCATTCCGGCGATCGCCAAGCGGACCCTGGCGTTGGCCAAATCAAACACGCAACGGAAATGTCGTCCACCTTCGACCAGCAGCAAGGTGAGCGCCCCCTTCTGGTTCGCCTGTTCCACGGCAACCGTACACGCGACGGCCAAATCGCCGACCCAATGCAAGCCTTGCGATTCGTTTCGGTCGATCGAATTCGCGTAGCCGGAATAGGGTGTGGTCGCGGTGATCGAAGAATTGTATGCCGTCATGTCGGTGATTAACCGCGGCTTCTCCCACTGGGGATCCCAGGGCAGATCCTGTTCGACGGCCTCCCAGACTTCGGTCCCGGGGACAACATGGCGGTAGGCCAACCAAATAGTCTCCTCTGTTGCCTGATTGATGGTGAATTCGCGATGCCCGTCGTCGCCGACCCAGGCACTGTCGCCCGGGGGCGATCCGGTTGATAACCATGGATGCCACCGCGGCGGCCATCCTCGCGATTGCAATCGGGGAGAGACATGATCGTTGTCATGTACGTTTCGCAACAACGCCGCAACCTTCTGGGGTGGTTTACGGGCGATCGAGAATGGTTCGCGATTGCCAGTTCGCGTGACCACATCGCCTTGTGCGATTTTCACCGTTTCGCCAGGCAAACCGACGAGCCGCTTGATGTAGTTGGTGGCCGCCTCATGGGGATATCGAAAGACCACAACATCCCACCGTTGCGGATCCTTTGCCGCGTAGGCCTGTTTGGCGACCAGAATACGATCGCCCTTGTACGACGGAGCCGTCACTTGGCCATCGGGGCTCACAAACGAAACTTCAAAGTTGCAATTGGGGCAAACTCCGGCCCGAATTGCCGACTGACCATCGCGGTCGATGAGCCGCCCGAACTTGTCAACTTCTCCACTGGCGTTCACCTTGAAGGCCATACCACACTCGGTGCATGCCACATCTTTGTGCCGCCCCATCAGTGTCGTGGCCATCGATCCGGTGGGGATGACGAATGCTTCGGCCTCGAACGTACGAAACAAGAAGGCCAGTACCAGTGCGATGACCACCGACTCGATCGTCTCCCGCCAGCCACCACCATCGTGACGCGATGGAGGGTCAACCCCTTGATCGGCTGCTGGCTTGGTATCGATTTCTTGTTTTGCAAGATTCATGAAGCATCCATCGAAGGAAGCGAGCGTCGCCCACCAACGGCGGGCGTGTTCCCCAAGCATGGCAGGGCGAGGATTGGCGAATCAGCGAATATAGCGAATGCGTTTCGTATCGGGTACCTGAAACTGGAACGAACCCCAAACAGCCTGACGGCTGGGCAAATGCACGACCATTGGCTTGCCAACGAATAATTCAGCCGGCACCGCAGGGCTTTCTGGCCATGCCCGGCTGTCTTCCGACAGGGTGCTGTTGTCTCCCAGCATGAAGTATTCGTCCTCTCCCAGTTGATACGGTCGACCAATCGCCCAAGGATGTGAGACAAAGGTCGGCTGCGTGTAGTAGACGTCGCGATAGAGTTGTAACTTGGAAACTTCCGCCTCGAGCCGCGTTACCCCCATGGCAACTGGCTGCGAAGTTGGCCGATACGGTCGTGATGACTCCGCGTAGGTGTACGGCTCGAAAACAAGAACCCCACCCACGGCCATTAGAAACTGCCGGTCGTATAGTGAAAGTTCAAAGACGGCACCCTCGGAGGTGATGGCAACCGCCTGCACTGTCTCGTACACGACTTGATCGTTGTGCCACAACCAAGCTTTGCCCGTGCCTGGATCGAAACGGGCCGTGAGTTGATCGCGCCCGTCAGAGATTCGCCACCACAACGATCCGGCACCAGCGGCACGCACATCACAGCGCAGCATCAGGTCGCTTACGTGGTTCAATACCCGAGAGACATGTTGGTTGTAGCCACAGTTGTCGGTGATCGGCACTTCCTCGACTCGGTCGGCCCGTCCTGGCACGCGACGCCAATGCCGGTATACCAACCAATCGATCACTTCGGTGTTCTCTGCCTGAACGGAATCGGTTGCATTGCCAGGGTGAGAAAATCCATGGTCCTCAGGCAACCAGCTTGTCACGGTCTCACTTCCCTGCCAGCGTGGCGGAAGTGCGGAATGGGCACCGGCACGAAATTGATCGTCATAGACGCACACCGAAACGGCTCGCTGTTGGTCGAGTGTCTTGCGCTGAATGCGGCCATCGATGTAAAGATCGCCACGATGTATCTGCACGGTTTCGCCAGGCATTCCGACGAGACGTTTGATGTAGGCCTTGTGCGATTCCATCGGGTGTTGAAACACCACGATGTCCCATCGATTCGGAGGCCGCGAGGCAAGCGAGGATTTGCAGACCAAGAGTCGGTCGCCACTGATCGTCGGCAGTTCGTCGAGCGGAATATCGGGGTACCCGCAGTTCGGGCATACTGCATGGGTTGGCAGGGGGGCGTCGGTCCCGACGGCAAAAGGAAAACCACAGTCGGAGCACGTTGCTTGTCGGTGCATGCCCAACAGGGTGGTCGCCATCGAACCGGTGGGGACGATGTAACCTTCGACATACCAACTGCGGTAGATCAGAACGGCGATCGTCAGACAGACAACGAATTCGATTGTCTGACGAAGCAAGCCTGTTCGCTGCTTGGGGCTTTCGGTGAGATACGCGGCCATCGCTGAACCACCAAGGTCACCGGCCCTCTGTCGGGAAAACAACTTGCCGACAAATCGCGCGCGGGTGGCGAGAGTTACTTTTCGCCGGACGAATCGAGCACGGCGAGGAAGGCCTTTTGCGGAATATCAACGCTGCCGATCGATTTCATCCGCTTCTTGCCTTCCTTTTGTTTTGCCCACAGCTTCCGCTTCCGCGAAATGTCTCCTCCGTAGCACTTCGCCGTAACGTTCTTTCGCATTGCGGAAATGGTTTCGCGGGCAATCACCCGGTTGCCAATCGCGGCTTGCAAGGCAATCTCGAACATATGGCGATCGATCTCACTCCGCAGCTTCTTCACCACGGCGCGTCCGCGACGCTCGGAGTCGTCACGATGGCAGATCACACTCAGCGCGTCGACGCGATTGCCTCCCACAAGAATGTCAAGCTTCACGAGGTCTGCCGGATAATACCCTTTCAGCTCATAATCCATCGTACCATAACCGCGGGTGCAGCTCTTGAGCTTGTCGTACAGGTCGTAGATCACCTCCGCGAGCGGCATCTCGTACAC
>CAZNXE010000023.1:0-7765 GCA_964576465.1 uncultured Planctomycetaceae bacterium
TACCCGAGGCATCTTGTCGCTTCGCGACCCAGCCGAACGGCTGGGCCACCCGTCCTTGGGGGCGATGTGATCTGCTAGGTCACCGAATTCAGCTTGCCGAACCATTCTCCTTCGGTACGACCAACTTCAACCGGCCTGGTTGAATCTCCCAAGTGTGGGGCGTGCGCGTGACAAGGTCGCCGTCGAAGCACATTTCCAGTGGCCGATCGGCTTCGATCTCCACCCGGCGACAGGCGCGGTAGACCGCCTTGGGGTGTTCGATGTGTTTCCCTTTCCGCAGCGCCGTGAGGTTGCGGATGATCTCCATCTTCGACACGTTGCCCACGGCGTACACATGAAACTGGCCATCGTCGATCTTCGCATCCGGCGCGATCGGCATTCCGTCGCCGAAAAACGGCGCGCTACACACGGCCAAAAGATGCAGCCGCTCGAATTCTAGCGGCTCATCGTCCAACATCACGCGCGCCTGAAACGGTTGATACCACAACACGGCCCGCAGTGCCCCGATGTCGTACGCCCATTTTGAACTCACGCCACGCAACCAGCCTGGAATGTAGCGGACACTCGCCGCGTCGAGCCCTACGCCTGCCTCGGTGATGAAATATTGCGTTGAATCGTCGTCAAAGGTGACCCGTCCCAAGTCGATCGGCATGCTGGTTTGCGAAGCCAGCAGTTGTTGCAGACTCGCCGGATATCCAGGAGCCGCTTTCACAAAGTCGCACCCGGTTCCCGCAGGGTAGGGCGCCACGGCCACATCAGCATTCAGCACGCCGTTAACCACATCCATCAGCATGCCGTCACCCCCAACGGCGATCACCTTGTCAAAGTCTTTGGCATGCGCTCGGCAATAGTCACCCGCGTGTCCCGCGTACTCGGTTTCAACCACCACAACTGCTCGCCCATCCGCCACCGAGCGAATCGTCTCCAGCGCCCCCGACCGTCGCAGACTCACCCCCTGCGGGTTCAGCACAATCAGAGTTCGTCCCTGAATGTCGAGCGTCACGCGGTTGGTCCTAATCCGGTCAACATGTCTGCCGTCATGCAGCATCTACTTCGTATCATCAGCCACCAAGAACCGCTTCCAATTCACCGGCACATCGTTTTTCTGAGCTACTCCCGGCGTGCTGCGTCCTTCTTGGATTTGTTGTTCCAGCAATGCCGTCAGTTCTGCGACGAGATCGGGCCGTTCGGCGTACAGATTCGTTGTCTCGCTAAGATCATTGTCGAGGTTATAGAGTTGCGCCGGCTGTTGGTCTTGGCCTTTGCTCCAGCCGCCGGAGCCGGGGCCGACAATTAGTTTCCAGGGGCCTCTGCGAATAGACAATAGCCCGTTGGCGGATTGGTTGATGGCCGTGTGACGTGTTGGCTGGTTGTCGCCGTTCAATAGTGGCAACAGGCTGACGCTGTCTTCGCCCACATGGTCGAGCATGTCGGCGCCGATCATCGCAGCGCAGGTTGCCAGAAGATCGGCTTGATGGACAAGCCGGGGACAAGTGCTTTGTGGCTGCACGACGCCGGGCCAGCGGACGATGAATGGGATGCGATGCCCCCCTTCCCACACGTCTGACTTGTAGCCTCGCAACGGTCCGCTGGGGAAGTGACCTTGCCGCTCCATGGCTGGCACGCCAATGTATGGAGCGCAGCCATTGTCGCTGGTGAATAGAACTAGGGTCTCGCCGGCGCAGCCACTCTCGTCGATCGCCTTGAGCACGCGTCCCACGACGTCGTCGGTTTCCATCACAAAGTCGGCATAAATGCCCAGCCCGCTACGTCCTTTCCAAGGCTGGTTCACCGCCAGGGGAGTGTGCGGCGCGGTGAGCGGCATGTAGAGAAAGAACGGCTCCGGCTGCTTCGCCGCAGTGGCAATGAACTCACACGCCTTTCGACCCAACGTCGGCAGGATGGGTTCGAGTTCCCAGTCTTTCAGTGCGGGGCCTTGGCGGCTGGCTTGATTGTTGAGAAATAGTCGTGCCGGCAGAAACTCTGATGGGATACCAAGCGTACGGTTGCCATCGATAAAGCAATACGGCGGCCAGTTTGGCACATCGGTTCCGAAGTAAGCATCGAATCCTCGGGCAGTTGGGCCCCCGGCGATGGGTTGCGAGAACACTGCCCGCCACGCTTCCCGCTGTGCGTCGGTTGCTTGATTGTTGTTGTCCTTCCCGCGCGGCGCGTCAAAGAACGCTCGTTGCGACGGCTCGATCGGCCAGTTCCAGCCGAGGTGCCATTTGCCAATGCACGCCGTACGATAGCCGTGTCGCATGAGCAGCCCGGCGACCGTCAATCGATTTTCAGCAATCAGCGGCCTCTCCCACAGGCCGACGATGCCCGACTGAAGTCGGGTGCGCCAGTGATATCGTCCGGTGAGCAGCGTGTATCGCGACGGCGAACAAACCCCCGAACTGGAATGGGCGTCGGTGAACCGCATTCCCTCGGTGGCGAGTCGATCGATATGCGGCGTGCGTATTTTCCCTCGCCGAGGGTTGTTGCACAACACGTCGCCGTAGCCGAGATCATCGGCATAGATGACAACGATGTTTGGATGGCGATCGGCGGCGGTGGAAAATGACGCGACGCAGAGCATCCCGATGAGAAGCAAACCAGCATGTTGAACACGACCAACCACGGCTAACATCATCGCATCCACGATTCAAGGTCTTGAAGAATCTGTCCGCAAGGTGCTCATCTTAACTGCCGCCGCTCAAGAATGTACGTTTCGCCCCGGAAATCGCCAAATCGCGATCACCAACACCCACGGTTGTCGACAGCTATAATCACGTCTTGTCGGATCGAAAAAAGCGGTCCCCTGACACGAATGTGATTGGGACGTTGATCGCAACGGCTGGCGTCTGCGATGGCCCGATATTTTGGCAATCGTTGCCGATAGGATTCGCCAAACGAACCTGATTGAAAAACATGTGGAGTACGATTCATGCGGTTTTCTTGCCTAGCTGTCGTCTGCATGATCGCCGCTTCATGCTTTGCGTCTGAACCATCGGTCGTACGCCACGTCAAAGTCTTCGGGTCCGACGGCAAGTTTGCTGGTTGGCCGGCGAATCATGGGATGTGGATGTGGGGGAACGAAATCTTGGTCGGTTTCAGCACGGGCGTTCACAAGAACCTGGGCAATGAACGCCACAACATCGATCGCGAAAAGCCGGAACATCACGTCCTTGCCCGAAGTCTCGACGGCGGCGAGACGTGGTCGATGGAATACCCGGCAGACAAAGGGATGCTCATCAACCAGGGCGGCATGCGGCACGGGACGATGGATCCCAAACATACCGAAGCAGACCCCAAGCCGATTCGCGAGCCGATCACATTCAATCATCCTGATTTCTGCATGACGATGCGTTTCAACAAGATCGACGGTGGGCAATCGCGGTTGTACTACTCTTACGATCGAGGTCACAACTGGAAGGGACCGTTTCTGTTGCCAGATTTCGGCCAGCCAAGCATCATGGCGCGTTCCGATTATCTTGTGAACGGGCCGCGTGACTGTCATGTGTTTCTAACCGCATCGAACTCGAATAAGAAAGAAGGTCGCGTGTTTTGCGGGCACACGACCAACGGTGGTGTGTGTTGGAAATTCGTCTCGTACGTGGGGCCGGAACCGAACGGGTTTTCGATCATGCCCTCCACGGTGCGAATCTCCGTGGATCATCTGTTGATGACCACGCGCCGCCGAGAAGGTCCGGGAGAGCCGCATCATCGCTGGATTGATACCTGGCAATCGCACGACAACGGTGATAGTTGGCAGTTTGTTAACAATGCGGTCTCCGACGTGGGCGAAGGAAATCCACCTTCAATGATCAAGCTGATCGACGGGCGGCTGTGCCTAACTTATGGGGTACGAAAGGCTCCCTTCGACGTGCGAGCCAAATTCAGTAGCGACGATGGCCAAACATGGAGCAAACCTATTGTCTTGCAGACCGACGGCGGGGGCCGCGATTTGGGTTACCCACGGACGTTGCAGCGCCCTGACGGAAAGATCGTCACGCTGTACTATTTCTACCCAAGCGATAGCCCCTATCGAAGAATCATCGCCACGATTTGGAATCCTGGTGATTGATCGCCCTTGTTCGACCTACCAATACACCAATCCTGCCACGTGAGGAGTTGCAATCAATGATCCCTCCACAACACACGCCCGCGGTTCAGTCACGTCGCCAGTTTTTGGGGACCGCATTAACGGTTTCGGCTACCGCGGTCTTCGCGCCAGCGGGGGCTTTCTCGATCGCGCGTGCGGCAGACGAATCGGGGGCGATCGACATCGGCTCGCGACGCGAACTGCTCATCGACGATTATCTTATCCAGCAGCTTGATGGCGCCATTGAACAACGCCTGCATCATCCGGTTCTCCAGGATCTGGCACTGGTTCATGATGCCGCATGGGAGGGAACCGGCAGTGGCTACCACAGTGTATTTCGCGACGGTGACCTGTATCGCATGTACTACAAGGCATGGCACCTCGACCCCCAGCAAGGCAAGTTGAACACGGAGACCCATCCGCTGTTTTGTTGCTATGCCGAAAGCGATGACGGTATCGCATGGCGAAAGCCCAACCTCGGGCTGATCGAGTTTAATGGCTCGAAGGAAAACAACATCGTTATCGCCAGCGGCAAGGCGACCGGACCGGGCGGCGGTACACTGAATATCGACGCAGGCCATCCGGCGGTCTTCAAGGATGACAACCCCATGGCGGCGGACGATGCGCGGTATAAAGCCATCGTCCGCTCGTCATCGCCCAATGGCCTGTTGCCGCTGAAGTCGCCTGATGGGATCCGTTGGACGCCAATGATCGACGAACCGATCCTTCAGGGTCTCGGTGCGTTCGATTCTCAGAACCTTGCCTTCTGGGATCCAACCATCGGCAAGTATCGGGCGTACTGGCGTTTCTTCACCTCGGGAGTTACCACCGACAAAGTTCGGCAGCCCGCCGGCTATCGGGCCATCCGCACGGCAACGTCCGACGACCTGATTCATTGGAGCAAGCCGGTAGATCTCACCTACGCCGACTCGCCACCGGAACAGCTCTACACAAACCAGATCAAGCCTTACCACCGGGCGCCCCATCTACTGATTGGCTTTCCAACTCGATATGTCCAGCACGGCTGGTCCGATTCGATGAAGGCTTTGCCCGAGTTGGAACATCGCGAGTTGCGTGCATCGTCGACCGAACGATACGGTACGGCGATCACCGAGGGGCTGTTGATGAGCAGTCGCGACGGCGTCCGTTTCAATCGCTGGAATGAAGCGTTCCTGCCGCCGGGTCCAGAACGCCCTGGCACATGGAACTATGGGCATCAGTACATCGCATGGCACGCGGTCGAGACAAAATCGTCGCTGGCGGGCGCACCGAACGAGCTTTCGTTGTACGCCGTTGAAAGTTATTGGACGGGAAAAGGAAGCGCGCTGCGGCGCTACACGCTTCGTCTCGACGGGTTTGTCTCAGCCCACGCCCCACGGAGCGGGGGTGAACTGATCACCAAGCCACTCACGTTCAAAGGCGATCGGCTACACCTCAATTTCTCCTCTTCAGCCGCGGGCGGAATCCGTGTCGAGTTACAGAACGCCACCGGCGAGCCACTTCCCGGCTACACACTGGACGATAGTTCGGTAGTGTTCGGTGACACGATCGATCGCGTCGTCACCTGGAAAGGCGGAGCCGACGTTGCCCAGCTCAGCGGCCAAGCGGTGCGTCTGCGATTTGAATTGAAGGATGCCGATCTGTATGCGTTCCAGTTCAGCGATGAGTGAGATTCGTCCAGTGAGGTTCGCGGCGAAACGAATCATCGCTCTGAAGATTTTGACGGGGAGGTCGGTTGCGATACGATAGGGGCACGCATTTCGACTGCCTGCGAGATCACTTTCCATGGCAAACATCCGGCCAATATTCATACTGCTGGTGCTGTTCTTCAGCATGGCATCGCATGCAATTGCCACGGAAACGCCGTCAGTTGAGCAGGTTCGTTTTTTTGAATCGAAGGTACGGCCTCTGTTGGCCGAACACTGCTACAAGTGTCACGGGCCCGACAAACAAAAGGGCGACCTGCGGCTCGATTCGTTGGCCTCGATGCTACAAGGTGGTGAAAGCGGTCCGGCGATCACTCCCGGTGAAGTTGACGAGAGTCTGTTGATCGAGTCGATCCGTTACGAGTCGTTTGAAATGCCGCCTACCGGCATGCTCGACGAAAAGTCAATCGAGGTATTGGTCGACTGGATCTCCAGCGGTGCTCCGTGGCCCAATTCCGATCAGGTTGATACGCCGATCGTTGCGAGGGAGAAAGGGTTTACGGATGAGGATCGCTCGTACTGGGCATTCCAGCCAGTGCGCAATTGGGCTGTTCCCACGGTTGAAGATCCCCGCTGGTCGACGAACCCCATCGACCAGTTCATCTACCGGCGATTGAAACAGCAAGGACTGAAACCAGCACCCGAGGCGGATCGCGTTTCGTTGATTCGACGGGCCTACTTCGATCTGCTTGGCCTGCCGCCGACCCCCGAAGAGGTCGATGCCTTTGAAGCCGACCCGGCGCCCACGGACGAAGCATTTCGACGACTGGTCGATCAACTACTGAACCGTCACCAATATGGCGAACGTTGGGCACGGCATTGGCTCGACTTGGTTCGATACGCCGAGTCCGATGGCTTTCGACAAGACGCTCTGCGGCCGCACATCTGGCGATATCGCGACTACGTCATTCGTGCCTTTAACGAAGACAAACCTTATCCGAGATTTGTCCTGGAACAATTGGCTGGAGACGAAATTGCCCCCGATGACCCAGACGCCTTGGCCGCGACCGGATATCTTCGGCATTATCTTTATGAACACAACCAGCGCGACGCGCGGACGCAGTGGGAGGATATTCTCAACAACATCACTGACACGACGGGTGATGTGTTTTTGGGCCTAGGCATGGGATGTGCCCGCTGCCACGACCATAAATTTGACGCCATTTTGCAGGACGACTACTTCCGATTGCAGGCGTTCTTCGCCCCGCTGTTGCCACGTGACGACCGTGTCGCCGCAACGATCCAACAGCGGAACGAATATCAACGGGCCCTGTCCGAGTGGGAGGCAGCCACCGCTGAGATCCGCGCGAACATCGACCAGGAGCTTCGCGGGGGCCTAACGAAAGAGGGCGCCAGCAAGATCGCGATGTTCCCGCCCGACATTCAGGCCATCATGGCAAAACCGGCAACGCAGCGCTCACAACTGGAAAGCCAACTGGCGTACCTTGTTGATCGTCAGGTGCAAGACAGTCATACGGCGTTTTTGCAACGTGTGCGACAAAGCAAAGAAGAGCAGTGGCAGCGTGTGCGAGAGCTGTATCAACAGTTGGCCTCGTTCGACCCTCTCAAGCCGCCGCCCCTTTCACCGGTGATGAGTGTCTGCGATGTGCCGACCGTCGCGTCGGCTGCGTTGCTTGTTGAAAACAGCGGCGAGGATTCCGTCGCCCCCGGGTTTTTGTCTGTAATCGCGCCGGGGCCGGCAGAGATTGTGAGCAGTATGGCGGCAAAGAACTCGACTGGCCGCCGCACGACGTTGGCCCTGTGGATTGCCAGCCCCGACAACCAACTCACCACGCGCGTTGTTACGAACCGCATCTGGCAGCACCACTTCGCGACGGGATTGGTTTCGACATCCAGCGACTTTGGCCATTTGGGGCAGCCGCCGAGTCACCCGGAATTGCTCGATTGGCTCACGGTCCGCTTTGTTGAGAGCGGCTGGAGTTTCAAGGCCATGCACCGCTTGATGGTG
>CAZNXE010000023.1:7775-35652 GCA_964576465.1 uncultured Planctomycetaceae bacterium
ATCGCATGTCGGCAACACATCCCAATCCTCAGGTCGGTGAAAGCACCGATCCAAGCAATATCTTGCATTGGCGGCGCGACATTCGACGGCTGGCAGCCGAGCAGATTCGCGATGGGGCGCTCGCGGTCTCGGGCGAATTGAATCTGGATGTCGGCGGCCCAAGCGTTCCCACGTCGCAGCCGCGGCGAAGCATCTACACCACGATGAAACGCAACAGCAGCGATCCAGTGTTGGCCACATTCGATTTACCCGACGGAGTGAAAAGCACCCCGAGACGCAATGTCACGACCACACCCACGCAGGCACTGTTGATGATTAACGGTGAATGGATGATCGAGCGTGCCCGAGCCTTGGCGCGGCGTGCAACAACCCCTGGCGATGACGAAGCCAGCGTGACGTTGGCCTACCGCTCGGCGCTTGGTCGGACGCCCGAGGCGGAAGAAGTCGCCGAGCTTGTTGAATTCCTCAAGAATCAGGTGTCAAAGACGGAAAAGAAAGGCCGCGAGGCTCGATTCGCCGCCTTGGTCGATTTGTGTCATGTGTTGCTTAATTCCAGCGGTTTTCTGTACGTAGACTGATTGCCATGCCTCTAGAACGTGAAAAGCTTCTGTTGTCTGCAACCTACTACTCGTCTGCTGGCACTGAAGCACGACGTGCGTTCCTCTTGCAATCGGCTGGAGGATTCGGCGCGGCAATGCTGGCTGGCCTATTCAGCAACGATTCGTCGTTCGCCGGGGAATCGACGGCATCGAAGAATCCGCTTGCGGCGATGGCCTCCCATCATCCCGCGACTGCGAAGAGTGTAATCTTCTTATTCATGGAGGGCGGGCCCAGCCACATCGACTTGTTCGATCCCAAACCGAAGTTACAGGAACTTGCCGGACAGAAATTGCCGGATAGTTTCAAGCGTCCCGTGACGGCGATGGGGGAGGTCAACTCGCCACTGTTGGCATCGCAGCGAACATGGAAACAATATGGCCAGAGCGGCACCTGGGTTTCCGATTGGTTGCCGCACACGGCACAGTGCGTCGACGACATTGCCGTGTTGCGTGGCTGCTGGACCAACGGCATCAACCACGCAGGCGGCGTTTGCCAGATGAACACCGGCACACCGTTGGCCGGTCGACCGTCCTTGGGAAGTTGGGTCACCTACGGGCTCGGCTCAGAGAACGAGAACTTGCCCGCGTTCGTTGTATTGCAAGACAACGACTCCTCAGTCGTGAACGGTCCCCGCAATTGGGGAACGGCGTTCATGCCGGCGGCGTACCAAGGCACACCACTTCGCAATTCAACGCCACCCATTCGCGACCTGAACACACCCAAGGGAATCACTGAATCTCAACAGCAGGGCAAGCTCGATCTGCTCGATCGACTGAACCGGCGTCACGCGGCCACCCGGCAGCAACAATCGGAGCTTGATGCTCGCATTCTCAGCTATGAGTTGGCATTTCGCATGCAGGCGGCCGCGCCCGAGGCGATCGATCTATCGCGAGAAACGGCCGCTACGCAGCGGCTATACGGCATGGACGAAAAACAAACTGCTGTCTACGGTCGCAACTGCCTTCTCGGGCGGCGTCTCGTCGAGCGAGGCGTTCGCTTCGTGCAGTTGTATCATGGAGTCGGCAGCAAATGGGACTCGCACGCACAGATCGAGAAAAACCACACCGCGGTCTGCCGAGGGATGGACAAGTGCGTCGCCGGTTTGCTCACCGACTTGAAGCAACGAGGTCTGCTCGATTCAACGTTGGTTGTCTGGGGCGGCGAGTTTGGTCGCACGCCGATGAGCGAGAAGGGCGACGGTCGGGATCACAACCCTACCGGCTTCACCATGTGGATGGCCGGCGGCGGAGTGAAAGGCGGTCAGACCATCGGCGCCACCGACGAACTCGGTTTGTACGCCGTTGAAGACCGCTTACACGTACACGATCTCCACGCCACGATCTTGCATCTGTTGGGCATCGACCACATGCGGCTCACCTATCACCACGCCGGACGCCCCGAGCGACCTACACAGAATGAAGGTGAGTTCTGCCAAAAGATTCTCACCGGTTAGCGTTCCGTGGTTACTCTTGACGGATTTCCTTTTCCGCGAACCCATCGCAACGCATCACCGGCTGAGGTGGGTACTTCGGATAGCGGCGATCTTCGAGCGACCGCAGGCACAACAGGAAGCGTGACCCTTTGCCGGAAACGATTGTTTTCACATGGACACAAGTGTCGCAGAGGCTTTCTCGCACGCGTTGCTTTACTCCGCCTGGGCCCACGCATTGGCCTGTCCGTTTTCATCGATTTCGACGTGGATTACGTTCGCTCGACAGCAGACCGGGCAATCTTCAACATACTGTTGACTCGATCCTTGTGACACGTCGAGGAGGGTCACAATCTCCTCGCCACAAGCATCGCACAGATAGGTGATTTCGTCCTGCATGTTTCGATCATCAAGAATGATGGTTGGAGAGAGCAGGCCCACCAGCGGCGTATCCTACTCCGTCGACTCTTGCTTGGTCTCTCGCTTCTGCTTCAGCATCCACTCGAAGAACTCTGGGTTATCGTAGGTTTCGGTCCACGCGTCGTGGCCGGCGTCGGGGTAAATCGTGAACTTCACATTGCCCTTTCGTCGTTCAAGGGCATCGACCATCGCTTGCGAACGCTCCAGCGGAATGACCGAGTCCTTTGCCCCATGGAAGACCCAAAAGGGCACATCACGGAATAGCCCTGTCAAGAACGGTTCACCCCCGCCGCAAATGGGAGCTACCGCGGCAAATCGTTTGGGCGCGTAGGCTACCAAGCTCCAAGAACCAAAGCCTCCCATGCTCAACCCGGTGACGTAGATGCGATCTTCGTCGACCTTGTGTTGCTCGACAACATCGTCCAAGAGCGCGGATAACTCGAAGGATTCCCACCAGCGATTCTTGGGACATTGCGGCGAAACGACAAGGAACGGAAAGTGTTGACCGTTGTCAATCAGCTTGGGCGGACCATGCTTTTTCACCAGATCGAGGTCATCGCCGCGTTCGCCGGCACCGTGCAAGAACAACACCAGCGGCCAAGCTTCTTGATCGTCGTACGCTTGCGGCAAGTAAAGCAAGTAGTTCATCTGGACCGGCACCTGTTTGTCCAATGTGGCGGTCTGTTGCTCTCCGGACACCTCGTCGCAGAATGCCGAAGCTGGCATCAACACACCGGCTGCGATTGTGAGTATGCAAATCAGGCTGTTCTTCATCGGTGTACCTCTTCGTGGGTTGTAAAGCTTGCTACTGTTTGGCGCGAAGAAACCTGCGGTATTGCAGCCGCTCGCCGCCGGGTTATTCGTCGTATCAGGTCGATCAATGCGGCGGCTGCATCCTTTCAGGCAATCGTGTGCGTACGCGGATCTCATCCGCATTGGGTTGCGACGAGTCCTCGTTGTTGCCTAACGCGGCAAACATGTCGAGAGCCGGGGGCAGTTGTCCCGTGCTTTCGAGCAAGATTCCTAACCCTCCTTTGGCACCGGCGTGTCGAGGGTCTCGATCGAGAACGCTACGGAAATGGGCCTCTGCCCGATTGTACTCACCCCGATAGAGCCGCAACCAACCGAGACAGACTTGTGCCCCCAGGTGATCGGCATCTTCAGTCAATGTGTGTTCCAGTGGGACAACGGCCTGGTTCAATTGTCGTTGGTCCAGCGCGAGCATTCCCTGTAGGAAGTGAGCCTCGGCCATGTGCGGATCGCGATCTAGAACCAAGCCCAAGTACTGCTTTGCCCCAGCCGCATGACCGCGCCGCCAATATCCTTCGGCGTGCGCAAGCAACGTGCTCGGCTCGTCGCTCTCAGGTGGCACGATCGGATCGAGCTGCCGGTGCAGTTTCTCCAGCCGCATGACTTCATACACCGCGGCGAGCGAATCTTCGTCTTGTCGATAGGTATGCAACCGGTTGAGTGCGGTCGAGTAGTCACCCTTGCGAAGATCAAGGCGTGCCAAGAGAATTTCCCTAGGAACCATGTTTGGTGGCTCCTCATCAATCGATTCGACTTCATGAATGGCCTTTTCCAAGCGGTCGGTGGCCAGATAGTAGTGTGTACGATAGACCTTGCGCGAAAGTGGCGACGCAGTGGGCCATATTCGATCCAGGTACCATTGCTCCAATGTGCTGTCGTCGGGGACCTCATCAGCAATCGTGCGGCGATATACGATCAGCGGCGAAGGTTGGCGATCGTCGTAGAGAATCTCATCGCCTGCGTGAGGTCGTTCCAGGCGGAAACGCGCCGAAACATGCGAAAAAGTGTTGCCGACCCATACGAACACGGCCTGGCGCGGGCGTTGAACCGGCGCTTCGATCGTTACATCTTTGAATCGATTGACGAAATCGGTGAAATCGCTGACGGCGAAACCATGCAGTGGCTGTTCGACATAGCCCAAGCGGGGGAAACATAGATAGTGCAGCAGCGGCGTGGGGGCGAAGATGTCATCGTGCTGACACTGCCGCTCCATCTCTCGACAGGCCGCGATATTCGAGTTGTGATCGGCCAGATATTCCCAACTTCGTTCGAGAAATGCCCCGCTACGGGACACTAGTGTAGGGTCGACGCCGTATTCGTTCGCGAACATCGCTTCGATCGGCGGGAAGAAACGTCCATGCGAGTTAGCCAAGTTGAAGAGCGTGATGACCGCCAGTGCCACCATGGTCAATCGACGAAGCCTGCGTTGTTCGAACAGGACACTGCCCGTGCCAATGTAGAGAAACGGAATGGCGAGAATCAAATACCGCGGCAGGAATATAATTCGCGAGACCGCAACCAGATTGGCCGCAATGAGAATCATCGACCAGATCATCAGCGGTTGTTGTCGCAGGGCAAGTCGCGCGAAGTGAATTAGGCGATTGCTCCCGCTACCGGAGCCGCCATCTGGGCGTCTTATCAGCGCGATCGTCATTCCGCACAAAGTGATTGTGGCGGCGAGGCCAAGCAGCAACACATCGGGACACAAATACTTGGCCATCAACAGACTTGGCGCACCCTCGCGATGGGCTGGTATCATCTGGCTTTCGATGTGCCCTCCCCAGGCCACCAGCAAGGCTTGAAACGCCAGCGCCAGGGTATTGGCTCCCAGCCCCCACGCAAATCGCCATCTTTTTTTCGGATCCTTCGCGTGGCTTCCCACGAGAAGATGGCTCAGAATGAAGGCAACGGTTGTCGCGGTAACTAGTAGTCCCGTTGCTTTCAACAGAAACGCCATGGTGCCGAACACCGCGGCGAGACTGAAGCGATCGTTCATCACGCACCACAAGGTAAGCAGTGCGAACAAGATCGTAGGCACTTCCATGCCAAGCATATCGACTTGCACACCGAACAGTGGCGTGGTCAGCAGTGCCGTACATGCCAACCCTGCCGCAATCGCTCCTCCTCGTGGCAGCAGTAACGCGTATGTCAGCAATAGAATTGCGGCGGTGCAGGCAAACGTCAGCAAATGGAAGGCGATCTGCGCGAAAGGTGGCGGGCCGATCTTCATGAGCACCGCAACGACTGTCGGCAAGATGCTCGTGCGATAGCAATCGGCACCGCCTTCCCAAATCCGTTTTTCTTCGTACCACAATCGCTGGTAATCAAAATTCGTCTCGGCAAGATAATTTGCCTCATGCCACAAGCCTTGCCCGAAGTCCCAGTACGGGGGCGAGTCGATCACCTCGAATCGCCAAACCGTTAACCCAATTGTGATCACCAGCCAAGCGACCCACCAAGGCCACCGCGATGATGCGCCAGGAACTCGCGCGTTTCCATGATCGATCAAACTGTCTGCGTCGAACTGTGGTGGTGAGTTGTCGTTACTCATGTCATCTCGTACGACGCAGAAACGTTGTTGGGATTGGCGCCGACTCCAATTCAGCGGGCCGAAAGTTTTTGCATAATGCGATCAAGGTTGCGTCGGGCATCATTGTTCGTGGGATCAATCGCCACTGCCTGCTCGAATGCCAAGACCGCCGAATCGTAGTTGGCCATGCGCGCGAGAACGAGGCCCAACGTGTGATGGGCAGCCGCATCGTTCGGGCCTTCTCGAACGGCTATTTTCGCCAAACGCAAAGCGTTCATTAGCTCGCCTTCGGCCAGCGCGATCTGGGCCAGGCGTTTTGCTGCCGGAGCATAGGTCGGCTGATGTTGCAAGATGGTTTGGAACAAGTCCCTTGCCACGGCCAACTGAGACTGTTCCTGGCGTATCATCCCTAGGCAAAAGATGGCGTCGGTGTGCTTGGCGTCGAGCCGGGCTGCCTCTTGCAGCGGCCCCACGGCGTCGAGCGGCCGACCATCGTAGAGCATCCGCAAGCCTTGTTCGTACTGCTCTTGGCTAGCCATCGCGACGGGTGCCGACGTCGGCGGCAGAACGAGTTCCGTATCGGGACCATAGCGAGCCATCACCATTGGGTCATATTTCGCTTCGCGCTGTTGCCGGTCCCGCTCAAGAAATCCGAGACAGCAATCGATAGCATCTTCCATACGGCCCAACTCGAACAACAGAGCCGCCGCGAGTTGTCGCAAGTGAAAGTCGCGAGGGTTTTTCTGTAAAGCACGAAGCGCTTCCGTCACGGCTTGTTCGGTATCACCGCGTTCGCGCAAAAACGAAATCCGAAACTTGTCCCGCTGAATCCGAGGTACATGTGGCCACATCCGATCAAGGTACCAATCCTGAAGCTGCCGCCGCGAAGGGGTTCCTGCTGGCCACCGCTTTTCAAAGACCACCAGCGGCGACGGTTGATGGTCGGTGTAGATGACATGATCGGTTTCCGTGGGACGAGGAATGTTGAATTGACCAGCTAACCGCAGCCAACTGTTCCCGACGACGATGAAAATGGGGTTGAGCGGTGGATCGTCGAGAATGGTCACGATGTCGCGAATCTGCGGGAACTGATCCGAATACGGGTTCACGCCGTAGACAGTTGCTTGGATATCGATGTACTTGAGATCTGGCATTGCCAAAAAATCGAGATAGGGACGCCCTGCGATGATCGTCCGATTCCTAGCAGTTTCAGCCAACGCCCGCATGGCGGCTAGATTGGCAAGATGGTCATCTACAACCTCGTGGCTGCGATCCAGTGGGCCACCTGTCCGAGCCAATTCCACTCCGAGAACGTTCGCTAATTGCGGATAGAGAGACCCGTGTGTGTTCAGAGTATTGAAGCAAATAAGTCCAATCAATACGAGCGCTGCCCCGACTTGTCCGCGCCGAATGCTGGCAAGAAAAATGACAAACACGGCGTAAAGAAATGGCAAGAGGTAGATCAGATAGCGCGGAATGAAGGCGATCGACTCAATCGCCACTAAACCTCCCAATAACATGATCCAGGCCAGGCTCCAAAATGGATCGCGGGTTGCAATCCGTCCTAATTCCGTGACGATCCCTCCAATCACAGTCTGATGACGAGAATGCGTGGTCGCTTTCCACACGCGATGACCGAGCGTGAGACTAGTACCGAAAAGACTAACCGCAAAAATGAGGAGGAAATCGGGGCACCAATCGGGCAGCGACCAGAGTGTGGTGGAGGAGTGCTGATTCTCGTCCGTCCTTAGATTGCCGACACTACCTGCCGCGTGGATGAGGGCGAGCTGCAATCCTACGAAGATCACATGAACGAAGACCGCTGCCTGATACGCCGTATTCCTTCTGTGTTTCGCTTCAGTAGCCAACAAAATCACGAGGTAGGAGATGATGGCAAGCTCGAAGACGATGCCGGATGCCTTCATAAAGAAAGCTGCCAATGCGGCGAACCCCGCCAAATGGAAACGATGCTTGCATGCGAGCCAGATGGCAATCATGCCGAACGCAGTCATCGGGAGTTCCATTCCGACAATGTAGGTCTGCCCACTAAACATCGGATTGGTTAGCAGCGCGAGGCACGTAAGGATGCTCAATGGGATGCTGACGTAATCCATGAGCAGGCGAAGCAGTACAACACAGATGATCGCTGCGCTGACTATCGACATCATGTGCAGGACGAAGAAGATGGGTGCGCCGGCTGGCAGGAACTTCATCAACAACGCCAGTACCGTTGGCATGGCACTGGTGAGGTACGTCCGTGCGCAGCCATACGAAAAGTCCGGCTCCTCATACCAGAGTCGCTGGTAATCAAAGTTCGTTCGACTGAGGAAATCCGCCTCTTTCCAAAGCCCAATCACATTTTCTTGGGAAGGGGGAGACGTCAGGATGTGGCGACGATTGACGGCCAACAATGCGATGACGACGAGCATGAGAACGAGCCACCCCGGATGCAATAACCGATCAGCCCCGGTGGATTGCTCGCTGCGGATCACAGCGCGAGAAGACGTCATCGGTGAGTTGTGCCCTTGGAGTTTCCCGCACGAAGCCAGCAAAAACTTTCCAGACATTCGCGCAAGCCCCCGTCGATACGGCGAGAATACCATCAATACGATTGAAACGATGACCCACGCCGTGGCGAGCAGGGGAACAACGATCAATCCGCGGGCTTCGTTCAATCGCCAACCCTGCGACGATGCAAAGGCAGTATCCACGAGCAACAGCACCGGCACCGGCACGAAGCAGCAAGCGAGCCATCCAAGAAATATCAACTTGCCGCTTGGCAGCTCGTTCGCAGATTCCATAGAACCTCATTCCGGGTGCGAAAGGGGATGGATGATCGGTTTGAAAACGACGTACTCTTCTTTGTTGACCGGCCTAACATGCCTTCAAGGGCTTCGATCCGTTGAGGGCATCAAAACCTGTAACTATACTACTCGACGATGCTCAATCGTCGACATTGTCGCCTAGCCACGGGAAACTAAGCATCGTGACCGAATTGGTGAATTTTTACCGGATTGTTGCCGTATTTTCGCTAGTCCTGGGGCCTATCAGTGTCTATGGGCATGGATGGACGGTGAAGGCCGCACGGCGTTTCGCCAGTTGCATGGTCACATTAATCGTTGCCACGGTCCTCATGCGGTGGCTGATCCTTGCACCACCATCGAACCAGTGGATGCCTGTCTTGGGGGAAGCAATTCCGATACCTTTGGCCCTGTTTCTCTCTTGTTATGCGGTGGGCTTTGACGCGGCTCGAACGTCGCGGCTACTATTGTTCACGGCAATCGTGTTTGCCTCCCGAAACCAATTCGGCGGACTCGACAAGGCAATTCTAACCGTGGCATTGGCGATCGACCTTGAGTTGCACCGAGATGCCTGGAAGAAAGGCCTTATCGGTTCACTGGTCGGAATTGCAGCTCTATGGATGCTTACGTACTTCATATCCGACGTGATAAAATCATCCGACACCGACTTCGTCTTCGCGGCTTCGATTTTTTGTTTTGTTCATGCTTGGTGCTTTCTTGACATCGCACCGAAGCCCTTGCCGGCGAAAAGAATTGGGTAACGGTCACCGGTAATACATCATTGCCCCTGGTAGTGAATTGCCAACCAAATCGTGGGGCCATCAGGAGTCGTCCACTCGACGCGATGTTTTACATGGGCGTCGATATTGACCCAATCGCCTGTCTGCAACTCGATGAGATGCTCTTGGTTGGCCAGTCGCAATCTGGCGGCGCCCTGCAACACGACAACCCACTCCGCCTGGTTTTGGTCGTACCAGAACCCCGCAGGGGAGGCCTGACCGCGGGAAACAATCCGCTCGACGTGAAAAGAACCGGCTTCAAAAAGCGTTTCGAGCAACTCACTCGAAAGATCGTCGGGAATGGCGGTGAAAAGGTTCTTCATGATACAGACTGATGCCTAGCAGCCCCTTCATCTAACCAACTTCCAAGATTTCCTGGGACCGCGCGGCGGTCTCGATGCGTTGTGACTTGGGACAACGAAGCGTGAGTTTCGTGATTTCCGGCGGACAGTTGTACCGCAGAGGTCGACCTCCCGATACGCCGCGACTGACGTGCAACACCGTCGGGTCGCGATAGAAGGTGCCGGCAGAATACGCCGTGCCGGTGCGACTGGCTGTAAACAGAGGACCCAGTCGTGGCAGCGCAAGCTGCCCGCCATGCGTGTGCCCTGCCAGCATAAGATCAAAGTCGTGGCGCTGCGCCCAGGCGAATTGATCTGGGGAGTGCGCGAGAAGAACACGCAGCGGTACCCCCGATGCCTCTCGAGGCGGAAGCTCTGCGGGATCGGCCGCGGGTCGTACCCAAGGAAGTTCGTTGCCGGCCAGCACGATGTCTTGCCCTTGGAAGTTGACCGTTGTCGAGCGGCCACCCAAGTAGTGAAGCCCCGCGGCATCGACCGCATCGCGGATCAGAGGCAGATCATCCAAAAGCCAATCGTGATTTCCGAAGATGACGTACACGCCCAGCTCTGCTGTAAGTTTCCCCAAGGTCTCGGAAATCCACGAGACGCACGGTTTGTCGTCCACCACATCGCCGGTGATCGTGATCAGGTCAGCCTCGAACAAGTTGGTGATGCGGACCACTTCTTCGAAGTAGGACTGGCGAAATCCATGCCCGATATGAAGGTCGGACAAGTGTAAGATCGATAGTTGGTCCAGCGACGGATGAAGCCGTGGAATCTCGATCGTCTGTTCGACCAGGTCGATCTTCATGGCTTGATTCCCCGGCAAGCGGGCAACGATGCCATTGCGCCGCGAGTTGAGGGGCCAGTAACCCAATGCCGCCACCACGTCGTGTGTTTGGCGACGGTGCGTCTTCAACTGCTCTGGCGGACGAGCGTTCAGCCGCCGAGCAACCCATAGCGGAACTGCCACGGCGCCCACCGCCGAGAAGATCAGCAGGTAGGACCATTGCCAAAAGTTAAAATGGCCGAGTCGTGCATGATCCAATACGCTGAAATCATGCCGATAAAACCACCATCCCCAACCGACTACGGTTGCCAAGAAAGCCGCTTCAGTCAGATGACTGAACAGGTTGACCGTGGCCAGCCGCAATCTTGCCGAGTGCACGTGGTGCAAGATGACAATCGATGCCCAGACGTGCCCCAGAAGGGCAGACCCTACGATCAGAATATCCGCAATCAAGATGATCATAGGAAACCATAGCTCAGTCGATGTCGCCGTGCCCCCGGCTATCCAACGGGTTAGAGAGCTTAATCGCCGCGAAATCCTCGGGCAACTCCAATCATCCGGGCTGGTCGCTCGCCTCTACTCCGTCGTTCGCCACGGCCTCTTTCGGCACATCTGTGTTACTAACCGGTAGTTTGACTTCAAACACGGTCCCCGGCAGCGATCCTCGGCCGGTGACGATTACTTTGCCACGGAGGCGTCTCACAAGGGTTTGCACGATAAACAGGCCCAGGCCCGTGCCACTTTGCGATCGCTCTAACTCGCTACCAATGCGATAGAATCGCCAGAATATCTTTCGGCGAAAATTAGTGGGAATGCCGGGACCATTGTCCGCAATCAGCACCCTGGCCATGCCGTCACCATCGACTGAGCAGTTGATTTTCACCTGTGGGTTGTCACCGGAGTATTTGAGTGCATTGTCGACCAGGTTCCGAAAGATGATTTCCAAATCGACAGGGCCAGCCCGAACGATGGCACTTTCCAGATGCAGTTCAACGGTATTCACCGGCAACCGATGGCGTTGACAGGCTGCCTCGGCACAAGCGCGCAGGAGCTGTGCCAAATCGACATCGGCGGCCTCCTCTTCGACAGGTTGCTGGTCGAGTCGAGCTGCTTCGAGCAAATGGGTAATCAGGGCATTGAGCCGCTCGACATCTTCCAGCATGAATTTCGTGAACTCAATGCGTTCCTCCTCGTCCAGCGGGTGGCGACGCATGGTCTGCAGATAGAGCTTCAGCGAGGCGATGGGCGATTTCAACTCATGGGTAACGCTATCGATGAAGTTTGCCTGCCGGCGGTTGAGATTGATTTCTTTGATCGTCAGCAGCAGGTACAGCACCACGCCGACTAACACCAAGACGAGAAACGTTGTACCCAGGGTGAGTATCGTCCAGAACGCACCGGTATTCACCCGGATGGCGGCCACCGCAAGCAGAATCCAGCCAACCGTTAAAGCGATCAGCAGGACAATCATCACCACGCCGAGCGTGATTGGCCAGCCTAGCGATCGACGACGAACCATGGAAATCTCCCCGCCGCGAACACGAATTCCAATGCTGGCGCAGCTGCTAGCATGAATGACCGGGTCTAACTACTGGTGGTCGATTCACCACCTCCCCGATGCGTTTTGGCAACGTTCACGGTTCCTGTTGAGACTACTGGCGGTATCGTGAGGGTCAAGCAGCGAAGGCCCCATCGTGCAATCGCCTGCTCCCGGTGCAGGGCGTTTCGTATCGAGATGCCATATGCTAGGTTGGACTAGAGGCTAACGGTCGTGAATCTTTGCGGCCAACGTCGAATGATTGCACCACGAATCGAGCCAACTTTGTCCATCGACGACCATCATTCCGATCGATCTGAGCGCATCGCCCAGATTCGCCAGCAGATTGCCGCCGGCACCTACGACACGCCACAGCGGTTGGAAGCCGCCGTTGAGGGGTTTCTCGACTCCGACGACGCTCGACCAGCGGAAACATCCCCTCTCCGTCCATCGCCACCCCTGCGCGGACCGCATCGCCCCCGCTGAGCAATGCGGACATCCATGTCGTGCAGGCTTCGTGTCGTGCATCACGGCCGCTCAGCGCTTCGTCTCGCCGCTCAATCGATCCCAGCTTGCAATCGCCGCTTCTTTGCCGTGGGTCGGCGCCGCACACGTAAAGGCTTCGCACACATAGACCGTCGGTTGGTGTTCTCCGAGTTTCTTGCCAGCGAAGAGTTTCTCCAAGGCGGTCGGCGAAGCATGTTCTGTTGTATCACGTCCGGCAAGCACGCGATTGGGAATAAACCGCCGCCACAATTCGCGCAGCACCTCCGCCGTATCGGCGTTGTCTCGTGAGCCGACCAGAACGATTTGCGACGTTGGACCGATGTGCATGTCCAACGCCACAAGCAATTGCCCGGTGGCCGACGGCGCCCGTTCCATGATTGAGGCAAAACCGCGCAAGGTCTTCTCGGCCGCCTGCCGGTAGTCATCCCTCCCGGTTAAGTTCGCCAGCCGAACGAGCACGGTTGCCGCCATGGCGTTCCCGCTGGGAACCGAGGCATCCATGATGTCCTTGTTTCGGGCGATCAGTTGTTCGTGGTCGTCGGCCGTGTAGAAGAAGCCGGCACCCTCGGGGTCGGCAAAGCGATCGACCAGCGCATCGCATAACCTCACCGCCTCGTCCATCCATCGACCATCGAAGGTGACCTCGAACAGCGTGATGAGCGCATTGGCCAGACATGCGTAGTCGTCTAGGAAGCCGCTGCCGTGGGCTTGCCCTTGCCGCCACACGTGCAACAGTTTGCCGTCGTCATCTTGCATTTCCGTCAGCAGAAACTCGGCCGCTTTCGTGGCAGCTTGCTCATAGCGGGGTTCGGCTAACACCGCGCTGGCCTGTGCCAAGGCGTCGATCATCAAGCCGTTCCAACTCACCAGTACCTTGTCATCGAGTCCCGGTAAGATTCGACCCTCGCGGACGGCGAGCAATCGACGGCGAGAGTCATCCAACTCGTCTCGAAGCTCGCCGACGTCGCGCTTAAGAATGGCCGCGCACTGTTCGAGCGTCTTGGGAAGATTCAGGATATTCTGCCCCTCGAAGTTGCCTTCGGGGCTCACGTCGTACACATAGCAAAACGTTCGGGCCGCGTCGGCACCTAAGACCGACTCGACTTCCTGGGGCGTCCAGACATAGAACTTGCCCTCGACCCCCTCGCTGTCGGCGTCTAGCGTGCTGTAGAAGCCGCCACGGTCATCGGTCATCGCGGTCAGCCAGAAATCGAGCGTCTCACGCACGGTTCGGGCATGGTTTTCGTGCCCGGTGGCTTGATATGCCTCGAGGTAGCAAACGGCCAACAGGGCGTTGTCGTACAACATCTTCTCGAAATGCGGTACGAGCCATCGTTCGTCGACCGAGTAGCGGTGAAATCCTCCGCCGAGCTGATCGTACATGCCCCCGCCGGCCATCTTGTCCAGCGTGAGCGTAACCATTTCTAGCACGGCATCCCGTCGATTGCGGTGCCAGCTCCGCAGCAGCACGCGGAGATCCATCGGATGGGGGAATTTGGGGGCGCCGCCAAAACCACCGTGGGCAAAGTCAAAAACCCGTTCCAAGTGCGCCACGGCCCCATGCACCATGTCGCCGGAGATCGCCTCTGGCTCGGCCTCTTGTCGACCAACCGCCTGCAACTGCTCCGTCAGGTTCGTGGCTTGCGCGAGCGCATCGTCCCGTTTGTTGGCCCAGGCTTCAGTGACCGCTTGTAGTATCTGGTCGAACCCGGGCATTCCCATTTTGGCGTGTGGTGGCCAATAAGTTCCGCCATAGAACGGGCGGGCATCGGGGGTGAGAAAGACCGACATCGGCCAGCCGCCACGGCCCGTCATCATCTGCACAGCGTTCATGTAGATCTGATCCAAGTCGGGTCGCTCCTCGCGATCGACTTTGATGCACACGAAGCTGTCGTTTAATAGTTTCGCGATCTCAGCATTCTCAAAGCTCTCGTGCTCCATCACGTGACACCAGTGACAGGCCGAATAACCGATCGACAGAAAGATCGGCTTGTCTTCCCGTCGGGCTTGCTCCAGGGCTTTGTCGTCCCAGGGTTGCCAATCGACGGGATTGTTGGCGTGTTGCAGCAGATAGGGGCTGTTGGCCGATGCGAGTCGGTTGGGCATGATCGATTCCCAGGTTTGGAGCATTCGTCGTGCGATGCGGCAGCGGGAGCGCGCTATTTGAACGACTGCCCTTCAGCCGGAAAGATGCCCCCGCGGACTTCGTCGCGATAGCTGATTGCTGCCTCCGTGATGGTCGTGGCAATGTCGGCATATGCTTTGACAAAACGGGGCACATAACCGCTGGTGATCCCCAGTAGGTCGTTGATCACAAGCACCTGACCATCGCAGCCAGCCCCGGCGCCAATTCCGATGGTGGGCACTTCCAGCTCTTCTGTGATCTGCTTAGCGGCTTCCACCGGCACACATTCCAGCAGCACCGAAAACGCGCCGGCGGCCTCTGCCGCTTTGGCGTCGGCCAGTAACCGTTTCTTGTCGCGCTGCACTTTGTAACCGCCAAGCTGGTGAACGTTCTGAGGACGCAGCCCACAGTGGGCCATCACCGGGATGCCCGCGCCGACCAACGCCGCAATCACATCGGCCTGATCGGCCCCGCCTTCGAGCTTCACTGCCTGACAGCTTGTCTCCTTGAGAATCCGACCAGCGTTCTCGATCGCCTTGTACGTGCCAAGATGAAAGCTCGGAAACGGCATGTCAACGACGACCAGTGCTCGCTGGGTGGCACGACCGACCATCTCGGCGTGGTAGATCATCTGATCGAGCGTTACGTGCAACGTGTTGGCGTGACCCTGCACGACCATCGACATGCTATCGCCCACCAAAATGCATTCGATTCCGGCCGCATCCAACAGTCGGGCCATCGTATAATCGTAGGCCGTAAGCATGCTGATCTTGTGTCCAGCGGCCTTCATGGCCGCGAACTTGGGGACCGTTACTCGATTGGCGTCGTCGCTCATCATCACTCGGATTGGCACAAGAGAAGTTTTGTAGGCAGCCAGAGAAACGGCCACTGCGCAGAATTGTGACGGTCCGTCGCGCGAAAGACAACCGTCCCGCCACACTTTCGCCGCCTACGATGATTGGCTTGCGTGCCACCGGGGGTGTATTCTGTCGATTGAGGTGGCCCATGTTCGGCCGGTGGTGCGAGACACTTCGTCCATCGGCCTATGCGATGGCCTGTCCAACTTTGAAGATGAGGAATCCATTTCATGAGGCATTCTAGCCGCACGCTCCCTTGCGTGGCCCTGTCGTTGACCGTGGTTCTCGGTGCCTCCCTGGTCCACGCACAAGCCAAAAAGAAGCAACCACAGGAACTCGATCCGGTCAATCTCCAGGGCAAGATCGTTGCGGTTCAGCGGGGGCTAATCAAGGTGGTGAACGATGAGAACCAGGAGGGGTTGATCCAGATCGATCCGGAGAAAACAAAGGTCAACGTGACGGGTACGGCGCTGCGGAGTGTCTTGCGAAACGGGATGTTCGTTCGCTTCTCGGGACGATTCAAGCGCGGCACGGCCACCGAACCGATCGAAATGTTACAAATCTTCGAGCCCACCGAAGGGCTAGGGATCGGCGTGTTTCCCGATGACCCGACCGACCCGAACTCCGAGACGGTGGTTGCCGGACCGCTACGAGGTTTCAAGAAGGGCAAACTGACGATCGCCGCTGGAAACGAAAAGGTGCAGGCCGTCTTAGCCGAAACTGCCGAGATCACGCTGGAAGTGAGCGACTACAGCATCGTCCAGGCAGGCGACAACATCGAAGTGCTCGGCTATTTGTTTGCCCCCGGGAAAGTGATCGCCACAGAGGTTTACATCACGCTTGCCAAGCCGCTAGGCGAACCCGAGAAGAAACCCCGCAAGAGACGTTCGACCCGGGGCCGCAAAAAGAAAGTGCCGAAGTCGGAAGACGAATAGGCGCTACAAATGTGGCGAGTGTGCTTGTGCGCACGATTTACCTCCATTCGTTTCCGCACCAGTTCGTGCGTGCAAGCACACACACGACCACTACTTGGCTGCTTGGTGGAGTGCTCTTAGGAGTGATTCAATCTCCTGGTGAGCGGGCTCGGTTTGCTGGATGACGAGATGGTTGCCGAAGGCGGCAAACATCCCGGTTCCTTCTCCCCATCCAAACGGATCAGCCATCGTGCGTATGATCTCGATCAAGTCGTCGAGGCACAGTCCCTTCTGTTGCCTGGTGAAGGGATCACTCGGGTCGCCCGCGGGACGGATCAACTCGCCAACAGGGTAGACGACCGCATGCAGGTGTGTTTCAGCCTCTTCGATCGTCGTGATCAGCAGCACTTCGTCTTCGACAAGATACGTAAGATCAACACTCGACAGAATGAGAGACAACGCCGAGCGGAGGCTAATGCCGTGTAGATTCCTATTGATCGGTAGACCAGAAACGATTCCGAGTTTGTCAAACGCACGTTGGTCGATTTCTATCTCAATCTCGTGATAATCTTCGAGGTAAGTCAGAACATCTTCCAGCGGTGTGTCGATAAACTCGACGATTGTCATGTCGTCGAGTTCAGAACGGATCTTCGCTTCCGCATTGAGTTGCAGTGCCGTGCCAACGCGAATCGGCGCGGCCGATGTGTTCGATACGGCGGTTACCAATCCCTCTTGAGCAGTGGCTGAGCCGTCGGTGTAGTCCATTGCGTTGAACAAGAAAATGGCGCATGCCAGCAGGTGAAGCGTTCGATATCGCAACATGGTTACGGCCTCCGAGTGATTTACGAGCAAATCAATTCCGAACAGGCTCACTCGTCTTCGTCACTGCCACCACCTTCACCACCACTGCCACCTCCTCCACCAAATCCGCCACCGCCACCTCCTCCGCCGGCAGATGCACTTGCGCCACCGCTGGCGACTGGGTTTTCGCGTCCTTTGAAGTGCGTCAGTTGGCGGAGTCCTTGTAACAGGTCGTAGAGATGCTCGTGAACTCTTTCGGTCTGCAAAACGACGAGCGAATCGCGAAAGCCGACGATGGAGCCGGGGCCTCCGACTTCATGCCAACTCGTGGGATTGACTCTCGCGACGATTACGTGAATCAATGCCTTGTGGGAGAATACTCCTGGCGGCAATAAATCGTTCACCGGATAGACAACCAGCTTCATTCGTGTTTCTGCCTCTTCGACGCTGGTGACGATCAGCACCTCCGAATCAATCATGTAGGTCAGGTCAAGGTCGCTAAGCATAAGCTCGAGCGCCGAGCGAAGTGCAATGCCATTGAATTGTCCGGTGACCGGCGAGCCCTTGTCGATGCCGAGATCGTCGAGAGAACGTTGGTCGATCACGATCTTGAGCTGATGAAGATCCGCGATAAACGTGATTACGTCATTAAGCGGGACATCGGCGAAGTCGAGCGATGTGGGCTTCAAGAGTTCCGCGCGAATCCTCTCCGCCGCATCTTCCCCGCCGACGCGAATCGGCGATGTGTCGTAGTTGGTCGCCGGCTCGTCAGCATCTGTCTTGAAAGTGCATAGCAACGTCGTGCTACAAACCACGACGAGGACCCAATGGCGCAGCATGAAAGGCTGTGTGGACATGACGCTTCCCCTTCTCTCTTGCAGACGAATGTGCAGCCCAAGAATAGGGCTATTACGTTAGACGACGGACAGTGGTTCCGAGTCACTACCGCCTAAACGTGAACCTAACAAACTTCGATTGCAAAAGTCAACAAAATTCTGGCAAGAAATTTTGCCAATTAGGCGTGCGGCAAATAAGAACGTACAAATCCCAACCCGACGCGTAAGCGAGGGAACGCAGTGTATTACCGGTTGGTCCCTCGCTCACGCGTCCCCTTGGGATATTCTCATTCGCCGCTCGCCCTAAATACCCAACTGGCTTAGCCCATTGGCTAGCGTGGAGATGATGCCTGAAAGCGTGGGATGGCTCTGTTCAAAGTGTCGGGCCGCGGACGCAAGCCGGTCTTCGAGCGACATTTCCGAAGTCTCACCCGCTGACTCGGACAGCTCATCGGTCGGGTTGATCTTGTCGTCGATCTCCTTCGCCGCGCTCAGCAACAGCCCGTGGATTTCAGGATCGACTTGATCGACGTTCTCCAACTCAGCGTGCAGCTCGTTGAGTGTTTCGCGAATGCGGTTCTTGAGATCGGACATGAGTCCCGCTCCTGACGCCGGTTGTGGAGATAAGCAATGCAGCCCACTCAGCATAGGCACATCAAGCATCGGCTGACAAGCAGTCAGGAATGGCCCGTCCCAGCGACGCCTTCAAACCGCTGCCCATCAAGACGGCGTTTCGCAGACCACGATCCAGCCATTGGCCCGAATACGCGGAAACAACCAGGGGCGTGGTAGCGGGCGATGCCGGGTCGTATCGAGCGTGACGCACTCGCGGATGCGAAACCCCGCGACATGCAGATCGGCGGTGAGTTCGGCGAGGGAAAACGTGTGAAGAAACATTTTGCGGATCCCTCGATAGTCGTACACTTTGTCGCCTCGTTCGATGTCACGGTGCAGTAACGAACTTGCCATGTTCTTCAGCAACCACATTCGCCCCTGTGGATCGAACAAGTTGTACCAGCGGTTGTGTACGTGTAGAGCGAACATGCCCCCGGGCTTGACGATCCGCCGCGCGTGCCGCAACACACTCCGGCGGTTGTCACGTCCGCGAATCATCCCCAGTGTGCTGAACATGCACATGCAATAGTCGGCCGTTCCGTCGGCCAAACAGTCCAACTCGGTGATGTTGGCGACCACGCACGAGATGGGCAAACTCTCCAAGCGTGCCTTTTCGCGCACCTCGTCCAACATGAATCGTGACAGATCGACGCCGACGCCAGGGAAGCCACGCCGGGCGAAAGGCACCAGCAGCCGTCCGGTGCCGCACCCCAAATCGATGATCCGGCCAGGGTTCGTGAAGTGGCGACTCAGGATCGCTTCGTCGAACTCGAAAAGGCTGTTCTCAGCGAAGTATTCATCGTACTGGTTGGCGATGTGCGGCGCGCGAAGATAGTCCCAAAGCCCACGCGAAACGCCGCGCGGTAATTGCCAGTCGGGCGTGTACGAAGTGGCGGGTTTGTGCATGACGTGGTGGTTGCTCGTGCTGGGGGGCGTCAGTATAATCCGACACTCTCTTACCGCCCATGTGGCGAACCATTGGTATCGTTGTATTTCGCGCGTGGATCGCGACTAAAAAGGAGTTCAATCGTGGCTATTCGCGTTGGCATTAACGGTTTCGGGCGTATTGGTCGGTTGGTGTTTCGCAACTTGGCAGCCCGACCATCGGAGTTTGAAGTCGTCGGGATCAACGACCTGACTGACAATCGTACGCTTGCGACGTTGCTGAAGTACGACAGCATTCATCGCCGCTTTGACGGGACCGTCGACTACGACGAAGCGAACCTTATCGTGAACGGCAAGTCGATTCGGGCACTCGCCGATCGCGACCCGGCAAACCTTCCATGGGGCGATCTGGGGTGCGATATCGTTGTGGAAAGCACCGGCGTATTCACCGCCCGGGCCGCCGGCGGCAAAGCAGGTTACGACTCGCATTTGAAAGCCGGTGCCAAGCGAGTGATTCTAAGCGCCCCGGCCAAGGACGGAGCCGACCTGACGTGCGTGCTGGGCGTGAACGACGACCAGTTGACCGCTGAGATGAAGTGCATCTCGAACGCCAGTTGCACAACGAACTGCCTCGCCCCGGTGGCCAAAGTGTTGCAAGACCGCTTTGGCATCATCAGCGGGTTGATGACGACAGTACACGCCTATACCAACGATCAGAATGTGCAGGACCAGCCGCACAAAGATCTGTATCGCGCGCGAGCCGCCGCGATGAATATCATTCCGACCAGTACCGGAGCGGCCAGCGCCGTGGGGTTGGTGATTCCAGAACTCAAGGGGAAGCTCACCGGAATTGCCATGCGAGTACCGACCCCCACCGGCAGTGTGGTGGACCTGACGGTGAACCTCGGCAAGGCGACGACCCCCGCGGAGATCAACGCTGAGATCAAGGCTGCCGCCGAAGGCGACTTGAAGGGGATCCTTCTTTACACCGAAGACCCCATCGTCTCAAGCGACGTGATTGGCGATCCGCACAGCTCGATTTTCGCCGCCGACTTCACCCAGGTGATTAACGGTACGATGGCCAAAGTGGTGAGCTGGTACGACAATGAATGGGCCTACAGTTGCCGAACCGTCGACCTGATCGCCAAAGTCCATGCGTTGATTTAGTCCTCGTGCGACACTATCGATATGGCGACCAAGCCGGACCACGGCGCTTCTTGGGAGGATCCTCTTCCTTTTGTCGTGGTTGGGGTTCAGCCTCCGGTTCGTCTTCCTGTCTTGGAATGAACTCATACCGCACCTGTTCCGGGCCGTCATTGGCTGCTGGTTCCGTGACGTCGGGAACGATTTTTTCATCGGCCGGGGCGGCAAAATTGGCGTTGTCACTCGCGGCGGGAATCCCAATCGCCGGCTCGGGTTCTTGTTGAATCTCGGCGGACGTGGATCGAGGTTGAACCGTCGTCGGGGGAATAAGCGACTGGAAAGACCGGGTTCGCCGTCGCCAACTGTCTTGGCTAGCATCGGCAACGCGCGTGGTGTTGCTATCGGCATCGACCGACGAACCATGCGTTCGTCGCCGCGCGGCGCGATCGCGGCTCCTGACGACGTAATCGTCGGGCAAGAGGGGGTCGGCCTGGATACGCTTCTCGACGATGAGGCGTCGTCCGTCATCGGTGACAAGGCGTACGAATAGCTCCAGTTCGCGCCCCTGTGGGGGTTCTGCCGGCCAGGGAAGTTCGAGATGCATCCCTCGTCCAAAGATCGATTGCCGGAAACTGTCGGCGGCCTCCTCCATGGTGTAGTCCCAACGCGCGATCCTCGCATCGGGACCTCGCTTCGCCGGGTCCATGACGACGATCGTCAGCTTACCAGGGACGTCGATCACTTGATCTTCCTTGTTGCGCGGTTCGACGACGATGTACACCCCCTCGTCTCCTGGGTGCCGGTCGCGATTGTGCGCGCCGGTTAGCTGACGATTCAGCGTGATGTGATCGATCCGGTAGTCGGTGATCTCCTCTTCCTCTTTGTCTTGGGAGAACAGCAGCCCCGAGGTCTCGCCGCGGGACGTTGCCTGGCGCGGAGTTAGTTCATGGTAAGATGACTGCCGGTTCTCGGAACCATCGCTTCGCTCGACGTCGGGGGCCGCGGGCAGCTCAAAGTCTGGAGCTTCCTGGGGTTGTGTGCTTGGCGGTTCGGGAAGCGGTTCTGTCGCAGGCTCGTACGCCGGAGCCTCTGAATCCGTGGAGGTTGGCGGAACGAAGTCGATTTGCGGCGGCTGGAACGTTTGCGGAACCGACGATGGCGAGAGATCGCCATCGCCCTGGCCGCCCGATCCTTCCCGGCGCAACGACTGATTGGCACGGCGGCACGAAGCGATCTTTGCCTCGTACTGGTCGAGCATATCCTCGAGCGCGTAGATTTCGTCTTCTTGCTCGCGGAGTTCTCCGTAGAGAAAGGCTCGATCGGCGTCGTTACTTCGACAACCGACGCCTGCGACGCAGAAGGAGAGTGCCATCAGAGACAGCCAACGCATGGTAGTAACCTCGCGCGGAGCGTATATCGACCACCGACGGCTGCCGCGAATGCGGTGCCGCTTTGGACGATTCGTCCCCCCCGGGGTAATTGCACATTGCGTGGCCTGAGACCACTACGGCGACCAAGTTGCGGGAAGTGAGGTCGCCGCCAGCACGCGAACCGGCTGCTATCCGGCAGGTTCCATATGTTCGATCACCTTGTCGATCAGACCATATTCGCGGGCTTCTTCCGCGTCCATGAATCGGTCGCGGTCTGTATCTTCCTCGACCTTCTTCAACGGGTGACCCGTGTGACGAAGGAGAATGGCGTTTAGCTTGGCTTTGATTTTCTTGAATTCCTTGGCGTGGATCATGATCTCTTCAGCAGTGCCCTCCATGCCGGCAAGTGGCTGGTGGATCATGATACGTGAGTTGGGCAAGGAGTGGCGTTTCCCCTTTGCGCCAGCAGTGAGCAGTACGGCGCCCATGGATGCCGCCTGACCGATGCAGTAGGTGGCCACATCGCATGTGACGAACTGCATGGTGTCATAGATGGCCAATCCGGCACTGACGCTTCCACCGGGCGAGTTCACGTACAGGTGGATGTCGGCTTTCGAGTCTTCCGACTGGAGGAACAACATCTGCGCGACGACGGAATTGGCCACTTCGTCATTGACACCAGAACCTAGAAAGACAATCCGATCCGAGAGGAGCCGGCTATAGACGTCCATCGCCCGCTCTTCACGGCCGCTCTTCTCGATCACGTAGGGGATCAGAGGCATCGGCAAAAACGCTCCGTCGCTATTGGCAAGTTGATGGTACGGTTTCGCGAGCGGCATTTGAGTGCGACGCGCGCGAACTCCGATTGATGGTCGCTATGATTTATCGTCTTCGTCGTCTTCGTCCGACTGGGGTGCCTTGTCCAGCACATCGTCGACAATTCCGTACTCTTTGGCCTGGAGGGCCGTCATGTAAAAGTCGCGGTTCGTATCCTTCGCAATAGCTTCGATCGACTGGCCCGTGTGATTGGCCAAAATGCCGTTCAGCACGTCGCGCGTCTTGAGAATCTCATCGGCCTGAATTTCGATATCGGACACCTGTCCGCCAACTTGTCCGTAGGGCTGGTGGATCATCACTTTGGCGTGCGGTAACACGAACCGCTTGCCTTTGGCACCACCGGCTAACAACACCGCGCCACCGCTGGCAGCCAAACCCACGCAATAGGTCGCCACCGAACAGCTAAGGATTTGCATTGTGTCGTAAATCGCCAGGGTAGCGCTCACGCTACCGCCGGGAGAATTGATGTAAAAGTTGATGTCCTTGCGGCGGTTCTCGCTCTGCAGGTAGAGCAACTTCATCACCAATTCATTGGCGTTGAGATCGTGGATCTCACCCTGCAGCAGGATGATGCGGTTTTCCAACAGCAGATCACCCAACGTCATTTGTCGCTGACGCTGATAATCGCGATAGGATAACCGGGGATCCATCAGACCTGGGGAGAGCGTACTGCCCATATCAGTTCCTTCTTGTTTGAGTCAGACGTCCGTGGACTGCGAAGCGGGGGAGTGGCCCACCTCGGGCCAGGGCCGATTGTCGCGGCTAGTCTCTCTCTTCAGCAGGTTCGGGCAGCGGTGCCGGTTGGCCTCCGCCAGCCTGGGCCGACGGAATATCCGATTCATCGCCTCCGCCGGCTGCACGATCGACTGCCGTGGCCGACGAGCCTGGTGGTACATACGGGATATCTTTGAAATCGGCATGTTCGAGGATCAGGCCGATCGTCTTCCGTTCGATAATTTGGTTTCGCAGAGCATCCATCATGCCGCCCTTGTCGATTTGAGCCCTGACTCGGCGAGGGCTCTCATTTGTCTGAGCGGCGATGAGCGCGATTTCCTTGTCGTAATCATCTGGCTCATCTTCGATGTCTTGGTCTTCAGCGATGCGTTCCAGAACGAAGTGTTCTTTGAGAGATTTCTTCGTCGACTCCATGCTGTTCTGTCGGAGATCGTTCTCGCTCGCACGAATCTGATCTTCGCTGAAGCCGCTGCGGCGTAGTTCGAGAATCGTGCGCTGCAACTCGCGCTGTGCCTGTCGCTGCACCATGTCGGGGGGCAAGTCCCAATCAGCAGCTTCGGTGAGCACACCGAGGATCTGCTCTCGGGCTTGTTGCTGCTGGGCATATTCAAGTTGTCGTTTGAGCGATTCGAGAATCGCATCTCGCAGTTCAGCCTCGGATTCAAATCCACCCAGTTCATCCAACAAGGCGGGTGTTAGCTCGGGCAGTTCGAGCTGTTTGATTTCGAGGATCTCGAAGGTTGCGGTTACCTTCTTGCCGCGCAGTGCCTGATTGGGCGCATCTTGCGTTAAGACGGCCTCGCCCTGACGTGTATCGCCAGCCTTGGCCCCGCTGATCAGTTTGTCGAAGTCCTCGATTTTACCGTCACGGAAGCTCAACACCGGGCGAATGCGAATTACTTCTTCGTCGCTGCGGGCAAGTTCCTGGCCGTCGTGGCTGAAGATCAACTTGGTGACAATGTAGTCGCCCGTCGAGGCAGCACCATCAAAGGGGACCAGTCTGCCCTGCTCAGACAACACTTCTTGCAGCCGCTGCTTGACGTCGTCATCCCCAAACTCGTGCAACGGGCGCTCGATCTTGAGGCCCTTCCACTGGGGGACTTCAAAATCGGGACGAACTTCGAGGTCGAACTCAAAGGTCATCGCACCTTCGTCGGGAACCTCAACCGCCAACGGATCGATGTCAGGTTCGCTGATGGCCGCGAGTTTTTCTGTTTCGGTAACCTGCGACATGCTATCGACCAGCAGATTGCCTTTGACCTGATCGATGACTTCATCTCGAAACCGTGCCTCGATCAGCTTTCGCGGCGCGCGGCCCTGTCGGAAACCAGGGACATTCGCCGTGCCCATCATTTCGCTATACGACTTGTCGAGATAGCGATCGATGTCGGCGCGCGACACCGTGACGGTCACGTGCCTTTGGCAAGCACCAACCTCTTTGATCTCGACCTCAAGGTCGAGTTTCTCTGTCGCCGCTTCATCCACGTCGGTGGTGGCGACACCTTCGTCTTCGAGTTCATCAGCCATAGTAATGCGTTATCCGAGGAGGATCATCTTCCTGTGTTGCTTTCAGCGGCGATCGCGCGCAGCCCGGTAACTCAGTTGAGGTCGATCCATCGCCGCAATGTACGGAGACCACCGACCTCGAACGAGACCTGGATTCGCCGACCTCACTAGAGCGGGTGATGGGATTCGAACCCACGACAACGACGTTGGCAACGTCGTGCTCTCCCGCTGAGCTACACCCGCTTGATTCCAGGTCGAACAGCCGTCGACGGTAAGTGGACCGCTTCTGGAATAACCGGAATCTCCGAATTATAGGGTCGCGCTATCGCCTTGCAAGGGCAGTCGAAAGGCCATCGGATGCCTGCTGGCATGGGTTTGATTCGGCCCACTGGCGTGTTCGACCCGACTCCATAAGTTCCTACTATACAAGGCTTCCGGGCTAAGAAATGGAGTTCCATGCCGGGTTGATGATATCAAGGCATGCACTGCGCTCGATGAAACCGGGCTACCCACGTCATGTCTCTGTTGGCCGTTTTGGCTCTCGGAGTAGCCCCGCATCGGGATCTGTCGCTGTTCATGAAATGCGCAATCCAACGACAAGAGATTTGCTATCAGATGGGCCCCACCTTAGATTAAAGTTACGGCAAACCGCGTATCTGGTGGCCGCGGGAGAAGGGCCTTGCCAACCAGGACTGAGACTCCGGAACACCTCAGTGGAAACAACACATGATGCAAGCCAAGCTTCTCATTGTCGGCGGTCGTGCATCATCGCCCGAAATCGAGCTGGAGCTTCCGCTTACGATCGGTCGCGGTGATCAAGCGTGGTTGCGGCTCAAGCATCCGACCATCAGCCGCAAGCACTGTGAGATTAGCGAAGTCGACGGAAAACTGTTCGTCCGCGACTGCGGTTCTGCCAACGGCACGCTCATCGCCGGCGAGCGCATCACGGAGGCGGTGCTCGAGCCCGGTCATACCCTTACCGTTGGCCCATTGACATTCGAGGCCCAATACGAGCCCTCGCTCAACGGCAAGAGTGAAGATCACTCATCCGAAACGGTCGCCGAGACCGCGGTCGATCCCACGGTCGGCACGCTGCTGACGGCACCCGGCGAAACGTCGTTGGCGCCGCCAGCAGAGACGCCGCAACCAACAGCGGAACCACCCGTTGAGGAGTCGGTGTCTGACGATTTGGACGATCTCGCACTGTCGCTCGATGACGAAGACGACCTTATCGAGCCGCCGTTCGAGATTGAGGATGCGGCTTCGAGCGAGCCAGCCCCGACCCTTGAAGCTGCCGAAACATCGCCGGAAGAGGCCGACCCGGATCTTGAATTCGATCTCGATTTGAAGCTGGATGATGAACTCGAAGTCGAGGGCATGGCGGAGCCGAACCTCGACGAGGCGATGGATCTCGACGCGCCGTTAGACGACATCGACGCCGTTTCGGCCGATGACGAAGCGGGAGCAACGATCGAAGCCGACTCCAACGCGCTCGCCGCATTCGAGTCAGACGCGTCGGAAAGCGACTTCGAGCTTGATCTAGCGCCTGATAATCCTCCCGACGTGGAGGATTCGGCGACGACCAAGCCGGAAATTGAAGAGGCTATCGCCGAGCTGGATGACACCGAAGACGAGGAGCCAGCCGCCGTAACCGAGGACGTTGAAAGTGTTCGCGATTTCAGTGGCCCGATGGTCGACATGCCATCACAGATTTTGTTTTCCATCGATGAAATCGATGAACCGCTTCTCGAACCCAGCGATGAGGGTTCGGCAATTCAGGATGAGGCTGACGCAGCAAAGACCGCCCATGATGAACCCGCGACCGATGATCTCGATGCCGAGCTTGATGTCGACGACTTGCTGAGCGAGCCGACCGCCGAATCAGCCGTGCCAGCGGTGGAGACGTCGGAACATGAAATCCCGGACATTGAGTCGGTCGACGATCCTCTAGATGTCGTGCTTGATGATGATACGGCCGATGGCGATTTATCAGACATCACCGATTCGGCGGCAGGCACCCTCGAGGAATCGCACGTCAATGCAGAAAAAACGATTCCTGACGCTGTGACGAGCGAGCCGATCAGCGATGACCCGATATCGGATCTGGACCTCGAACTCGACTCGGCCGACATTTCGCAGCCCGAGGGTGTTCGTGAGGCAATCGATGAAGCCTCACCCAGACAAGACGAAACAGAGTCCGACTTTCTCGAGGATTCTTCGGCATTTGAAGACAGCGCGGAGCTGCAATGGTCTGATGCCGCATCGGTTAAGGCCGAGCCCCAGGAGGAAGTGCCCGACGCCGTACCAGACTTGGATTTGTCGGAGATGGCATTGGAGGCAATCGACGGCGCGTCTGATCTCGAACAGGATCGTGAAGGCCCCAGCGCGGAGCCTCCCGCTGAATCCGAAGCAGCCGCGTTGGATCTGTCGGAACTTGCTCTCGATGCGGTTGGGACTCCAGCGGACGAAGTCCCAATCGATGAGGAGCCTTTAGGAACGACGGGCGAATCTGAGCCGGCGGATCTCGATCTCTCCGAAATGGCACTCGACGCCATCGGATCCCCCAAGCCCGATTCCAACGCCACCATCCCATCGGCTGAGAACGCAGGCACGGTAGCGGACAAGTTAGACCTATCCGAAGTCGCCTTCGATGCGGTTAAAGACGCCACCACTTCGGACGATCTCCCGCAACCGGCAGACGCCAAATTC
>CAZNXE010000024.1:0-35623 GCA_964576465.1 uncultured Planctomycetaceae bacterium
ACGTGGGAGATTTTTTGTTAGGCACCCAAGCCCAACGCAACCCGCGATTGGTAGTAGTTGTAGGGTGGGTAGTTCTGCTGGCGCATGGGGCGTCGCCATTGCAAAAGCTCAATTCGCCAGCAGGTTTACCCACCACCTTTGGGCGGACCTACGCGGCTGGGCCACCCGTCGCGTTTTCTTTTCACATGCTAGCGAACTTGTGTAGATACCTATGGGCGGAGCCAGTGGCACCCCACGTGTTAGACATGAGGCTCATTATCAGACCAGTCAAACCGCAACCCGCGCAGCGGGATTGGTCGTGGGTGAGAGAGAAATAGACGAGAGACCACCTCAGCATGGTCTATGCTGACGCAGAGTTCGGGGACGAGGGCAAAGATCGGTGCGACCATGGCGCACAACCCTCATCGAAGGCGAAGGGCCTTCATCGACCGAATTTCAAACGATTGCGTCGCGCACGGCGTTCTGCTCGCAATTTTGCCCGTCGCTTTGATTCACTGGGCTTCTCGTAGTATTCCTTGCGACGCATTTCTTTCTTAATGCCGCTTCGCTCAACCAGTTTACGGAACCGTCGGACCGCTTCTTGGATCGTTTCGCGGTCACGAACCTTCAGCTTAACCACTTGTTCTCCTTTGACATGCCGTTGAGCCGCAGACGGTGTGCCGTCGCAGGCAGGCTCTTTCGACCATACTTCCTTAAAGAACTATAGAATTCGGTAGTGTAGCCGTCGTTAGGAAAGCTGTCTAGGCAAGCGAATTCCAACGAATACGTCCAGCGACGCGACTCCAGGCCTGTGTGCCGGCCTGTCACGTAAGGACAATAATATAAACAAGTTAACGTGTGCCGACTAGGCCTCGCTAGGGGGCATCCTCAAGCCTCATTGTTCTTCCCAGGTCGTTACAACCGGCCGTGTTCATCCAACCGCCTGGCGAAGATTTGCGGCTGAATGCAAGGGAATTGAATCCCAGCGGCATCCCACGCCGATGGGATAACCTTGCCACGACCGGAATCGACACTCGCAAGGAAGCACCGTGCCCGACAAACCCCACTTACAAACTCCCGAGGATCTCGAGCTGCGGCAGGACGATGTGCTCCGCCAGTTGGACGAGCTGAACACCCAGCTAGAGCGCGTACTGATCGACGCGGCGCCAAGCACGCTTCAGGCCAACGTGCCACAGGCGTCTATCTAGGAGAGCCGCGGGAGGGTGGATCCTTTCACCTCTGGCCCTATTTACGTTGATCAAGATGCCCTGACTTGTAGATGGCTCTCAAAAGGCGCAACGCTAGCGCGCAGGCCAAGCTACAACCGGCAAGACCCACCACGGAGACTCCACCGAAGATAGGCAACAGCGGTGGTACATCGCGGCTGAGCATCAGCGACGATCCGAGAAATAACGCACTGGTGAGCATGCCCAGCACGAGCCGGTTGACCGACGGCTCGAGACCACGATGGTCGAGATGCACGTCAAACTTGCCGGACTGCACCTGTTGGAGAATATCGAGAATGCCTCGTGGGAGTACCTCGATCAAGTTCTCCAACTCTGCATAAATCCGGCGAAACTTGTGGATCCGTCGTTTGGGCGAATACCGTCGCCAAAGAATCTTACGCTGGTACGGCACAATCACGTCCATCAGATTGAACCTCGGGCTCAGCTGTTGAGAGGTTCCTTCAAGCATCACCAGAACTTTAAGCAGCAATGCGATGCGAGCCGGCAGAAGGATCTGGTAACGCCGAATCATCTCGGTCAGTTCGTTGAGCGCGCTGCTCAGGTCAAAATCACTGAGCTGTTGTGAACCGTAATAGGTTACGAAGTCGGTCACGTCGATCTCAAACGACGCGCGGTCCAAGTCGGCAGGTGTTTCGCCGACCCGCGTGATGACATTGGTAAGTTGATCCGAGTCTCCGCCGACCAGTGCCATCACAATTTCGCTGATATCGTCTTGCAACTGCTGATCGAGCCGGCCAACCATGCCGAAGTCAAGCAGTCCGATCACATTGGGCGGCATCACCAGAATATTGCCCGGATGCGGATCGGCATGATAGAAGCCGTGCGTGAAGATCATCTCCATATACAGTTCGGCCCCGCGGCGGGCGACTTCGACCAGATCGGTGTTCGCGGCGATTAGCTCGTCGCGGTGAGACAGTTTAATGCCGTCCAAATACTCCATCGTTAGTACGCGACCCGTCGAGTATTCGGCGTACGACTTCGGAATACGGATGCGTGCGTCGTCGGCAAAATCTCTCGCGAACTGTTGAAGGTTGCGTTCTTCGCGACCAAAGTCGAGTTCGCGCAACAAGGTTCTTTGAAACTCTGCCACGGTCGCCCGGGGTCGATACGGTTTGAATTCGGGCGACAACTCGGCAAGTTGGGCAAGGCCACTGAGAATCTCTAAGTCGACGCGGATCTTTTTTTCAATTCCCTTGTGCTGAACCTTGATGACAACATCTTCGCCAGTTCGCAATTGGGCTCGATGAATTTGACCGATCGAGGCGGATGCCAAAGGTTTATCGTCGAAGCTGCTGAACAGCTCGCTAATCGGCTGGCCCAGTTCAGCTTCAACGATCTCGCGGACAACTTTGGGAGGATCGGCCGGAACGTCTGCTTGAAGTTTTTCAAGTTCTTCGGCCAGCGACACGCCGACCAGGTCGCGGCGCGTGCTGAGTATCTGCCCGAGTTTGATAAACGTTGGGCCCAGTTCAATCAGCGCCAGTCGAATCCGCGTCTCTGGTTTCTGCCGAGCCAGGACATCGCCGGCGGGGCTCTTCAACAGCGGCTTGGCGAATTCCAACTCGAAACGGCTGATCCAGTTGGCCAAGCCGTATTTGCTCAACACCGAAAGAACATCGACCGCGCGATTGATGTTGCGATAGAGCTGTGGGATGGCGGTTATCTTCATGCCATTCTGAGGGGCAGGGCGGTGTCGATCGCTGGGAAGCGGCGGTATTCGACCGCCAGCATGTGGAAACCGGAATCGCGGAGAGCAACGTCGTGAGAACTCAAAGCGACCCCGTCACGAATGTATTCAACCGTACCACGCATCGACGTCGCATGAATCGACACATTCTTTACTGTAGCCGTATCATCGCCACCCAACCACATGCCGCACCGTGAGAAGCGATTCTCCAGACCCCACCTATGCCGAGGGTGAGGAATATCCGCATGATAGGGGCACGGATGCGATAAATTGACGGTCGCTATTGCCACTCCTATCATGAATGTAGGCTGAATGGATCGGGTTGAGACTGTCACATTTCCAATCCAGCCCGACGTCCTAGCGGCACCGCTCCGAATGGAAATTGAGGCACATCATGTTCTATCCGTCCGTCTTACACAGCCATCGCGATGCACAACACAACCGTCGCGGTTTTCGGCCAACTCTCTGGGTGTTTCTGTTGTCGGTGCTCGCGATCATGGCCACACCGTTGGTTGCCGCCGATGGGAATACCAGTGACAAAGAGCCACCCCCGGAACCACGCAACATCGACTTGAATACGAAAGATCGGGTGTTGCTGCGAGCCACGTATTACGGCGGGAACAAGGGGAAAGAAACGGTTCCGGTCATCTTGCTTCATATGCACGAAGGCAAGCGAAGTGACTACCACGATTTGGCGTTGCTACTACAGAGCAAGGGGCACGCCGTGCTGGTGCCCGACTTGCGAGGGCATGGCGAAAGCACTGAGATCGAGGACTCCAAACGCTCGCTCGACGCTTCACGGCTTCCACCCAACCAATATCCGCGCATGGTGGAAGACGACATGGAAGCCTGCAAGAACTTCCTGCTGAAAGAGAACAATGAGGGCAAGCTCAACATCCGGAGACTATGTGTCGTTGGCGCCGAGATGGGTGCCGTGGTAGCCGTGAATTGGGCGCTGCTAGACTGGAGTTGGCCAAAGCTTACCACGGGAGAGCAAGGCAAGGATGTAGCGGGGTTGGTCTTGATTTCACCGCGATGGGCCTTCAAGACATTGCGAATCAATCGTGCCATCGCGGACGACGATATTCGCTCGAAGCTATCGGTCTACATCATCGTCGGTGGAAAGGACTCAAAGTCGCTTCGTAACGCCAAGCGGTTGAACAACGCACTCAAGTCATATCATCCAGAGCCCACCGAAGAGAATGCTGCTCAGCGGGACTTGTTCTTTCAAAGCTACCGAACCAGCCTACAAGGGACCAAGATGCTTGGCGCGGAACTCGATGTCGCCAAAAACATCGCGACGTTCATCGAAGTGCGATTGGTCAGGCACGGTAAGTCCTGGGAGAATCGCGAAGACCCGCTCGGTGGGTAAGCCACGCTCGATGGAGATTCCCCGGCGGTTGTCCTCACGGAAGTACCAACAACACTCCCACCGGCAGGGCGTTGGGGCCCTTGAGTTGATCGCGGTTTGCCTCGAAGATATCTCGATAACGGCGGCCATCCCCGTAGAGTCGCCGAGCGATCGAGACCAGCGTGTCTCCCTCGCGCACGCGATAAGTGCGGACCTCCTGATCTGATTCAACAGGAATCGAACGTAAGGTGCCGGGCCGGATTTCGACCATCGGAGCCGCCCCTCGCTCAGGCTCGGAAGATGCCGTTTTTACCTGCAAAGCACCTAGCCCCACCGATACGGGCGATGCGTTGACTCGCGGTGCGGCGGTTGCCGGCGATTCCCCGATGGGGATTCGCAATTCAATGCCAATCGGCAACACTCCAGGGCTGCGGAGCCTGTCACGATTCGCATGAAAAATATCTAGGTACCGATCAGCGTCGCCCAGATAGCGTTGGGCAATCATGTGAAGCGTATCGCCATCGACAATCTTGTGGGTCACTGGCTTTGCCGACGGAGAATGTCCTGGGCGGACGCCCGCAAATGTTGTTTCGGCAGAGGGCCGTGCCAGATCACGAAACACTTCCGGTGAAAGACGATGCTCGCCGACAGGCCCGTGGTCTGGATAGACGTCATCAAGTTGAGGCGGTGCGTGCTGAATGTCCAAGGGCGAGGGCCCCACCACAGCCGGAATTTCAGCGACAGGCGTGTCGACCGTCGCGGGTTCGTGCGACTGTGCCTGCGCGATGGCACTGTCAAAATCAAAATCGCGTCGGACGAGGCCGTCTTCCTGCTGTCGATCCGCGTCGGGCGTCTCCGAATCGTCCTTTGGCAACACGACCGCCGCGATAATTCCACCGGCAATAACAGCCAGGGCGATCCATGTGCGGGCGTTACGTAGCATCGTATTTCTCAACTTGGCTAGATGAGGCGAGGCTAGTGCTTTGTCACACCTAAGAATTAGGGTGCCACTACTGGCTTGTCCAGCAGTGCCAATGAGTTGCGACACATCAATCCCGAAAATTTAGCTGTGACAAAGCACTAGACTGTCGCCCATCGGTGGCATCGACCGAGGGCCGGTGGATCCTGCATGAGAAACAGGGCGAGTTAGACCGCTTTGGCGAACCTTGGTCCGACCTTAACAACCAGGCAGACTTTTCGGCCGCCACAGTTGTCGAGTCGCCCAAACCCTTCCGGCATTCTACGTAACGGCAGGCGAAAAGGTGCGGCGAAACTTTACACCCAAAGATCCGCTCACGGTGGAGATGGATGTTCACACCGCCGTGCCGTCGGCAATCAAGCGGCGGGTTGTTTTTTCGATGTCTGCGGAACTGTGGCTTCCGTGCGAAGCGACGGCTTCACGAGCCATAACAGCACCGGCGATGCGATGAACATCGAACTGTACGTACCAACAATCACTCCGATGAGCATCACGAACGTAAAGGCGTGAATGCCGGTTCCTCCGCGAATGAAAAGAATCAACAACACGGCAATCGTCGTCAGGCTCGTCATAATCGTACGGCCCAGCGTTTGATTGATACTGGTGTTGATCATGGTCGCGGTGATCTTCGGATTCTTCCCACGCACTTCTCGGATGCGGTCGAAGACGACGATCGTGTCGTTCAGCGAATATCCAACCAACGTCAAGAACGCGGCTACCGTGGCCAAGCTGATTTTGAATGGATCAATCATCAAGACGCCTAACCATGGCGCCAACCACAACGAGAGGGCCACGATACCCAGCGTGATGAGCACATCGTGAATCACGGCCACCACAGCCGCCAAACCAAAGATCACGCGCTGAAAGCGGATCCAGATATAGATGATGATGAACAATTGGCTGGCGATCAAAGCGATGATCGCCTGTTGGCGCATGCCACCGGCGACGCGCCCGCCAATCTTACTCGACGACGGGAAGTAAGGCTGCGACTCAATATAAGTAGCCACCTTGTCCAGCAGGGGACCGGTCGCCTCGGGTGGCGCTGAAACGAACACCGTCCAACTCGCGTACGGCTGTTCGCTCGACTGTTCCAGCCCGACGTTTTCGGGAGTAAACAATGCGTACTTTACCGAATCACCCAAGACCGTATCGAGGGCATCGTCCAGCGACCCATAACTCAGCTTTCGCGTGAGTGTGATCGAAGTCTTGGATCCGCCAGGATAGACCCTGCGCAGGTCGGCTTCCATTTCTTCGACCGTTTGCATGACTTCCGTAAGATCGGCTTCGTCGGGGGTGAGGTTGAGATCTAGAGAACCTTCCGCAGCCTCGCTCTCTGCCGTTGCATCGTCCTGCAACTCAGCCCCTTTCGCCGCTTCGCTCTCAGCGGAAGCCTTCTCATCATCACCCTCGGCGACGAGCATGGTCGTTAAGGCGACGGATGCGGCACGTGGATTCAGCAGCACGGCCAGCGCATCGGCATCGCGACGTAAGATACTGCTGGTCGGTTCATCATCGGCGTCAGGTGCTTCACCCGCGGGAATAGATTCTAAATCGGCGCGGGTCATTACGTTCGTGGTCAGAGCATCGCCAAACAAATCGAACAAGGTTTTCTCGACCGTTGCCACGTCTTGTTGCGACGTGTTAATCACGAATTGAAGCCCTTCTTCCGTTCCCTCCATTTGCAATTCGGCAACCACGACATCCGGGAGCGCGTCCGGAACGGTCTCGACTGCCTGACGAACGGTTTCAATCTCTTGCGCATCGTTGAATTGCGCCTGCACTGAAACGCCACCGGTGAAGTCGATATCCAGCAGGTTCTTGCCACGGATGGTCACGGCAGTGATTCCGATGGCGATCAACAACACCGACCCCACCATCGCCATGCGGCTAAGACGGATGAAGTCGATTTCGGTCTTGTTGAGAATCCGCATCATGTTCAGTTTCGTAATCCACCGCTTGCGTTCGGCAATGTCGAAGAACACCCGAGCACAGAAGACCGCCGTGAACATGTTCATCAGCAGGCCAAGGATTAACGTAATGGCGAAGCCTTTGATCGAATCGGTTCCGATCACATACAACACCAAGGCCGTAATCAACGTCGTCAAGTTCGCGTCGACGATGGTCGTCGTGGCACGATCGAAGCCGTTGCGAATCGCCATCCGCAGCGCGGCTCCGCGGTCGAGTTCTTCTCGAATGCGTTCAAAGATCAGCACGTTGGCGTCAACCGCCATTCCCACGCCAAGCACCAACCCGGCGATTCCCGCCAGCGTGAGGGCGGCCTTGAACGTGATCATCAAGCCAAGAATCAGAACTAAGTTCGAGATCAGGACAAAACAGGAGACTAGGCCCGAAAAGCGGTAGTAACTGAACATGACGACCATCACGACCATCAGCGAGATGCCCATCGCGATGCGACCTTTCTCGATCGTGTCTCGACCGAGCGTCGGGCCGGTGCGGTGGCTGCTAATCGGCTCCTTACGGAGTGCCGCGGGTAGCTTTCCCGCATTCAGCACGCTACAGAGATGCTGGACCTCTTCCTCTGTAAAGCTACCCGTGATCTGGCCCGTGTTGCTGATCACACCTTGAATAAAGGGCGCCGAGAACAGTTCGCCATCAAGAATGATTCCCAAGTCTCGATGAAGGTCGCCAACCTGGTCGGGCAGGTTTTCGCTTGTCAAACGATTGAAATAGTGCGCGCCGACGTTGTTGAAGGTGAAGTTGACCGATGGCCGCATGCGTTCGTCATAACCGGGCCGGGCCGTGTTGAGATATTCGCCCGTCACGTTATACGGATCGATCATCACGAGCACTTGCGTGGTCTTGCCGTCTCGGCCCTTGCGAGTCAGATAGTCACGCGTGTTCTTGGTGAATCGCTCGACTTCGTCATCGCTGACGGGCACGAAGCGAGCAATGTCCTCCCCGTCGATGTTCGTAACCTCATCAACCGCACGAGGAAGCTGCTCCCCCAGTTCGATCGCCGATTGGTGGCGTGTGTCACGGCGATTGGCCACGATACGGAATTCGAGCGACCCGATATCCGTAATGATTTTCCGAATACGAGCTTCTTCTTCCCGTGTCTCATCGTCTCCACCAGCGGATGATGCTTTCGGAACGATGATCTCGACTTGTTGCTTTCCATAAGGACGGACCGTAATTTCCTTAATCCCGCTGGGGTCGAGGCGCAGGCGAATCGAGCCGGCCAACTCCGCCATATCGACCGTTTGGCCCTCTTTCTGCTTCTCGCTGTCGACCTCATACACCATGATGACGCCACCGTTGAGGTCGGGGCCGTATTGCGGCGGCCAACCCAAAACGGCAACCATGGTCGCCACCGAGATCGAACCCAACACCAAGGCGATCTTCCAGCCGTATTCTTTCATCCGCAACGCATTGGCAAGCCAGATACCAATCACGTACGGTGCCACGAAGATCCCGAGAACAACCAGCAGAAAAGAAACCCAAGGGGGCATAATGGTTTAACCCTTTGCTCGCGCGGCGATCAGCGATTGCTGCCACGCCGCCATGTTTTCAATACGTCGATTTCGTTGCCCTCGGCGGGCATTATTTGTCGTTCGATTTTTCCGAAGACGATTCCGCGGAAACAACGCGCGAAATCGAACTCAGCGTAAGCCGCAACTTCGAGTTGGTGGCTTCATCAACTTTGATCGTGACTTCGTCGCTATCGTTGCGAACATTGGTCACGACGCCGTAAATGCCGCCGGCCGTAATCACCCGGTCGTTCTTCTTCAAATTGCTCAGCATGTCTTTACGCGACTTCTGCTCGCGCCGCTGGGGCCGCAGAATCATGAAGTAGAGCAGCGCGAAAATCAGCGCGAAGGCGGGCATCATGCCCAAATTTCCGAACCATCCTCCGCCACCATCTTGGGCAAACAACAAGCAGCTAAGCCACGGGAGATCAGTCACGTCAGTCGCTTTTCGTGGTTCAAAGGGCGATCGCGCTCGCAACAGACGGTTGCGAAACCGCATCCCGCCGGCAAGCCGTCAATCGGCCCAGGATCGAGCATCCGGACAATTGGTCACGCCGAAATCGGGCACCGAAGTGCCCCATGGCAATGCCACCGGATACGTATAGCCGGTAAGCATAAGACGTTGCCCCATAACGGGCAAGGGGAGCTAGAGAGCCCTCAGGCTTGGGGATTGTCCGCTTCCGATTCTCCGTTCCAGCCACAAATGGCGGCTGCGTGGAATTCCGCGAATCGACCTTCTTCGATCGCCGCGCGTGCGGCGGCCATCAGCCGCTGATAATACGTCAGATTGTGTGCGGTGAGCAAAATTGGCCCCAACATTTCACCAGCCATGAACAAATGTCGCAGATAGCCGCGGCTGTGCCGACACGCGGGGCAGGGGCAATCGTCCTCCAGCGGACGATCATCTCGTTGAAACCTCAAATTCCGAAGTCGCAGAGTCCCTGCACCCGTGAAGGCCAACGCATTGCGTCCGTTGCGGGTTGGCATGACACAATCGAACAGGTCGACACCCCGGGTGATGGCCGCCAGCAAGTCGGCGGGTCGCCCGACACCCATCAAGTAGCGTGGTCGCCGCTCGGGCAGGTGCGGAACGGTCGCATCGATCGCCGTATACATTTCCTCAGGCGCTTCGCCGACGCTCAGCCCGCCGATGGCGTATCCGGCAAAGTCGAGCCCTACGAGCCCCGCCGCACTCCGGGCACGCAGCTCGGCATCGAGACCGCCTTGTACGATGGCGAACTGAACCTGATCGTCGCGCGTGGCGGCGTCTCGGCATCGGGCCGCCCACAATCGGGTCCGTTCAACGGCGTCCTCCATCGCCTCTCGCGCTGCCGGCAACGCGAGAACATGATCGAGCACCATGGCAACATCGCTGCCCAGGGCTTCTTGAATGGCAATGGCTCGCTCGGGTGTCAGTTCCAACTGGCTGCCGTCGATATGCGACCGGAACACGGCGCCGTGATCGGTAACCTGGGTCATGCGGGCCAGACTAAAAAGCTGAAAGCCTCCACTGTCTGTAAGAATCGGGCCGTCCCAGCCCATGAACGTGTGCAGCCCTCCCAAATCGCGAATCACCTCTTCACCTGGCCTCAGGGCAAGGTGGTAGGTATTGCCGAGAATCATTTGCGAGCCTGTGGCGTGCAACTGCTCGACGGTCATTCCCTTGACCGTTGCAACGGTCCCCACCGGCATGAACGCCGGAGTATCGACCTTGCCATGGGGCGTGCGGAACATCCCACGCCGGGCGGATGTGCGGTCGTCGACCTGCTGTATCTCGAAATCGAATCCCGGCTGGCTCATGCGGCTGCACGGTAGCCGATGGAACTACGAACCGCAACGAAGGGACACCCGATTCCGATCCCCCTTTGCGCACAGAGAAACTGGACACGGCATGGAAATCTGGTCACACACGGCAGTCGCGCATCGACAAGAGACGCGTGGTATTGTGTCACTTAGCGCGTGGCAGAAATGTTTTTACCGTAGCATGGGACCTCGTCCCGTGTAGAACTCACGGAGTACACGGGACGGGATCCTGTCGTTGATACACAAGTCTGGAGTTTGGTGTCTTGGCCGAAGGCCTTTTTTCACCGTAGCCTTGGGCAACGCCCAAGGAATTCATGGTCCAAAACGCCTTTTGGCTGTAAGCCAAATTCACCGGAGGGTCGAACAAGGGGCGTGAATATGGCCTTCGACGAGCAAACACCAGTGGGACGAGGGAGAGCCCACATCGGTGGTTTGCGATACATCTCGTTTCGGCTTGCGGCCGTTGCTCTTGGGCTCCTGGTCGCACTCCTCAGCGTTGAACTGGCAATGTGGGCGGCTGGTATCGAGCCAACCCGACGGTATGCCAAGCGATATCTACTCGACAACCGCTCGTCGCCGCCGGTGCGTTACCATTGTTATCCTTCGAACCCCAGCGGCGAATTGCGGCGTTTGCCCCACGACGTCGGCGAAGGCTGGGCGTTGTTCGACTCTCATATCCCAGCACACGAGTTGCCGCTCGCAAGGTTGGACGAGACGCCGTGGTGCATGGACTATCGCGTATCGTCACAGGGCCTACGCGATCGATTCTACGGACCACAACCTGCTGCCGGCATACAGCGCGTGGTGTGCGTTGGCGACTCGTTCGTCTATGGCGTGGGAGTGCCCCCGGAGTTGACGTTGGTCCGTGGCTTGGAGCGCCAACTTGGTCGCTCGGTCGAGGTCGTGAATGCGGGCCAAGCAGGTCTCAATTTCGCCCAGGAAATGACCGCCGTGCCAAAACTGCTTCGCGAACTCGGCGCTTCGCGGCTCATCATGGTCTTCATCGCCAACGATATTTCGATCGACACCACCTTGTCACGCAAGGAGGCATACGTCTTCGACCTGATCAACATCCGCGATGCGCATCTCAGCGAAGACCACCTTCGCCACAACTGGCTACATCGCTCGCGATTGTTCAACTGGATCTCGGCGCGCCGACAACTAGCCCGAATCGGACGAGAGACGATCGATTGGTACACCCGCTGCTACGACCCGCGCTACAACGCGAACAATCTCCGCATACTCGAACAGCAGTTCGCCGAAGTAGCCGCATTGCCCGATTGCCACTCGGTGTTGATCCTGTATCCCTTACTTGAAGGACTGGAGCAGAACTATCCGCTGGCAGAGGTGCATGCGCGGGTGGCAACGATGGCCCGGGGCGTTGGATTACCCGTGCTCGATCTCGCGCCGGCATTCGCAGGGCAAAGGACCACGGAAATGTGGGTCCACCCCTGCGACCATCATCCCAACGGTCGTGCCCATGCCATCGCCGCCACGGCGATCGCCGACTGGCTAAAAGGCAACGACGAACTATTGCAATTGGATATGGACGCCAAACCGTAGGCCATCGTCACTGGGGAAAGATGTTGACACGTGCTTATCGGATCCAAAGGTTTCACCCTGTCACCGCACCCAACCCAATGTTGTATTGGGGTAGTAGTGCTGCAAGATCTCGGCGGCGGTGCGGCCGCTGTTCCCTTGGTGTCGGGCGCCCCACTGACAAAGCCCCACGCCGTGCCCCCAGCCGCGACCCTTGATGAGCACCTGCCCTGCGCTGGCTTCGATCGTAAACATCGGGCTGGGCAAAGTCCCAGCTTCGAGCACGGAACTTCGTAGCGTGTCGGTGCTAATCACCAGCGAACCGTCCTGGCCGGTAATCGTGACCTTGGGCAGATCACCGAGCGCCGGCTCGTCAACTTCCACCGAAAGCAACCGGCCAAGATCTTCACCCTGTTCAGCGAGATAGTCGTTCACTTGTTCGTGAAACGCCGCGTTGTCAAGCGAGCGTTCCCAGCGATAGTTCATCGCGTCGCGGCAGTCGTCACACACAACGCCCACAAGCGGTGGCGTCGCATCGCGGAACATGGCGCGTCCGTCGAGTGCATGTCCACCGCAGACGGCGCTGTAGTACGAACAGAAGACGCGGCCTTGGTACAGCAACACAATGCCGTGTGTCTGCCGGGCCAGTTGCCGAGATCCGACCGTCTCGGCCAGCATGGGGCGTCCCGCTTTGTCGCGGTATTCAATCCCGCGATACATCTGGCTTCGGGCACTGTCGTGCACATCGTAGTCGCGACCCTGGCCAAAGGTCTTTAGCTGATACAGTGTGTATGTTCGGGCCGCGATGATCTGTGCTTCGCGCGCGGCAGGCGGAAAATCCTCGGGCATTTCTCCATTGATCACGCTGGCCAAATAGTCGTCCAGCGAAACGATGTTGATCGCACTGACGCGTTCCCCGTCGCGACGCACCAGAAGAAGCCGACCACGATAACGCCGGTCGCCTAACCACAGCCCTCCGGAAGAGATCGGCACGACCACGATCCGATCGAGCGTGAACGCCCGCCCGCCGATGCGGATGCCGTCGCTTGTCGCGACCACCTCACTTGCTCCAAGTGATTCACCTTGCGCTAGAACGCGCCAATCATCCGGCGGAACGACACGGTACGGGCCGTCGACACGGATCTGAAAAGACTCTTTCGACCCACCACGCAGCAAGACGCGAACCGGAGGAACACTCGAAGTGCGTGCTTCAGAATCCCCCGGGTCGACCAACGTTGCCGTGGATTGAACAGACAGCCACAACGTCACCAGCCCCATGCCAAGGGCACTGATCATCGCCACCAACGCCGCACGGCTCACTAGAATGCGTTCCTTCCACTCGCAGTGAGATCACGAGGGTGTCTTGGGAGCCTGTTGAAAAAGTCGGGTGCCACTGCTGGCTTGTCCAGCAGTGCCTCGATTTCCCCGGAATACACTGCTGGGCAAGCCAGCAGTGGCACCCGGTTCTCCGACACAGGTATTTTTCAACAGACTGTTAGGCGTGCTTCTCAATCGCCACGCAGCTTGAGTCCGTTGCTGGTGAGCCTTTCGCGAACCTCGTTCAGGCTCGTGACACCGAAGTTCTTGCACTCGAGCAATGAGTCGCCCGTGTGACGGACGAGATCGCTGATGGTGCTGATTCCCAGACGAACCATGCACTTTCGTGCTCGGACCGAAAGGTTCAAGTCGGCGATCGGGCGCGCGATCAAGGCTTGCTCATCAGGCGAGAGGTTTTCTGGCTCATATGCCGTGTCAGACGTACGCTGTTGGTCGGCGAATTGACCAAGCCCCAAGCCCTTGGAGGCCATCATTTCGCGAATCTCAACCAGCGACGTCTCACCAAAGTTCTTGCTCCCGAGCAAATCTTGCTCGGTGGCAGAGGTGAGATCGCCCAACGTGTTGATCCCCATCTTTTGCAAACAGTTGCGACTGCGAACCGAAAGCTCGAAGTCGGTCACCGGAACACCCAACACCTGAGAGAGCCGATCGCGTTTGCGCTGGGCATCTTCGTCGTAGTACATCTCGCGGGCCGCATCCGCATCGCGAAGGAACAAGCGGGCCTGCGGATGGTCTGGGTAGACATCTAGAATGCGGCTAAAGCATTGCCGAGCCTGATCGTAGTGTTGGCGATCTTCGTAAAGAATGCCGAGGTTCAACAGCGAACCAACATGCGAGGGAAAACGTTCGACTGAGCGCTTGTAGTACCGTATGGCCGTATCGTCGTTCCCGTGGCGGTCGTTCTCCATCGCCAAGCCAAACAGCGCGCCGGGATGACGTGGATCGGCGTCGACAGCTCGTTCATACAGCGCGATCACTTCCGAGGTATTCCCACCCTTGGCGGCAACTGTCGCGCCGCGCTGATACAGATACTCCGCGGTTTGTTCCACGGCGCCGGAAAGACCGTCTAGCTCGGCAAGGGCATCATCAAGTTTACCCTTGTAACGCAGCGATTCGGCACGCCCGAGTGCACAGGCGTCGCTGTCGTATCCAGCGGTTGTGGCCGCTTGATAACTTTTCAAGGCGTCCGCGAATTTCTCTCGTGCAAAGTGAGCCTTCGCCAGATAGTAGTGCGCGAGTGCGCCGCCATCGGCATTCGAGAGACATGCGGCGGCCTCTTTGAATCGCCCGAGGATGAACAGACAGACACCCACGCGGACCTTCGTCGCGGGAGTCATTTCGTCTTGCAGTTCAAGCTGCTGCACCGCATCGCGCAGCTCGCCATAGTTACTGAAATCCTCGGCGATGGCATTCACCAAACGCACGACGTCTTGTGGTCCAAACGAGGAATTCGACAATACAGACTGCTTCACATCAAATTCGACCAATTCGGTCATGACGTGCATTCTCCTAGAGCGTCAAGCGATACGATTCAAGCCCAAGCCACAGTATACAGATTTCCCCGTCCGACCGTCGACGGCACGTAACATGGCCGAAACCATGCCGCAAACCACCTTCGAAGCCGGCACCAACATCATCAAGATTGCCGGCACAGGCGGGGAGAGAGCCAGCGGCGGGAGTCGAACCCGCAACCCCCGCATTACGAATGCGGTGCTCTGCCAATTGAAGCTACGCTGGCAGTGGCAACTCTTGCAACTCTTCCGAACCGACTACGGTAGACCAAGTTTGCAAGGATAGTCAATACCGCACCGCTAGACTTCGCGTGGGAACCGAAGCTGACCCCTCGACTTCGAGCAGTGGAAATGAAGGTCTCAACCGGCCGGATGCGGGGCCACAACGTCAGATGGGGGCGTCTCGGCGACCTCGGTCATGGGCCGACGCTCGACACGAAGATCGGTGATAATCACTTCGTGAATCGCCCGCATTTCAAGGCTGGCGTTAATCCGCTCTTGCAGCGTCCGCTTGAGCTGAGCGATCGAAGAAGGCTCGAAGTCCGCGCCTTTTGCCATCCGAATCAACTCCTGAACGTCCTGTTCCACGCGAAAATGACGTTGTTCCAGACGGCGCCGGGCCTGTTGGTCGACTGCCTCAAGCAAATCAAGATGTAGCGTGAACGCGGCGGACTCGATGCTCGCGGTCGATGGTTGGGTTCCCTCGAATAAGAACTCCCCGAGTGTCACTTCGCCAGCGGGAATTGAGGGGGCAGAAGTACCACGGAAATACCAGTAGCCAACCCCCTGCATACCCACCGATACGGCAAGTAGGGCAGCCAAGGCAACACGACTGGTCACACCGCGCAATACACGGCGAACGAGCGCAAACTTGGCTGGAGCTTGCGCCTGTCCTTCGGGAGCCGCATCTTCTTGTTTGTCTGGTTCTTCTGCCATCGCTTTGCCGGCGGTCTTAGTGGACCGTGCGCGTGCCCTATTGATGTAGAACGATGAATGCCCAGCTTTGTGGGTTCATCGAAACCATAGCATCTGACGGGGACACAGCGAGATTACAGCCATAAAATGGGGGTAACTGTCTCGGATTCGCAGAAGGGCACCCGCGTCGAGAAATATCAGCAGAACCTGGACGAGCGCAAAAAAAGGGAGCCTCCGACGTGCCATCACAAGATGACGAAACGGGATGGCCAGGGGCAAGTTAACCATCCCGCCAACACGCGTCGGAGGCCCCGCGGGCCAGCTTGGGAATCTTTTAGCGAACAAGTGTGACACCTGTTCTGCCTTATCCTAAATGCACAGCCTGTGCCAATTGCCCCTGAAACACTGGTGCGGGCAGGCTGAAGATGCACACAATGCAGTGCTACAAGCAGTTTACGTAAAAAATATTTCCATAAGTTGCTTATTCAGATGTATTTACGTTGATTTGTTCCATGTTGTATTTTACTGCACATCGCGCAAGAACGTACGGCACGATCACTCGCACCCCACCCAAAAAGATGGATTGGGCATCAACCACCCCCGATGTGTCTCAATTCGAGATTCATTCGCACATGAAACGCATCTAAGTCTTTATTCCATAAGGTGTTATTGAATCAATCAATCGCATTTGAGGCGATTTCTGGATCTTGCGGCACATGCAGTCTGGCCGGCAGTTGTCTCCAATTGAGAATCATGGGCATCATGTCGCCGGAGAATGCACTGCAAGGGCACCTTTCGGAAAAGGCGAGCTTCGCACACCATGTGCTGAAGCTAAGGCGTGCGGCAGATAAGAACGTACCAATCACAACCCGACGCGTAAGCGAGGGAACGCAGTGTATTACCGGTTGGTCCCTCGCTCACGCGTCGGGTTGGTATATTCCCATTCGCCGCTCGCCCAAAAGAGTTGCTCACGGTCAATTTCCAGATGTAGCCGCCAAACTTACCGCTTGGCAGGTACGTAGTTACGAGTACGCGGAAGACCGATATACTTCCTCGCGCGTGCTGCTGAGATCAATTCGTTCGACATGCCCCATTGCAGAAACAGGAGGCGGTTACGATGCCGCACAATCCAGCTAGCGTCGGACCCTATCGCTGCGGTCGGGGCGAGCCGCTGATGTTGATCGCCGGTCCGTGCGTGCTCGAATCCGAGGAACTGGCCCTGCGGATTGCCTTGTCGTTGCGCGACCTCTCCAAACAGCTCGATGTTCCAGTCGTCTTCAAGGCATCGTTCGACAAGGCGAATCGCACAAGCGTCGACGCATACCGCGGCCCTGGCTTGAAACGTGGACTCGAAATTCTGGCTCACGTAAAAGCAAAGACCGGATTGCCGGTGACTACCGATATTCACGAAACCTCCCAGGCGGCGCCGGCTGGGGATGTTTGTGACCTGCTTCAAATCCCTGCGTTCTTGGCACGCCAGACCGACTTGCTGTTGGCCGCGGCCAACACCGGGAAGTGCGTGAATGTGAAGAAGGGACAATTTCAAGCCCCCGCCGACATGCGGCACGTGGTCGGCAAGCTCGAATCCGCCGGCTGCCACAATGTGCTTCTGTGCGAGCGCGGCACCTTCTTTGGATACGGACGGCTGGTCAACGACATGAGGGCCATCGTCGAGATGCAAAACCTTGGCACGCCGGTTGTGTTCGATGCAACGCACAGTGTGCAAGAGCCCGGGGGCCTGGGCGCGTCGACGGGGGGAAGACGAGAAATGATCGAACCACTCGCCCGAGCTGCCACGGCAATCGGCACCGATGCGCTGTTCTTCGAGACGCACACCGACCCGAAGATGTCTCCCAGCGACGGACCGAATATGATCCCGCTCGATGAAATGCCCGCGCTGGTCGAGCGATTGTTGAAGCTACGTTCCACGGTGGAGGCCTTAGGTGGCGAGATCGACTGAATCGAAAATACGACGTCTTCGCACGGCGTTAGCGGGCCTTCCGGCGGTCACCGTCGTTATGCTCCTATCGATAGGGTGTAATGGGAACGACCCGGCCGAGTCGCTGACTCTTCAGGATGGCAAGGCAAATCGAACGGGTTGGCAAGAGGAATTCTTTGAGTTCGCCATCGACAACCTGAACCGTCTCGAACAATACGACGAATCGATGCAGGACGATGTCGTCGGACGACTCAATGAGTGGATGCCGTTGGTCGAGCCGATTCCTTGGACGCAGGACTCCCTGGTCGAGCAACTGCCAGATGAATACCGTCGGCTGCCGTCGATCGTGAGTTTGGCAGACGACAAGTTCACCGCCGACTACGACGGCAAGTTCTTGCGAGAAGTCATCTGGCTCCGCGATGCCGCGGCGAGTGCGGGTATCGACCCCGCGCTTCGCGCATCATTCCCCCCATCAAAGCAAGGCGAGCGGCAGCAGAATACCGAGAACAATATCGTGGCCCGCGCGTTGCGGCTCTTCGATTGGACGGTTCGCAACATCGCACTAGAAACGGTCGATTCGGCCAAAGAAAAACGCCCCGAAGTCTTGCTTCCTTGGCAAGTCATGCTTCGAGGCCGTGGCACGGCCATTGAACGGGCGTGGACCTTCTTGTTGCTCGCCAGACAGCGTGGGCTTGATGTCGTGATGTTGGCGTATCGCGACCCAGACGCCGCCGATGGCTGGCGCGATTGGGCGCCGGCGTTGCTCGTCGAGCGAGCGGATGACGACACGGAAACCGTGGCTAAATTGTTTATCTTTGAGCCTGAATTGGGCATGCCGATTCCTGGACCCGATGGTCGTCCCGTCGCAACGCTCGCCGAATTGCGCGAGGACGAACAACTACTGCGGCAACTCGACCTTGATTCCGACCATGCGTATCGCGTGTCGGCCGCGCAGCTCGAACAGGTTGCCGCGTGGATTGAAGCATCGCCGGGCTACTTGTCGCGACGTGAGCGACAATTGGAGTTTAGTCTTACTGGAAAGCAAAAAATGGTGCTCCACGTCGACGCCTCTTCCTTGGCCAGGCAACTGCAAGACACCGGCCAACTCGATACGGTCGCCCTGTGGAAGGTGCCTTACGATGCACTAGCCCAGCAGGAAGAAAATGAAATCAAGCGATTTGTTTCGGCCCTGTTTCCAGGCAATGGCGCGGAGCAGATTCCGTCGAAGTATCGTTCCTGGGTGAGTTCCGTGCGAATGGGTCGCGTGTTGCACTTGAAAGGCCGCTACACCGACACGCCCGGCGCGCTGCACAAATACCAACAGGCACGCCCGTCGGACTCCGAAATCAACACGTTGCTAGAAAAAGGCAAAGCTGCAAACGCGGCGAAAGACACCACGCAACGTGACACGAACAGCAAGCAAGACAAACGAACTTGGTTAACCGAGCCCGAAGCCCAGCGCGTGCGTCGCGCGAAACACGACGCCAGCTTCTGGCTAGGAGCCGTGGCCTTCGAACGTGGAGACTTCGACACGGCGATCGATTATTTTCAGAAACGCACGCTCGATGCCTGGCCCGATGGTCCATGGAGCGATGCGGCCCGTTACAATCTGGCCCGAACGTTTGAAGCTTTGGGGCGTATCGACGAAGCGATTGAGATTTATGAGCAAGACGATTCACCGCAACAACACGGAAACCATCTGCGAGCCAAGTGGCTGCGAAACAAAGCTGCCGCGGTCGCACCCGAGGAATAGCTTACGGTTTGCCTTCTAATCGCTAACGATCCGCGGCCATGGTTTTTCCGAATTCCGTAGCGGAACATTCACTCTCGGTTTCACAAACTTTCACACAAGACTCCGGCAACAGGCCATGGATCTAATTTGGGCATCGCTGCTGATCCTCGTCGTGAGCTTGTCGTGGGGAGCCACGCTCGTTGGGCTGCCCGGCAATTGGGGAATTGTTTGCGTGACGGCTCTGTACGCGTATCTCGGTCCTCAAGAGGGCTCGCTCGCCATCGGTGTCGTCGTGCTGGCCATTCTCCTAGCAACGGCTCTCTTGGGCGAAGCCGCCGAAGTGCTTGCCGCGGCACTGGGGGTCACGCGCCGCGGAGGAACCAAACTTGGCGCCGTGATGGCGCTAGTCGGCTCGCTCGTGGGAGGTGTCGTCGGTCTGTTCGTCGGTCTGTTCGTCGGGTCGCCCATCCCGGTGATCGGCTCCGTCGTAGCCTCACTCGCTCTGGCTGCTTTCGGGGCGCTGGTGGGAGCCGTCATCGGCGAACAATGGGCCGGACGCGATCTAGCCCATAGCCTGAAGATCGGCGAGGCCGCTTTCTGGGGCCGGCTGTTTGGAACATTCGCCAAGCTGCTCTTCGGAGCCGTCATGGTGACCGTCGTCTGTGTCGCGCTGTTAAGCGGTGCCTGACGTCACGCACCAACGACAGAGTTGGTGGCTTGGGGAAGCCCTCGAAAAGAGAACAGACGCACGAACGGGAATTACCCCGAAGGGGTACAACAACGAAGCCCAGAGTAAGCGGAGCGCCACGCTGGGTAGCCGATAACAAACCGACACCTACCCTGAAAGGGTTGAACAGCAGGCTCGGCCAGTGTGATACCCTTTCAGGGTATGCCCTTGGGGATGGAACTCCGACCCAGGGTGGCGCAGCTACGCCGCTTACCCTGGGCTGTGTTGTTAAACCGCTTCGCGGTTACTGCCTTCGAAACCGCAGAGTCTCGTAAGTTCTCACTACAGAGCCCGAGTATTCATACCGAGTGAGTGGCAGAATAGTCCGGCAGTTACCCCGAACATGCCACTGCGCCTCAACTCTTGTTCTTCCGGTCTGACGCTCATCTGGTCGCGATCAAGAGCGTGCCCTACGATGCACGCTTCCAACTCACCGCTAGCCTTTCTCCGCGACACGAATGCTGCATTTCTTTCGCAATCGTTGGTTCTTGATCTCGTTGGCCTTGATGCTGGTCATCGGCTTTGGATTTCCGGCATCGCTCGAACCGCTGACGATACAGATTCCGCGGCAGTTGATTGTGGCCGTGGTGCTGTTCTTGATGGCTTTGCCGCTGGATGCCAGCAGCATGTGGAAGGCGCTTCGCCAACCGAAAGCCGTGATTCTGGCCGTCGCACTCAACGTCTTGGCCGTTCCGCTGGTGGCATGGCCCGTGTCGCAGTTGCTGCGAGCAGACCTTGGCATCGGGTTGATGATCGCCGCAAGCGTTCCCTCGACGTTGGCTTCCGCGGCGGTGTGGACCCGACGTGCCGGGGGAAACGATGCGGTCGCAATCTTATGCACCATGATTACGAATCTGGCGTGCTTTGTTGTCGCTCCGCTGTGGCTGTTGGCCGCCACCGGTCAAAACGTTGAACTCGATCCTCCGTTGGAGATGATGATCAAGTTGGGCGTATTGGTTGTCATCCCCATCTTTCTCGGTCAGCTCGTGCGGCTCATCAAACCGTGCGGCGCATGGGCTTCTCGCAACAAGGTTCCGCTGGGGGTCGTCGCACAGTGCGGCATCCTAACAATGGTGCTCATCGGTGCCGTCAGCGCAGGACAAGAACTCGCCACCGGGCGGCAAACCATCGGAGCACTCGATTGGATCACGATGATCGGCTGCGTCGTGGGCGTTCACACCGGCGTACTATTCGCAGGCCACGCCATTGGGCAAATCATCGCGTTGCCGCGAGCCGATCGAATCGCCGTCGGATTCGGCGGCAGCCAAAAGACCCTAATGATCGGCCTGCACATCGCCACCACCTACTACGGCGGGCTAGCCATGCTGCCCATGATCACCTACCACATCGCCCAGCTACTACTAGACACCCTAATCGCCGATTGGCTCCGCGAGCGAACACTTACGGAGCCACCAACCGAACAGAAAAGAGGATAAGTCCTATACTGCCAGTTAATTGGACTTTTCCCCTTTGTTTCTCCCTTTTAACCTTCTGCCCCTTTTCTAACCTCTCCTTCAATTTGGCTGTGGGTGGCGCGTGAATGGGTGGCGTCGTCCGTCAAATATGGTCAACTAGCATCAGGCTTGAGATTCGTACCACCCACATTCCAGAGCGGAGGTCAAAGGAATGATTGAACTAGATACTGCTAACAACTCGACTCCCGGCCAGGTGCTCGTCGAAGAGAAGTCGGAGCACGGAGACCGCCGACTCCCCACCGGCAGAAGGCTCATGTTGCGCCTGACTCGATACACGCCTCCCGACGATGACTCCGGCCAGTTCTGGCGGACCGAGTTAATCTATCTTCGCGACGGCGGCGACAACGAGACGCTGTTCACCCGCTCCGAAGCGCCGCTAAACAGAGCGAAGCACGTTCTCAAGGGACTGCTTCAGAATTCCGTTCAACCACCTCTGGATGTACCTCAATCGCGTCTCGCCGACTTTGACGAAATCGTTCGAGAGCTGATTGAATACGCGATATCAGACTGTCCTGTCCTGGCAAAAATGTACTAGCGGACAAAAGCCTCCTCCGAGAAATAGAAGAACCCGCACACTATGGCAACCAACCTAACGATATACGCGGGCACGAGGCAAGGCTCCTCGATTGCTCAGAAGGCGCAGATTGAAGAGATCAACGCGGTGATGGATCGGCCACCGAACACTAGAGGCAAGACAACCACGGAAACGCCGATTCACGCCTTACTGTCCGGCAACCGCCAGCTACTAGATGTAGGGGTTGTGACGGCGTTCGATTATGGGGGTTGCCAGCGAAGGAATTGCCCTCAAAGACGTAAGTTGCTGCGATGCCAACACATAGCAGAAAGCATGCTGGCACTGGTTGCGTAAGCCACTTGGACCAAGGCGTTTACGGAAAGTAATTCCCTTGCAAAGGCGCCATGGCCGTGATACTGTTGCCGTAGGGTTCTAACGTGCGGATGCACGTTTGCCGATGCCATGGATGGCCAGGTACTTGCAAACGCGAGTGCGCAATCTGGATGTGCTAACGTGGCCGCTTTCCTGCGGCTTTTGTTTTGCGCTTTTCCTCTTTGCTACGTACGAAGGATTCGACCATGTCCATTGCTGCTGCTTCGCATGTGAAGCGCGTTGTGCGCGACAAGGTGAACGCTTACCACGACGAATGTGAGTTGTGGAAGTTGGATCACGATCAGGCGATGCTGTATTTTGATTTTCGCGACTTTCTTTGCGAAGGACTTGCCCTCTACCGGGATATTTGCAGGCTTGACGAGAACTGGCGAAGTGACGTCTATCAGTCCAAGATTGAATACGACGCAGACTTTGAAGAAAGTGTCTCCAACCTCTTTCGCCGCTTTGCAAAGCTCGCCTTTCGTATCGAGACCGAGCTTCTCCCGTGGTACGAGCAGCGATTCGGTGATGTTGATAAAGCCGACGAATTCCGCGCCTGCTGCAATGAAATGCGAGGAACGATCACCAACGATGGCGATTTCTTTATGAGCGATGAGTTGGTGAAGCTTCGTGACGAAGCCCTCGATGAGGCGGGCTAGGGAGCAATCGCTTTGGCAGCGGGCAGAAATAATCAGCGCACGAAGAAGTTCGGCAAGATGCGCGCCTCCTTGCCTAAAAACGTCCAGGGCCTAGTCGACGATGCCCTGGAACTCTATCTCCAAGACCCAAGCCACGGTGCTTTGCATGCACACGAATTGAAAGATTCTAAGCGTGGGCGACACAAGCAAGGAAGCATCTCGATCTGGGTGAGTTATCGCTATCGGGCGGTCTGTGTCTCAACGGCAACGCAGAACCTTTGGTACTGGGTCGGATCGCACGAGAGCTACAACTCGTTCGTTGGAAGCCGTAAAAAGTAGCCAAGTAACAACCGAGGTAGACCGTCCGGCCCCGCTCTCCCGAACCTCTGAAGTCGATTCTAAGAGCACACCATTTCGCACTCTACCCGTGATACCTGACTTCGGACGGCCCTTGCCTCGTGAAGCGAACTGTTCCGCCGTACGAACCGTGCCACGCATCGTTTTCTTGGGCCATGGACCGCGGACCACCGTCACTTGTACACTGTGCCTTTCGACGACGCTTTGCTTGCGTCGCCGTCGGACTCGATAACTTAGCTCGGTGACACCATGGAGATGGATCAGCTTGTCTCGCTCTGCAAACGCAGGGGCTTTCTCTTTCAATCCAGCGAGATCTACGGCGGGATCAACGGCTTCTGGGACTATGGACCGCTGGGCGTCGAGCTGAAACGCAACGTCCGCGAAGCCTGGTGGCGCGACATGGTCACCGGACACAACGATCAGGTGGTGCCGCCGGGGGCCCCCTCGACCTATCAGATGACCGGCTTGGAATGCACGATCATCATGCACCCCCAGGTGTGGAAGTGCTCGGGCCACTACGACCTGTTTCACGACTACATGGTCGACTGCCGCGAGTCGAATCGTCGCTATCGTTACGATCAGGTAAGTGGCCGCTGGGCCGGGCGCGGCGAAAAACGCGCGTTCATTTCCATCGAAGCAGCCGGCGACGAAGGCCAGCAGGAGATCGAACGCCGCGCGCTAAAGTTCTTCAACCTTCGTGCGAAAGACGCCGACAAGCTCTCGTGGGATGGGCCGATCGTTTCGCTGACGACGCTCGATGATTTCGAGCAAGTGTTAGGGCCCAATGCGAAACAACTCGGCACGTTGACGGCGCCTCGCGAGTTCAATCTGATGTTCAAGACCTATCTCGGCGCCCTTGGTGGCGAGGAAAGCGTGGCCTACCTGCGTCCCGAGACGGCCCAGGGGATGTTCGTCAACTACAAGAACGTGCTAGACAGCACGCGCGTCAAGCTGCCGTTCGGCATCGCGCAGATTGGGAAGAGCTTTCGCAACGAGATCACGCCGCGCAACTTTACGTTTCGTTCACGTGAATTTGAACAGATGGAAATGGAATTCTTCTGTCGTCCCGAGCAGTCGCCACAGTGGTATAAGTATTGGCGAGACCGGCGCTATCAGTGGTATGTCGATCTAGGGCTGGCGGGCGAACGGCTTCAATTGCGAGATCATGATGCCGACGAGTTGAGCCATTATTCAGTCGGCACCGCCGACATCGAGTATGCGTTTCCGTTCTTGCCGACCGGCGAGTTCGGCGAGCTGGAAGGTGTCGCACACCGTGGCGACTTCGATTTACGAAGCCACATGGAGGGCAAGCTGATCCGCGAAGGCGACAAGCTCGTCGTCCAGCAGGGCGAAGACGGCAAGCCGAAGTATCGTGGCAGTGGGAAAGACCTTACTTATTTCGATGACGCGACGCGCGAGCGATTCATCCCCCATGTGATTGAGCCCGCCGCCGGAGCAGACCGTGCGACGTTGGCCTTTCTGTGTGAGGCCTATCAAGTCGACGATGTGCCCGACGCGAAAGGAAAGGCCCGGCAGCGTGTCTATCTCAAGCTTCATCCGAAACTGGCGCCGATCAAGGCGGCGGTCTTGCCACTGGTGGCCAAAGACGGCATGCCAGACATTGCCCAACGAATTTACGCCGATCTCAAGGGAGACTTCAATGTCTTCTACGATGCCAAGGGGGCCGTCGGACGTCGCTATGCACGGCAAGACGAGGCAGGCACGCCGCTGTGCATTACCGTCGACGGTCAAACGCTCGAGGACGATACCGTTACGTTTCGTGATCGTGACACACTCAAGCAGTGGCGTGTGAAGGTCGACGATTGCGCCGCCGAACTGTCCGCCCGCATCCGTCGAGGTTTCGAGACCGAGTAACGGTCCCCGCAGCGCTTTCTGAAGTAAGGGCTTTCTGATAAGGCGTGCGGCAAATATGAATGTACCAATCACAACCCGACGCGTAAGCGAGGGAACGCAGTGTATTACCGGTTGGTCCCTCGCTCACGCGTCCCCTTGGTATATTCTCATTCTAAAATAGGGGCTGCCTCAAAGGAGCGTGTCCTCAAAGAGGAGAACAGACGAGAGCCATGAAACCCGCCATCAGCCAAGTCTGTACGCTCGAGGCAACGCTCGAGGCCGACTTTGAAGACTATGCCGCCGGAGCGTGTGAGGCCATCGAACTGTGGCTCGGCAAAGTCGACCGATACTTGGAAGATCACACCGTCGATGACATCCGCCGACTACTCGAAGAAAACGAGTTGGTCGCGCCCGTGGCTGCCTTTCAGGGCGGGCTGCTAACGAGCCAGGGAGATGCCCGCCGCGAACATTGGGATCTCTTCGAGCGCCGACTCCAATTGTGCGGCCAGTTGGGTGTGCAGACATTGATCTTGGCCTGCGACGTTCATGGACCTTTGTCGCAGCAAGATCTCGACCGTGTCAGCATGTCGTTAGGGCAGGCGGCAGTAGCAGCCGGCGAGAAGGACGTTCGGCTGGCACTCGAGTTTCAGGCTTCGGCCACGTTTGGGAACAATCTGCAAACCGCGGCCGCCCTGGTGTCCGAATGTAACGAGCCGGCGCTCGGTTTGTGTCTCGATGTGTTTCATTACTATTGCGGACCAAGCAAGCCCGACGACCTTGCTTATCTCTCCAACGAGAACCTGTTCCACATCCAACTTTCCGATCTCTTAGGACAGCCGCGCGAATTGGCCACCGATGCCGATCGCATCTTGCCAGGCGATGGCGACTTTCTGCTCGAACCACTTCTGGAGAATATCAAGGAGTTGGGCTACCAGGGGTATGTCTCCATCGAGTTGATGAACCCCGAAATCTGGCGGATACCCCCTAGGCAGTTTGGTGAGATTGCCATGACAGCCCTGCGCAGAGTGCTTGGCCAGGCAAGTATGGAGTAAGCGCCGCGATTTCGCGACAGATTGCTGCTCGAATCTTGGAATTGGCTCAGCATTCAGCTTGCCACCAGTCGGCCAGAGGTAAATAATTACCCCGGTAGAGAAGGGCGATTGATTTCCACGACCGGTTGTCGCAAATCACGGGTGATTGCATCGACACGAAAACCGCTCGGATATCTTCTGAAGCAAAGGGTGTCGTCATGCGACGCATCATCTGCTGGATGATCGCCTCGAGTATGTTTGCCGCGGCAAATGTCGGCGGCGGCGCGTTGGCCGACAACCCTCACCAGCCGCCCGGCGCAAGACAGGCGGATGTCCACAATCCGTTCTCGTCTCGCTATCTGGACTTTCGTCCTGGCGGTCTCGCACGTCGCAGATCAGCCGGGACGAATACACACGGTCAAGGTCACATCGGCGGCTTCAACTACTATCCGAACTACTACATTCGCGGATACGGCGGCGGTTCTTTCTATCCTCCGTATTACGATCGACCCTATGTGTACGCGCCGCAGACAAACATCTACAACACGAACATTTTTCCGCCCAATCAGCAGCCGCAACCGCCGGCTCGCAATCTAGCCGTCCCCGGCGTTGTCAATCGTAACGAACTTCGGACGACCAACACTCGAGGTCGCGAACTGGGCCGCCGGTTCATTGGTTTTGGAGATAGTCAGTTCTCCCAAGGAAAGTATGTCGACGCTCAGTTGCGATATCGCAAGGCGATCAAGACGGCACCCGATATGGCAGAGGCTTACTTTCGACGGGGACAGGCGATGATCGCCCTAGGGCGATACGATTTGGCCGCCACCTCAATCAAACAGGGCCTCCAGCTCAAACCAACGTGGGCGTTGACACAATATCGCCTTGATGACATCTACGGCGACGCCAAGGATACAAAACAAGAGCACTTGGACGCACTCCTTCGCGAAGTCGACCGGCAACCACTAAATGCGGACCTGGAGTTTCTCGTCGCCTGGCAGATGTATTTCGGTGGCCAGCGCGCCGAATCCAGAGCACACTTCGATCGAGCAGCAACCTTGGCCGACGAACCCAGCCACCTAGAAGGTTTCTTAGCTGCTACCAAGTCAATCGACCCCGTGCCGCCACAAGACGAACAGCCAAAGGGTGACGACGCACCAGATGCCGATCATGCCCCGGACGAACCGCGGCCCGATGCCGAGGGATTGGGCATCGAAATCTAAGCCGCTACCAAGCAGCGACTAAACAGTCGGGTGGGAGGTTCTGTCGGCACAGTGAGTGAACCACTTCGATTTGCTACGCCGCCGACAGGTTCACCCACCTTTCTGTTCGCCCAAACAATGGTGGGTAAACCTGCTGGCGAATTGAGCTTGTGCAAGGGCGACGAACCATGCGCCAGCAGAACTACCCACCCTACAGCTGTAGGGAATGTCGGAGTAGTTGGCACTCGCTATCGCCGATTTTCTTGCTGACTCATGCGAAGCGTCAGCAGGTCGATCTGCCCTTTAAGATCGGTGAGCAGCATCTTTGGCGAAGCGCCCTCGCTGAGATGGGCGTAGAAGTTTTGCGATGCGCTGTGGTATGGCGTGCCGAGCAGTCGGGTTGATTGACGCAGGTCGTCCAATTGCACGTCCAGTTGGCCAAGTCGCTCGGACGTATCGCGGTTCTCACTCCACAAGCGGTCGAGTTGAAGACACAGTCCGACAAGCAACGCGACTTGACCAACTAGAGTAATCGGTACGCCCAAGCTCCATAGCTCAGAGCGTTCTCCAAGAACCGACCAGCCCAGCAAGACTCCGCCGCAGGCGAACGCCATCAGCCCGATACAAATGGCCGACCAAGCCGCGAACGACTTCGCACTAACCAAGAAGGATTCGGACCGGGAATTGTGCTCCTTGCTCTGATGGTTGGCAGATACAGCGCGTGACTGCGAGAGCACCGATTCAGCCGCCGGCAACAGCGATGCGAACGGTTCGCTTGCCGTAGTTTGGTCGCTCAAGTCGCCGGCGCGGCCGGGCATTCCCAATAGTCGCCGCGTTTCCGCTGAAGTAGTGATGTCGAAATCCCATTCATCACCGTCTACAAGCGGTGCGTTTTCCTCACGGTCCGCGGTGACAGGCTCTTCGTGAGAAGAAAACGATTCGCTGGTGAAATCGTCGTTGGCATCCATGCCAGAGAAGGACATCGGCGTTTCATCGGCCACGCCGTGTGGGTCAAGCCCGAGTACATCGTCGATAGCACGCTGGTCATCAGGCTTCGTTAGCGGGGTCGCGCATCGCAAGCACAGGGTGTCGTCGGTGGGCGACGGCATCGCAGGCATTTCTTGCTGGCAACTACTACACCACATCGGCCGTCAATTCCGCTGGTGGACCGTCTAGCTCTGTATTCCATTGGGTGCCACTGCTGGCTCGCCCAGCAGTGTTGGTTCTGCGAACGCGCGCACATTTGGCAACCCTTCCTCCATCGGTCGGCAGTCTTGTGAAACTGTACCGATTCTGCCGGCTATAGGGCCGAGATGACACTTTACGTAGTTCGCGGCACATGGTGCATTTCTCCGGCTCCATCGGCGACCACAGGATTCCCTCCCGGCCTACTCTCCAATCACCTTGACCAGCACCCGTTTGGGCCGTCGCCCGTCGAATTCGCCATAGAAGACCTGTTCCCAGGGGCCGAAGTCGAGACGGCCTTTGGTGATGGCGACGACCACTTCGCGGCCCATGATTTGTCGTTTGTGGTGGGCGTCGGCATTGTCTTCGCCGGTGCGATTGTGGTGATAGCGGTCGGGCGAGGCGTCGAAGGGAGCCAGTTCTTCAAGCCATTGCTTGTAGTCGTGATGCAAGCCCGGTTCGTCGTCGTTGATGAACACGCTAGCGGTGATGTGCATGGCATTGCACAGAACCAAACCCTCGCGGACACCACTGTTGCGGACCGCCTCTTCGATGTGGGGCGTGATATTCAGAAAATCCATGCGAGCGGGAATGTTGAACGATAGATACTCGGTGTGCGACTTCACGGCGGTGTCTCCTCAGACGAACAGAATTGTAGGGTGGGAGGTTCTGTCGGCACAGCGAGCGAACCACTTCGATTTACTCTGCCGCCGACAGGTTCACCCACCTTTTGGTCCACCCAAACAAGGTGGGTAAACCTGCTGGCGAATTGAGCTTGTGCAATGGCGACGTGCCCATGCGCCAGCAGAACTACCCACCCTACAAAAAGTGTAGAACCAAAAGTTTTCGCCTGAAGGCGAGGGTTTTAGGTGTGCGGCAGATAGGAACGTACCAATCCCAACCCGACGCGTAAGCGAGGGAACGCAGAGTATTACCGCTTGGTCCCTCGCTCACGCGTCCCCTTGGTATATTCTCATGCGCCGCTCGCCTTAGACCCATCGTGGGGACCATCAGGCCTTGTCATCGACGTTATCGAGCGAGGATTTAGGAGTCTCGGTCTCTTGCGGTTCTGGAGCTGGTCCGGCCCAACGAACTCCCAGTGACACGTTGAACACTTTTTCAAACAGCGTTGCCCGTCGTCGCGCTCCCCACACATCAACCTCGGGGTATTGATTGCAATGCACCAGAAGTTCGACATGTCGTTTGCGAGAAACAACTTCGACCGCATCAATCAGTTGACTGTGACTACGATCGAGCCCCCCCGCCACGCGAAGAATCGCTGAGAGTTGCTCGACAAGCAGTTGGTCCGAGGCCGCCAACTGGCTAAAGTTGGCATGCTTTTTTTTCGGCCTCGCCCCGCGATGATACCGGGCAATGTTGGCGATTAACTCCAGCTCGTGTGGCTGGAAGCCGGTCAAGCTACTGTTGAGGATCAAATGGTAGCTGTGCTTATGGTGCCGTTCGTAGTTAATCAGGTATCCCACGTCTTGTAGCTGTGCGGCGGCGTCAAGCAGCGGCAAGTGGGCCTCGTCCAGATCAAACGTCTCGGATAGCTGTTGGAACATGCTGCTTGCAAGTTGTGCGACGTGCTGGGCATGCTTGACGTCGACACCACATGCTGCGGCGAAGCGTTCGACAACGGCCTGGCGATCTCGCGGTTCTTCGCTCGTGCCGCCCCGCGATTGTTCGACCATCCTTAGCAACAGTCCATCACGAACGCCACCGGAATGGACTTGCAGTAGATTCAGTCGAAATCGCCGCATGATTCGATCCACGATCGCCAAGCCAGCGACAATGATATCGGCGCGATCGGGATTGAGCCCTGGCAAGCTTCGTCGCGTCTTCGAGTTCATCTTCCGCAGACGAGCGACCAGGTGCGACACTTCCGCACGAGTAACTTGGTAGCCACGGACTGGCAAATCTTGTTGCCCTTTTTCGGCCATGATCATGGAAGCCAGCGTGGTGAACGTGCCTCCGCTGCCGATTAACAGATGTGGAGGAAACGGCACATATTTCAGCTTCCGCTGCAACTCGTGATCGATTGCCTCGCGCAAATGTTTGTACGCCTCACCACTCCATGCTCCTTCATCTCCGTAACGTTCGGTAAGCCGGACCGCGCCCAATGGCGTTGCATAAATGGCTTCAATGATGTTGCCCGAGGCCAGTACCAACTCGGTACTCCCTCCGCCGATATCCGCCACGGCAACATTCTTGCCCGAGAGATCAAAACTTCGCGTCACGCCAAAGAATGCCAATCGCGCCTCGGTCTCCGAACGAATGACTTCGATGTCGAGGTCCAACTCCTTTTTGGCCCGTTGGCAAAACGCCTCGCCATCGTCTGCCTCGCGAACGGCGCTGGTGGCAATAATTCTCATTTGCCCGACTTGATAGCCGTCAGCAATCACCTTCATTCGTTTCAGGGCGGAAATCGACCGATCGACGGCCTCGGGATCCAGCTTTCCCGTGACCGAAAGATTCTTGCCAAGCCGGGTCGACTCGCGTTCGTCGTCCAGCACACGGTATCCACCGGCGGTCAGCGGTTCGGCAATGATTAGCCGAATGCTATTGGTGCCGATGTCAATGGCGGCCAACCGCTGTGCAAGTTCAGGGGAAAGAAGCGTCTGACGCTGGGGCATGCTGGAGTCGGTTATCTAGGAGAATCGTGAAGAATATGCGTACCCGTAAGTAGAGTGGTCAGCGTTCACCAACCTTAACACAAAGCCACCCTCCTTGACGATGTGGCTCCTGGGAGTGTCGAATGAAGTGGAGTCGAACTCCGAGATCGCGATTCATCAATCGGTCTCCGTGTAGAAACTACCGAACGGCAAACGAACGTGAAGCTAATCCGCAATCTTGAAATGCTTCCCCACGACTTCCGCGGCGGGGCCGTGGCGATTGGCAATTTCGATGGGGTTCATCTCGGACACGCGCGAATTGTCTCGCGGCTCATCGCGGCGGCAGAAGCTTGCGGCGGACCGGCCATTGTCTTCACGTTCGATCCCCACCCAGTTCGACTGTTACGGCCGAAGGAAACACCTCCGCCGCTAACCTGGACCGAACGCAAGGCACACCTGCTCGGCGAACTGGGCGTCGATATGATGATCGCCTATCCGACGGACGAAGCGCTGCTGAATCTCTCGGCCCGAGATTTCTTTGATGGCATCATTCAGGGACAGTTGTCCGCCCAAGGAATGGTCGAAGGTCCGAACTTTGTCTTCGGGCATGGTCGCGAAGGCACCATCGACTTGTTGCAGCAATTGACGACTGATGCGGGCATGACGTTGGAAATTGTCGAGCCACTACAGCGTGATGGTGAGTTCATTTCGAGTTCGCGCATTCGGAAGCTGATCGCCGAAGGCGACGTCGAACGGGCATCCACCATGCTCACACGGCCCTATCGCCTTCGTGGAATGGTTACCCATGGCGCGGCGCGCGGGGCCAAACTGGGGTTTCCCACGGCGAACGTCGATGCCATTGATACCATTCTCCCGGCCGCGGGAGTTTATGCTGCGTTGGCGTATGTCGACGGAGAGCCATGGCCCGCGGCGGTCAATCTGGGGCCCAACCCGACCTTCGGAGAAGATACACTGAAGCTGGAAGTACATTTGATCGGGTGGCAAGATCCTCTTTACGGACAGCCGCTAGAGGTTGACTTTCTGCGAAGGTTGCGCGACATTCAGCGATTCGATGGCGTCGACGCACTCATTGCACAATTACGCGAAGACGTCATCGCAGCGCGGACGATTGCAATCGATCATCTACAAGCAGATGTTGCCGGATCGTAAAGTGACCGTCCGTGGCGAGGCGTGAGGCATCAAAGACAGGGATCAATGTGAGAGGAAAAACTGGTTGAGCAATCCAAACATTCAATGGAGTCGGTTGGCCGAGGTCATCCACGAGGGCCGGAATTTTCTCATCACCGGCCATACACGACCTGACTGCGACTGCTTGGGAAGTGAATTGGCCATGGCGGGTATTCTCGAATCGCTGGGCAAGCACGCCCGCATCGTCAACGCCGACCCCACGCCCGAGCGTCTGGCATTCATCGACCCCCGGGGGAAAGTCGAAACACTCGATCGCGGCAAACCGAACGAGGTGCTCGAAGGGATCGATACGTTCATCGTGGTCGACACCAGTGCCTGGAATCAATTGGGCGACATGGCCGATCTGTTTCGCCGAGCGACTTGCAAGAAAATTGTCATCGACCATCATCGCAGCGAAGATGATCTGGGGGCCGAGGTCTTCAAAGATCCCGAAGCAGAGGCCGCGGGCCGGCTGATTGCCGATGCCGTGGTCGAGCTGGGCGTGAAGATGACCGCCGACCTTGCCATGCCGCTGTTCGCGGCCATTGCGACTGACACCGGATGGTTTCGGTTTGGCTCAACGACCGCCGACACCTACCGCTGCATTGCAGGTTTGATCGAAGCCGGCGCGTCGCCGCCATGGATTTACCGCGAACTCTACGAGCGGCAATCGATGGCGAGACTCTTGTTAGTGGGGCGGATTCTGGCCGGCGCAAAGTCTGATTTGAATGGACGCCTGGTCTATTTCACGGCCGCCAGTGACGACTTTGCGGCAACCGGAGCCAATCGCTCGGATACCGAGAACGTGATCAATCGAGCACTCGAAGTTTCTGGAACGGAAGTCGCCTTGCTCTTTATTGAGACGGAAAACGGCACTACAAAAGTTAGCCTGCGAAGCCGCTCAGAGGTCGACTGTAGCCGCGTGGCAGAGCAACTCGGAGGCGGCGGACATCGGGCCGCATCAGGCGCGACCATCGACAAACCGCTCGCTGCCGCACGCGACCTCGTCCTGAGTGTCGTGCGAGATGCCATGAAGTAGCCGACTCCACAGGCAACCCCGACTCGTGCGGGTCAATCAAAGCCCAACCTAACACACCGGCTATTTTGACTGAACCATCTGAAACGCAGCCGGCAAATAGCTCACGACATCTGTCGCGATCAAGGAGACCTGCCCAAGTTGCTTCGCGGCAAGGTCGCCGGCCAGCCCATGAATGTGGGCCCCTAAGTAAGCCGCGTCGAACGGCTCGAGCCCTTGGCACAACAGTGCCGTGATGATTCCCGTTAGCACATCTCCGGTGCCCCCGGTCGCCATGCCTGGATTCCCTGTTTGATTCACCGCGATTTGCCGACCATCGCTGATGCAGGTCTGGTGTCCCTTCAGAACGACCGTCGTTCGCGTGCGGCGAGCGAACTCGAAACAATCGTTGCGACGTTCGGCGAAATCGGCGTTGTATTTCTGACCGCTGAGCCTGGCAAACTCGCCAGGGTGCGGTGTCAGAACACGTGGACCGCCGGGTCGCTGGAGAATCTCCCGCTGCTCGGAAAGTGCATTCAAGGCATCGGCGTCGAACACGGTCGGAATGGTCATCTCGGTATAGAGCCAGCCGACAAGCTCATTCAGGTCGTCGGATCGCCCCAGCCCTGGCCCACAGGCTAGTGCGGAGGTGGCTTGTGTGATCTGCTCAAGGTCACCTCGGGCTGCCAATGCGATCCGCCCGGCGGCATCTTCTGGAAGTCCTACCGTCATGTACGATGGTTCGAGCGAGGCGACCGTTTGTTGGCAAACGCGTGGCACAGCCAACCGCACCAATCCCGCGCCGCTACGCAGGGTCGCCATTGCTGCCAAGGCAATGGCTCCACTCATTCCGGCAGAACCACCCATCAGCACCGCCCGGCCAAAGTCGCCCTTGTGGCTCTCGGGCGAACGCGGCTTAAGCTGTGGGAGCGAATTGACCTCAACAGGCGTATCCGACGCAGGCTTCTGAGACGCCATGTCTGGTCTTCTTTCGGGCCGCTAGCCAGGTGCAGCTTGACGGGCGTCGGCGATGCGTTGGGCAATGAGCCCTGCGACGTAGGCACCTTTGAATCCCGCGTCGATGTTCACGACGGTAACATTCGAGGCGCAGCTATTCAGCATTCCCAGCAGCGCGGAAACCCCAGCGAAGTTGGCCCCATATCCGACACTCGTTGGTACCGCCACCACGGGACAGGCGACATATCCCCCGACCACACTCGGAAGCGCCCCCTCCATGCCCGCCACGACAACGATTGCGTCGGCTTGTTGCAACCGCGGTAGCGGAGCTAACAGCCGTTGCGGCCCTGCCACGCCGATGTCTTGCAGCAACGTAACATCGAGCCCCATCCAGACCGCGGTTTCTTTGGCTTCTTCAGCAACGTTCATGTCCGTGGTGCCAGCTGAAGCGATCACGAGACGTCCCATGTCGCGCGACGAACGGACAGGCTGTTGATTGTCTGGCATGGGAATACGAAATGTCCGCCCAAGGGGGTTGTAATGCCCCTGGGAGAAATCCGCGGCAAGTTCGGCCGCCTGATCCGGAGAGATTCGCGTTGCCAGCGAAGGCGAGCCGTGATCGATCTGGGCTCGGAATATTTTGGCAATCACCTCAACGCTCTTGCCCTCGCCATACACAACCTCGGGATAGCCGCAACGTCGGGCACGGTCGAGATCGACCTGCGCTTCGCCAACATCGGCAGTGGCCATTTGGGCGACACGGTTCACGAAGTCGTCCAGCGGCAACTGGCCATCGATAAACTGTTCAGCAATCTGTCGAGCGTTGTTCGCGTTCATATCCCCATCGTAGCAAGCTCGCCATGCTGCCGCGAGCGGGGACTTCGAACGTGTTTTGAAATACCATTTCGCCGCCGGACGGCTAGAATCATCCCGTCGCTGCGTTGTGCTGCATCGACGGATCTCCTGGATTCGCCTGCTTCGCACGCCT
>CAZNXE010000025.1:0-35218 GCA_964576465.1 uncultured Planctomycetaceae bacterium
CGATCCCCTGGCGGTTGCAACTTCGGCCTACGTTCCAAACGCAGTTCCGCCAACCAGGAAGGATTGCGCATCGACCGTTCCCGACCCAAATCCAACGAGACCATACTGGTTTGGCCCCGTGCCCGGGTTGGTTCCCACGCCCGCGGCAAGCAGCCCGGCCTCGAGATCAGGAATAAAGTCGGCCAAAAATGCCTGTTCGCCCGCCATGCTTCCCGATTCGTCGATCACAATGATCACGTCGAGGGCCCCTGAGGCTTCAGCTCCTGCCTGACCTCGAATGGGATAGTCGACAAACCCGATGTCGATGCTCGTCACCGGGGGCGTCGGTCCGTTTTGCGACGGTTTCGGATCGAAGAGATCGTAGCTGGGGAAGTCAACCAGGCCAACGCTTTCGACCTTGGGGGCTTGCGTGTCGAGGAAGATGTCAATGAACCCCGATCCGATCACCCCGCCGCCGCTGGACTGATTGCCCGCGACATCTTCCGCGGTTGCACTTATCTGTCGTAGACCATCGAATGGAAAAAAGTTTGGATCGTTCAGGTCGACCAACAGGTTGGTCAGCAGCCACTGGCCATCGGCAAGTGCCTGATTTCCGTTGATCGGCACGGCAACCGTCTCGCCAAGGAACGTATCGGAAGCGTCGATCGTGAACTCGCTGATTGGGGCCCCGTCGCCGTAGACGCGAACTAGCGAGTCGGCTTCGGCCAAACCTAAGAAGGCCGGAGTGGAGTTGCTCGTAATGCGGTCGACGAACGTCTCGGGCTGTCCTTGAATGCCCGTGTCACTGGCAGGGTCAAGATTGATCATCGGCGTCGGCGGTGCCACCGTATCAATCACCACCGTCAATAGGAAATCTTGGCTCAAGTTCCCAGCCCGATCTTCAACCTCAAGCTTGAGGTTATGCACACCATCGGCCAGCAGCGGTAGCACATCGATGAATACCCCGAACGTGGTCAGCGCTCCAAAGTTTGCGAACGAATCGACCAACAGCACTTCCACGCTGGGGCTAAGTCGATCGAAGATGCGATATCTGATTTCGTTGGGGAAGGGGTTGCTGCCGGTGGTGAACGGATCGTCTGCCGTGGTGATGACCGTCGGTGTGTTGTTGTTGGTAATGTTGTCGGTATCGTTACGACCCGAATCGCTGGCCGCGTCAAGATCGAGCACCGGTGTATTTGGCATGATGGTGTCGATGTAAACCGTGAGCCGTTGCGATTCGGCACTCTGATTCCCGGCAGCATCTTCAACAATCGTTAAAATTTCGTAGGTGCCGTCGGTCAGTGGCTCGACCGTCACCTCCCAAGCCCCCAAGCCATTCGGCTCTGGGTCGTCGGTCAGGTCCGACCCGATGACCCCTTGGCCAATCGTGATCAGTGGACCGCCGTCGCGCGAGGCGAGAATGCGAATCTTGAGGTTCGCTGGCCCCACACCGTCAAACGCCGCCGCGGAAATGTTGGTAACGTTGTCATCACTAAAGGTTCCCGAATCGCTTGATACGAGAAGGTCGGGCATGGTCGATGGATCGGGCGGCGTGTTGTCGATCGTGACGGTCAACGGCGGTGACAACAAACTGCGGCCCACAGCCGGGTCGGGACTCCCGCCGCCGTCCTGTTGCAGATCAAAGATGTCGACCGCTGCCGTCACAAAGTAGGTGCCATCAGCCAGCGCGGCGGGGGTGAAGGCGAACAGTGTGGTCGAGCCGCCCACCGGATCGGCATAGCCGTCGACCGTTACGCCCGTGGTTAAGTTGGTCGCGAACACTCGCACGGCAGCGCCGGCAGTTTGGCCCGCGGTGGCTTGCGCGGCGGTTAGCACCGTGATGCCCATGTTGGCGAAATCGCTCAGGTCGGCTAACACAAAAAATTGTGGCGTGGGATCGTTTGTGATGTTGTCGTTATTCATCATCCCGGTGTCGGAAGCTGGGTCGAGAAACAGGGCCGCCGGGACAGGAACCGCGAAGTTTTCGATCTCCAGTTCGTAGTTATTCACGGCGCCGTCCACCCCGAGGACTCGCAGAAAATACATTTCCTGCGATACGACCGGGACGATGATCTGCTCGTTGTCCGTCACACTATTGGCGATGACTAATTCGTTGCCATTGCCGTCGAGAAGCACGAGATCGAGATTGCCGACAGTCTGGTCAAAGAACGCGTTGATGATCAGCTTGCCGGTCTTGTTGGCAGTGATCTTGAAAAAGTCTTCGTCATCCTGAGCGTGAATACTCAGATCGCGGAGCGTGATTTCCGGTTCAGAACCGAGCACCGTGGCGGTGGCCAGCGTGTTGTTCAGCTCAAAGCGATCGGATGCGATCAGGGTCTCGATGCTCGTAAAGACGACATCTTCGTGGCTGGTTGACGTGACCGTACCATTGGGCACACCCACTGGCGGCAGTTGCACACCGGTAACTCCTAGCAAGTCCAACAGCAGAATATCACCTGGCGGCACACCGGGGTCGCCTTGAACCGGTGGCTGTCCGTTCACGGTAATCACACCCGTAGGGCTCGGCGTAACCGAGAAGATGTCGTTGTCGTTGCCGCCGTTGAGCGTCGTCGGCACCGCGGTGCTGTTGACGTCAATTTGATCCGTCCCATCGCCCGTGCTGATGAGAACACTATCGTTGAGATGCGCGGCACTGGAACTGTCGATCGTGACTTGATCGGCACCCGCCACCGCTGTGGTGTCGATGCTCACTACGGTGTTGTTCCACAGCGCCGCCGTCTCGATCGCGACTCCGCCCGTGGTGCCTGCGACCCGCAACGCTGGAACGGCTCCGGTGTTGAAGTCGAAACCGTCGGTCACCGTCAAGTTGTTGACGGCATTGGGCAATAGGATCGAGGCAAGGGCCATTCCCGTGATATCGACCGGCTCCAGCCCGGTGAACGTAATTTCCAGTCCGTCCATCGCCACGACGCCATCACCGGCGGTGGTTGCATCGGGGGTGTAAACGGTCGTGTTGGTACCGTCGCCCGAGACGAATAGCCGATCGGTGGAGGCTTGACCGTTGCCGTTGAAGACGACACCACCCGCCGGAATCGGATTTCCAAGGGCTCCCACCACCAAGAGTTGATCGTCGCCCGTACCCCCGTCGAACGTGAATGTGTTTAGCCCTGGCAGATCGACGAGCGTGGTACCGTCAATCTCGAATTGCGAATTTGCGCCGGTGCTAGAGAGCGTTACTTCCGCCCCACCTGCAACATCAACGACGACATCCGCACTATTGGTGCTGGCGGTGGTTGTCGTCACCGTGTCTCGGAATGTCGTTTTGCTGGCAGCATCCACCGCAAGGTCGAAGGCGCCGGAAACCGTACCGCCAAAGTCAATTTCTCCGGTGCCAGCATTGAGTTCGGCGTTGCCTTCCAGCACCACGCCATCGTTGTAGGTTTGGTTCTCGGTTGTGGTGATCGATGGCTCGACCGTATCGCCCATGTTGAACCGAACATCGCCCGTGACGGTGAGTGAGCGAAGCGGATTGACGCTCCCGACGTAGTCTGATCCACCATCGCCGAAACGTGTGAACGAAATGGTGTTCGTGAACAGTGCCCACGGGCCCGCACCGTCGCCGTCAACTGTTTCGTTGAAGCGAATCTCGCGATTCACTCCGGTGATGGTGAGCAGCGCATCTGAACTGAGCACGACCGGGTCGTTGTAGGTTTGGTCGCTCGTGGTCGTTAGCAAGGTACCAAGAATCGTTTGGTCGTTTCCATCTCCGGCATCGACGGTAACCGTCACCAAGCTCGTAAAATCAGACGGTGTGACATCGGTCAAGTCGACAATGTTGTCGTTGACGCCGGTGTATCCCGTGATGTCGAGTGCGGTGACGAGGTTTGCCGCCAGTGGTCCGCCCGTCGGATCGGCAGCGACACTGCCGTTCACGGAAACCTGTACGTTCCCGCCGACGACGGTAACTGCGATGTCGTCCGCGGCATCGCTGGAGATTTCGAGAACGGTCCCGTTCAAGTTGGCCGTAACGGTAAGCAGACATCGGTTTTCAAGTGGTTCAAGAAGATGCGCATTCCGATTGCGCATGCCTCGGCCCGAGGGCTTGCCCAACCGCCTGGAATGTAGCCGACTCGTTAACATCGACTTGTTGCGATTCCACCAATTTCTCATGATGACCGTCTCCCCTTGGCCCGATCTCGGGCGGTGTATGTCTTACGAAGTAGCGTCAATTAATTTTTCCACCACGAACAGCACGGCGATCACGGTGCTTCATTCTCTGAACGATTCACAAGATGATGTTTCAATGATGTCGATTGCGGCACCATTGGCAATACGCTGCACCGCCGGTGCCGTGGAAAATCAGATAGGGGTGCCCGGCGCACAACGCATCTTATGACGGCGCGGATGCCGGCGAAAGGAAATTATCGCCCTGGAACGACGATAATTGTCCGACTGAATCGAGTCCTTCGGCAACTTGGGAAACGCCTACCTGGAGCGTCGACAATCGACGCCACTCAGCAGCGGTCACCGGCGTTTACCATTGAACTGTCTCCGGCTTCTTCGATGACCGCCGAATCGCAGTGAGATACCGACACGAAATCGTTCGAGATAAGTCCTTTTCGCGGTCTTTTCTTGGAACCGGCTCACGGAAACTCCATGGCCAAGAATGATCATCCCAGAGTCTTGCATCCAAGATTCGCGCCGCCGATTCGCCCGGATATCAGGTGCACAGGGCCTACGAAATGGCACCAGACCTTGAATATCTCAAAGTTGCGATCTCCCCGGCTGCCTGACAGACACCCCCCTGAAGGGCTGTTTAATACATCCTCTACAGAGGAGTTCCTCCTCTCAAGAACAATCCGTGGCGGCAAATTGTTGGCAAGCCAGGAGGTTTGAGACGGGTATACGGCACGCGCTTACGCAACTAATCAGCACAATCCATGCGGTCGATTCTATTGACAGGACACTCAAGACCCACACGACCCGGACCCTGGGATTGATGCCGATCAACGCGTCACGGCAGCAGACGGGCAGCGAACAACAAAACATGGGGAGCAGTTTTATGAGCATTCGACTAGCGGTTGTAGCCTTGATGGTTGCGACAACGTGGTCGGGCATGTCGGCTTTCGCGGAGTCGCCCTTGCAAAACAAGCCGACGACATCCACGGACGATCTAAGTGACCTCGATCAACTCATCGATGAGGCAGGCGCGAAGATTGACCAAGAAGCGCGCAGGGCTAGCTACACAACAAGCCAACCCTTCCCATCGTACGAAGTAGTTCCCAGCGGTAGTGTTGGTTGCGACTCGTGTACGACAGGCGGTTGCACGTCGTGTTCCCGTGGCAAATCATGTTCAACGTGCAGCACTTGTTCGACATGCAAACCTTGTGGGCAGTACGCTCATCGAACTGGCGTGTTCGGGGAATATTTGTTTCTACAAGCCTCCGGCGTGGATATGGCCTATGCCCAGCCCCGGGACGGGTTAGACCCCAACACTTCGGTTCCGTTTGGCGCGGTGGGGGTCGCAAATCCGGGATACGAGACGGGGGTGCGCCTCGGCGGTTCGTTTGCGTTGGACGACAGCACAAGTATTGTGGCCACCTACACGTGGTATGAAAGTAGCACCGAGAATGCGATCGCAACCGATGTACCCAATTCGTTGCATTCGTTGGTCATCTACCCTGGCACGTTCACGGCTGCCTCGAATAGCCTGTTCGCCGACGCGGTCTACGACATTGACTTTCAATTGGCCGATCTCGACTATCGATCTCGACTGTTCCGCTCGAATAAGACTGCCTTCAATTACATCGTAGGTCTGCGTTATGGAAACCTCGATCAGCAGTTCATCTCGACTCAACAGGCGTCACCTGGCCAAACCACCGTGCAAACCGATACGGGTTTCGATGGTTACGGCATTCGTCTAGGGCTCGACGGTGAGCGGCAATTCTGTGGTCACGGAGTTTTTCTCTATGGCCGTGGCGCTGCCAGTTTTCTGGTGGGCACCTACAACTCGACCTACGTGCAGACCAACACTTTCGCCACCATTCAAGCACAAACCAGTTGGACGGATGATCGTATTACACCGATTCTCGAATATGAATTGGGCTTGGGGTGGCAAAGCCCTAGTGGCACTGTCCGTGTTTCGGCCGGCTATTATATGGCGGCTTGGATGAACGCCGTGACGACCCCCGCTTGGATCGATGCCGTGCAGGCGGATAACTTCACCGACGTCGAAGATACGATCACCTTCGACGGTCTTACCGCCCGGGTTGAAATAGGCTGGTAAAAAACTGGCAATTAGAAATTGCGTTATGTAAAAGCGGGATGTTGGTCATTCGATCGACATCCCGCTTTTTTGCTGCGCGAAAATCGACTCACATCAGGATTTCTTGTGCGCTACCAACCTGGACGTCTTGCCACCCGGAAGTGGCGGAATTACGTCACACGGTGGATTGGTGCCCAGAATTCGCTTGCCGGGAGGATGTTCAAACGTTTATCCTTCGCGTGCTTATCGTTTGCACTCTCATCACATTTTGGCACTTGTGATGTTCTTGCCAAAGTAATTCCTGCAAATGATATAGCTCCATAGGGGGCCCTTCAGCGTGTCCGTCGTACTTAGCATCACGATCGTCCTTCGCATAACGGCGATTCTCGTCAGCGTGGCGGTCCTCCGACGTCTACGGCAATGGAAATTCGACTATGTTGTCGCCTCAGCCATCGTGTTGGGAATGTTCGCGGTCAGTCGCACGCTCTCCAGACATATCCCCCAGCTGATCGATCAGGTTCGAGACTACGGTTTTCTGCCCCGGTTCGTGCCAGATGAGTTGCCGAATCTGATCAGCGCGATGGCGGTCTTGGTGATCCCCATTATCATGGGCAGAGTGCTGAATCAGCGCAAGGCCAGCGAGGACCAGTTACGCAAATCAGAAAAGCAGTGGCAGCAACTCGTCGACGCGGCCCCGATGGGTGTCTTCGTGGCCGAAGGCGCAAACGCCCACATTGTCTACGTGAATCGGGAGTTGGAGACCATGTTTGGCTGTCCACCCTCCGTTAATCGCGAAGGCAATAGGCTAGACACTGTAATCGAAGAAGATCGCCAGAAGATTCGTTCCGCCTTCAAACAGGTTGCTTCCGACGCGCCGGAGTCCCTTGAATTTCGATTCCACTCTCCGGCAGACGAACTTCGCTGGAGCCATCTTTCCATCGCCCGGATAAACAATGCTCACCACGCGCATGCTCGTTGGATTGGGGTGGTGTCGGACATCACGGACCAAAAGGCCGCCGAAGCCACGTTGGTCGAGAATCGAAGCGTCTTGGAAGAGCTTGTCCGGGAAAGCACCGTGGAACTGGACGCGTCCAACGCTTCGCTGCGCGCGGAAGTCGAGGCCCGTCGTCAAGCAGAAATCTCGCTTCGCGAAACCAACTCGAAGTTGCATACCCTGATGCATCACGTTCCAGACCTCGTGATGACGGTCGACCGCGACGGGACGCTGCTTTTTGTCAATCACCATCCAAAGCCATGTTTTTCGGAGATCAATCCGGGGAAGAATTTCTTGGACTATTTGCCTGTACGATATCACGTATGGTATCAGGGCGCGGTGGAGAACGCATTCGAGCATGCCGCCAGCGACGAACTCGACGATTTGACGATGAACAATCGTTCCTGGCGAATACGCGTCGTCCCAATTCCGGAGAACGAAGATGTCGCGAGTTGTATGTTAATCTGCACGGACACCACACCCCGAAAAAAGGCGGAAGAGGAACTGCGGCTGCGTGATGCCGAGTTGGCGCACGTATCCCGGGTCAGTACCGTTGGCGAAATGGTGAGCAGCACCGCACACGAAATTACGCAACCGCTAGCTGCCATTTCCAATTATTCGTCGGCGCTCCGCCGCACGCTGGACCTCAATCACACCGCGAATCTGGACCAGATCAAGGAATGGAATAGCAAGATTGGCGATCAAGCCACGAGGGCAGCCGCCATCATCGACGGACTGCGCGGTTTTGTGGCGAACGCCCCGTCGAAACTCTCGGTCGTCGACCTGCACGGTTTGGTTCGAGATGCGGTTGAACTTGTGCAGGTAACGAATCGCAGTGACGAGATTGCGATTGAATTGGTCATGTCGGCTGAACGATCCGCAGTGCTTGCCAACCCAATTGAGATCACGCAGGTTATTGTCAATCTTGTTCGCAACGCGTGCGAATCGGTCGCCCAAGTGTCACAGGGTGATCGCCGTGTCACGCTCTCTACCGTGCTTGATGGAACCAAGATCGTTCTCAATGTCACGGACACCGGGCCTGGCATGGCTGACGACGTGGCGATGCAGGCTTACGAACCGTTCTTCACAACGAAGCTCGAGGGAATGGGCATGGGGCTGGCAATCTGTCGAACGATTGTTGCACGTCACGAAGGCCATCTCTCGCACATGAGTACCGCTCCACGTGGAGCAACGTTTACTCTCGTACTTCCCCTTGCAAAAGAGGACCATCATCACGATGAATAACCCGACCGTTTTCATTATCGACGATGACCGTGCGGCCCGAGACTCCATCTGCGCCCTGGTGTCGTCCGCGGGTTTCTCGGCCCAATCGTTTGCGTCGGCCTTAGAATTTCTTGACCACTGCGACGACGAATCCGCCGGGTGCGTGGTGACCGACTATCGAATGTCAGGCATCAACGGCTTGGAACTTCAAGAACAAATCGCGACACGAGCATGGGGATTGCCGGTCATCGTGGTCAGCGGCTACGCCGACGTTCCCACGACGGTCCGCGTCATGCAAAACGGTGCTGTTACGCTACTGGAAAAACCGTACCAGCAAGATGATCTGCTCGAAGCCATCACGGTTGGCCTGAGGAGAAACGCACGCTGGCGTGAACGCCGCGGCGTAATAGTCTCTATTCAGAATCGGCTCGAAAAACTAACACCCGGCGAAGCTCAGGTTCTGGCACTACTTCTCAGCGGACATTCCAACAAGCAGATTTCCCAGCGGTTAGAAGTCGGGCTACGAACCGTCGAACGTCGTCGACACCGAATTCTGCGGAAAATGCACGTCAAGACCATTGCCGAAGTGGCGCGACTGCTCACGTTTGTTGAACGACACACGGAGCAAGTCACTTCTTGAGTCTATCGCCCGCGGTTTCGGTCTTCGCGGCGGCGATGACATCTTTTCCCATGAGGGGCCGCAGCACCTCGGGCACGGCAATCGAACCATCTGCCTGCTGATAGTTTTCCATCACGGCAATCATCGCTCGGCTGGTGGCGATCGCGGTTCCATTTAAGGTATGTGCGAGCCGCGTTCCTTTTTCGCCTTTGGTTCGATAGCGGATGTTCAGCCGCCGGGCTTGATAGTCGGTGCAGTTCGAGGTGCTGGTCACCTCGCCGAACTCGCCCCCATCGCCTCGGCCGGGCATCCATGCTTCAAGATCGAACTTGCGATACGCCGGCCCTCCCAAATCACCGGTCGCCGTATCGACCACGCGGTAGGGAATTCCCAGCGCGTCAAAGATCCTGCACTCCAACTGACACAGTTGATCGAGCATGGTGTCGCTCTCCTCAGGCAACGTAAATGCAAACATCTCAACTTTCGTAAACTGATGCACGCGGTACAACCCCCGCGATGCCCGACCGCCGGCCCCGGCCTCGGTGCGATAACAGTGACTCAGTCCGCAGAGCTTCAGCGGTAGCGTTTCCTTGTCGACCGTCTGTCCGGAGTAGAGACCGCCGAGGGTAATTTCGGCCGTGGCGATCATGCTCAAGTCCGTCTCGGCGATGCTGTAGATCTGCGTTTCCGGACCGCGGGGAATGTAGCCCGTGCCTTGCAAGATTTCGTTGCGTGCCATGTCGGGCGTCATCATCGCCGTAAATCCTTCGGCCATGACCATGTCCAGCGCGAACCGCTGCAGCGCCATATCCAACAACACGGCATCATTTTTCAAAAAGTAAAACCCATGACCGGCCACTCGAGCGCCACCCTCGAAGTCCAACAGGTCGAGGGCTTCGCCAAGGTCGACATGATCTTTGGGCGCAAAGTCGAACGCTCGGATTGGAGTCGCGCCACGACGAAGCTCTAGGTTCGCTTTGTCGTCGACACCAATGGGAGCCTCGGGATGCGAACGATTGGGAATCCCCCGCAGCAACTCCGCCACCTCGTCATTCATCGCGTCAAGTTCGCTGGTCATGGCAGTGACCTGATCTCTCAACGCGCGACCTTCCTGCTTGCGAGCCTCACGCTGCTCGGCGTCCGGCGCCTTGCCAATCGACTTCGAGACTTCGTTTGCCCGGCGGTTGAGCAGCTCCAACTCCTGCTGCTTCGGGCGACGTTCGTTCTCCAAGGCGACGAGCCGGTCGATGTCGACCTCTACGCCCCGCCGCTGGCAATTCGTTTTGACTTCTTCAACGTTTTCTAAGATGTACTTGCGATCGAGCATGGTTTCTTACGTTTGAAAAAAGGGGATAAGTCCAATTTATCGGAACGGCCCTGCGGTGCTTTGCTGAAATTGGACTTATCCCCTTTTTCAGCAAGCGGCCAATTCCCTCCACAACTGGGCACTGGCGCTGATTCCCCGATGGAAATCGGCCAGACAGAACTTTTCGTTCGGGCTGTGCGTGTTGTCGTCGTTCAACCCCCAACCCAACAGTAAGGTATCGATTCCCAGTTCATCGTGAAAGGTCGAGACGACCGGAATCGAGCCGCCTTCGCGAATGTTCACCGGTGCCCGTCCAAAACCATGTTCGATTGCTCGTGCCGCGGCGGCGACATAAGGACTATCCAGTGGCACGACCACCCCTGCCGAGCAGTGAAAGTCGATCAGCTCCATCGTCACTCCCGGCGGCAAGAGGCTTTGCAGATAGTTGCGCAATGCTTCGGTGATCTTGTCGGGGTCCTGCTTTGGCACCAATCGAAAGCTAAACTTCGCGGTTGCGGTTGCCGGAATCACCGTCTTGGCCCCTTCGCCCTGATAGCCAGCATCGAGACCGCAAACATCGTAAGAGGGTCGCGTCCATCGCCGCTCCAAGTTACTAAACCCCTGCTCGCCGCTGGTTCCCGCAACACCGATTTGTTGTTCGAAGGCCTTCTCGTCGAACGCGAGTGCGGCAAGCTGTTGTCGTTCATGCTCGTCGATTGGCGTAACGTCATCGTAAAACCCCGGCACTTGAATGCGGCCCTGGTCATCGACCAGCGCTGCCAACAATCGCGCGGCAACAGTCGCCGGATTCGACACCGCGCCACCGAACGAGCCGGAGTGCAGGTCTTGTGTCGGGCCTTTCAAGCGAAGTTCGTAGTAGGCGATCCCGCGGAGACCATAGGTAATCGCCGGCTGTCCTGGACCGAACTGGCTCGTATCGCTGATGACCACCAGTTGGCTTTCAAGCTCACGCTGCCGCTGCTTGAGAAACGGCCCCAGGTTCATGCTGCCGACTTCCTCTTCACCTTCGACGACGAATTTCAACTGAACCGGCAGTTTCCCATGGCAGCGGACCCATGCCTCGGCACTTTTGACATGCGTGAACAACTGCCCCTTATCGTCGGTGGCACCACGTGCATAAATATTCCCCTCACGACGGGTCGGCTCGAAGGGGGGCGAGATCCATTCGTCCAGCGGATCGGGGGGCTGCACATCATAGTGGCCGTAGACGAGAACCGTCGGAGCACCCGGCACCGGTTCCGATTCGGCATAGACGACTGGAAATCCGTCGGTCTCGACAAGCTGCGTCGAGAAGCCTAGCTCGCGAAACTGCGTGGCGAGCCACTCGCCAGCAGAGCGAACGTCGCTGCGATACTTGCTGTCCGCGCTAACGCTAGGAATGCGAAGCCACCCGCACAGTTCGTCCTCGAAACGCGCGGCATGTTTCTTGAGATAATCATCGATCTCGGTCATCGGGCGACCCTGTTTATGAGTGAGAAATGCCGGAAACCGCCACGACAATCTTCGGCACCCACCGAAAAAGGGGAGTAAAACCGTGTCGCCATGGGCGTGCCGTGCAATATACTGATTGACAGGCTTGGCCGCCAAGGAGCCGGCCCGGGGTCGTCCATCTAGTTCGCGAGATCGTACCGTGTCCGATCAACCAGAAAATGCACCCGAGCAGTTCGGGGTTGCCGTCTCTGCCCCACCGCAGGAAGAGACCGAACAAGAACGCAAACGCCGCGGAGCAAAACCAAAGCGGCAACCGCGATACACTGTGATCTTGTGGGACGACAACGATCATTCGTACGAGTACGTGATTTTGATGCTAAGGGCGCTGTTTGGTCACGATCGACCGCGCGGCATGCAGCTCGCCACCGAAGTCGATACGCGGGGCAAGGTCATCGTGTTGACCACGACGCGCGAGCACGCCGAATTGAAACGCGACCAGATCCACGCCTTTGGCAAAGACGATATGGTAGCCAGCTGCGCGGGTTCGATGAGCGCTACCATCGAACCAGTCCCGACTGATTGATCGGGCCTCCCACAGCCGTCTTGTGGGGTGTGCCTGAAGTCCGACAGACGATACATTCGTGGATGTCGTGATTCTCAAACCAATTGCGATCCGCACAAGCAAATCTCTGATTACGCTCTGTATCTCTGAGTTGTGATTGCAAGTATGTCGAAAGCAACGCTCCGCACGGTGACGCTCGGTTGCAAGGTCAACCAATACGAAACCGAGTACGTTCGTCAGGGGCTGACCTCCGCCGGGTATCGCGATGCGGAGCGTGATGAACCGGCCGATCTGTGCATCGTTAACACCTGCACGGTCACCGCCGAAGGCGACGCGAAAAGCCGTCAGACAATTCGCCGACTCGGACGTCGTAATCCCGACGCACGGATCATCGTCATGGGCTGCTACGCCACCCGCGCGCCAGAGGAAGTTGCATCTCTGCCCGGGGTGGTCGAGGTTGTTCGCGACAAACGCGAGCTTCCCGATCTACTCGGACGCATGGGAGTCATTGATATTCCCACCGGGATCAGCAAATTCGGTAATCGTCATCGCGCATTCGTAAAAGTACAAGATGGCTGCATCTTGCGATGTAGCTTTTGCATCATTCCCACGGTGCGTCCCGGATTGACGAGCCGCCCCGCGGATGAAATTGTCGACGAAGTGCGAAGGCTCGTAGACCACGGGCACCGGGAAGTGGTGCTCACCGGCATTCATCTCGGGCACTACGGAGTTGATCTCAACCAAGGTCGCCCGAAGCGCGACTGGGTGCGCCTTGCCCAATTGCTCGCGCGACTTGCCGAACTCGAAGGCGACTTCCGGGTGCGACTATCGAGTATCGAGGCCACTGAACTTACCCGCGATCTGTTAGAGGTAATGGCTGCCAACCCTGGGCGCATCTGCCCTCACTTGCACGTATCGATGCAGAGCGGTTCTGATGCCGTGTTGCGACGCATGCGTCGTCGTTGGGGCAGTCGACGGTTCATCGACCGCTGTATGCTGGCCCGGGAGATGATCGATCGACTGGCGATCACGACGGACATCATCGTCGGGTTCCCTGGCGAGAGTGAAGCCGACTTCGAGGCGAGTTGCCGGGTTTCGGAAGAGGTGAACTTCTCGAAGATCCACATTTTCCCCTTCAGCCCCCGCCGCACCACGGCAGCAGCCACGATGCCCGATCAGGTGGCCCCTCAAACCAAGGCTGACCGCGTACGGCGATTGGGTGAGTTGGAACATCAACTCCAGCAACGGTTCTTCGCCAGTCTGAAAGGCACGCAACTGCGGGTCTTGCTTGAGTCCCTCATGGACGATCGCCCCGGATGGAGCGTTGGCACGTCGTGTCGTTACGCGCCGGTCGAAGTTCCCACGCCAACAACCGGCACGTTCGTCGACGTCATCGCCGGACCGGTTGTTGATGCCCGCATTCAGGCGGCGAAGATCGTGGGCCCCGCTTGACGGCGTAGGAAAAAGCGTAGGTCAGGGCTCGCCCTGACATGCCCCTACCTAACACACTATACGCCGGCAAGAAACAACGTCCCGCTTAGGACGAAGTAACGAGGGTGCCGTGACATTGCCGAGTAGCACGGTGCCGGACATCGTGGTGGTCAACGTTTGCAGCTCCGTGTCAGGGCGAGCCCTGACCTACGGCTACTGCTGAGGATCCAAGTCGTTGCGCAACTGTGGGTTATAACTTCGGCGATGGGACATGCCAGCACATGAAATCCGCCCTGGTTGGTGATGGGGTGTTTTGCTAGACTCCGCCGCTCAACTCGTCGCTGGCTGCCGTTCGGTGGCCAGGGAACAGCTTTTCGATTCCATTTCCCTTTTCGGTCCTGACCCTGCGCCGGCGGTTCATCGCGTGGTGGCTGGCATGCGATTGCCGGCTCACATCGCACGGACGAATCGTTGTTGGTCGAAGGTACGTCGCCGAGGAGCAGATTCATGTTGTCAGTCGTTGTTCGACGAACGGTTCTTGCGGTCGCTTTGTGTTGCCTTTTCGGTGAGCGTGTCTCTGCCGCGCCGGTTTGGCAGCGGCTGAGTTTGTTTCGTCACATCGAAGCTGACAAGGACAAAGAGTATCCGCTGACGGAAGAAAGCGGTCCGTGGCTCATTCTGGCGGTAACGTTCTTGGGTGACCGTGCCGAGCAACAGGCGCATGATCTGGTGTATGAACTTCGCAAGGAATACAAGCTGCCGGCGTACACCCATGCCATGAACTTTGACTTCTCAGAAGGCGTTCAAGGCCGCTCGATCAACCAGTTTGGCCGACCGGCGCAGATGAAGTATCGCCGAGGCAAGAAGTACAAAGAAATCGCGGTCCTCGTGGGCGACTTCCCCTCGGTCGACGACCCCGAAGCCCAAAAGGTGATGAAGCGGCTTAAGACCGCTGCCCCCAAATCCATGCAGTCGAGTGAAGACAATCCGTCGGCGCAACCGTTGGGGGGATATCGGCAGATTCAAAAGCAGGTACTCAAGGCCATCAACGAGTACAAAAGCGACAATGGTCAGCGGAACAGCAGATCGGCCCAACAGCGGGTCCAGCATGGTCAACTGTCGCACGCTTTTCTCACGACGAACCCCATGCTGCCACGTGAATACTTCGTGCCAGCGGGCGTCGATCCATTCGTCGTTCGCATGAACGAGCAAGTCCAGCACAGCCTACTCGGGTGCCCTGGCAAGTACAGCGTGCAAGTTGCCACGTTCAAGGCCCAAGTGGTCATCGATCCCAAGCAAATCGCGGCTGTCGAAAGTGGCGCGGAAACGCTCGACAGCAATCTTGCCGAGGCGGCCCAAAAAGCGCACGACTTAACCGAGGCTTTGATCGCCAAGGGATATCAAGCCTATGAATTCCACGACCGCTACTTGAGCATCGTCACTGTCGGCAGCTTCAATACCGTGGGTACTCCAAGGGCCGATGGAAAAATCGAAATCAATCCACAAATCCACCGCATCATGGAAACCTTCGGCGCCAAGAAGTTTGCCGGCGGCATCTCCCCCAAGACCATCGCCGGAATTGCCTTGGACGTTCAACCGGTCCCCGTTAAAGTTCCGAAGCAATCAATTAGCGCTGCATACGCGCGCCGTGGAACTTGGCGACGATAGGGTGGATGAAACTACGTGCCGTGAGAGACTTGTTTTCCGGCGACGATCGTACACAATGGCCGACCGTGGAATTATCTGTTTCAACGCTGTGTCGATGTGCCCTTGTCGTCTCTTCCCCTCTTAGTGCTCGGTACGCACAACCGCAATAAGGCGGTCGAACTGGCCGCGTTGCTGGCGCCGGTGGGGATCGAAGTTCACACACTCGAGCGATTCCCCGAGGCGATCGAAGTCGAAGAGACCGGGACAACCTTCGCCGAGAATGCGGCTCTAAAAGCCAGCGAGCAGGCCCAACACTTGCAGCGATGGGTGCTTGGCGAAGACAGCGGGATTGTTGTCGACGCGCTGGACGGGGCACCAGGTGTTTATTCAGCCCGATTTTCCGGTCCTGATGCGAGCGACGAAGCCAATAACCGGCACCTGCTCCAACAGTTGGGCGATACGCCCCTGCCACGACGTACGGCTCACTATGTTTGTCACGCGGCGCTTTCCAATCCGGCGGGCGAAATTCTGGTCCAACAAGAAGCGTATTGCCATGGACGGATTCGTTTCGAGGCGTCCGGCACCTCCGGCTTCGGATACGACCCGTTGTTCGAGATCGTCGAATACCACCGCACCTTTGGCGAGCTGGGGCCAAAGGTGAAGGCTTGTCTCAGCCATCGCTCGCGAGCCATCCGCCAAATCCTGCCAGAGATCGTTCGCCTGTTGAGAGCAGCCAACGTCGATCGTTAACGCTGGTTCATTGGTGGCTGAATAGTATGGTCGCGACGTTGAAGACCGGTTAAAGATGGGTGCGAGCACCTCATCCTACAGGTATCGCTGTAACGCAGGCCTGGCCACTCATCACAGCGGCGATGAGACGTAGCATCGCAACGACTTGCTGATGAGTTCAAAGCACCGGCTCGTGTCTAACCGTGGTCCGTCGAATTCAGGAAAGACATCGCCGGGCGAATTGGCGGCGGTGTCGATGAATAACGTCCACTCGACCTTGCGCGCCGCGGGTGGCAAGCAGAAAGCCTGCGAATGCGGACCGGCATGCAGGCAGACGAGCACATGCCTTTGGGCTTCGTCGAAGTTACTTTCGTCCTTCGAGGCGATGAGCATGTATTGCAGGCTCAACTCTTGGCTAGTCCAATCAATAACACTCCCGTCGGGCCCACACCACAGCACGTCGGGCAATGCGCCGTCATTGCTTGAATTGCCATGCAGGAATTCTTTGCGACGGACGATTGAATGGTTTCTGCGAAAGTCTACCAGTGCCTGCGTGAATCGAAACAGATCGTCATGACGGTCGATGAGCCGCCAATTGAACCACGACAGCGGGCCGTCTTGGCAATAGGCGTTGTTATTGCCACGTTGCGTCCGCCGGCATTCGTCGCCAGAGAGCAACATCGGTACCCCCATGCTCAGCAACAACGTCGACAGCATGTTCTTCACTTGGCGCGTTCGGGCAAGCAGCACGGCACGACGTCGCGTCGGTCCTTCGTCACCGTGGTTGTCGCTGAAGTTATTGTTCTCGCCGTCGAAGTTATTCTCGCCGTTCGACTCGTTGTGCTTGTGCGCGTAGCTGACCAGATCATTCAGCGTAAAACCGTCGTGCGAAGTGACGAAGTTGATGCTGTGATACGGACGCCGCCCGCCGGGCTGGTACAAGTCGCTGGATCCCGCAATCCGCGTGGCGATGGGCCCCAACGTGCCCGGGTCGCCTCGCCAAAAGCGTCGCACATCGTCGCGAAACCGACCGTTCCATTCCGACCATCGCAGATTCGCGAACGACCCAACTTGATAGGCCCCGGCGGCGTCCCAGGCTTCGGCAATGATTTTCGTATCGGCCAACAGCGGATCTTCGCTGATCACTTCGATGATCGGCGTGTTCGGAACGAGTTCTCCACTGCGGTCGCGGCTGAGGACCGATGCCAAGTCGAACCGGAAACCATCGATGTGATAGTTCAGCACCCAATGCCGGAGGCAATGAAAGATCAACTCGCGTACGATCGGGTGGTTGCCGTTGACCGTGTTGCCACAGCCCGAGTAGTTGCGATACGCGCCGCTGCCCTCTTCGAGCATGTAGTAGACGGAGTTTTCGAGCCCCTTGAACCCGAACGTGGGCCCCAGCTCGTTTCCTTCAGCTGTGTGATTGAACACGACGTCGAGAATAACTTCGATGCCCGCCTGGTGCAGGGCGCGAACCATCTGCTTGAATTCGTGGACCTGTGCCCCGGGCACCTTGCTGGCGGCGTAACCGCGATGCGGGGCAAAGAAGGCCAACGGATCGTATCCCCAATAATACGGTCGATCGGCCGAGCCACCGAAGAAATGATTCGTGGGAAACTCGTTCACCGGCATCAGTTCAATCGCCGTCACGCCAAGCGAAACCAGATACGGGATTTTCTCGATCACGCCCAGATAGGTTCCCGGATGTTCGACGCCACTGGTGCGCGATTGGGTGAACCCCTTGACGTGCATTTCGTAGATTATCGTCTCCGAAAGATCGCGCTTCAGATGGCGATCACCCTGCCAGTCAAAGTGTTCATCGACCACCACGCATTTCGGCGGACGGACGATGCCGTCGGAGGCTGTCAAGAACTCGCCTGCCAACGCCCGGGTGTAGGGATCGATCAATCGTGCGCGACCGTCGAACCGATGTCCCGCTTCGGGCTCGAAAGGACCGTCGGCCTGAAAATGATAAAGCTGGCCGATCTCCGCATCGGGAACCAGCATGCTCCACACCCCACCCCAGCGATCGTTATCGGGATCGAAGTCGATCACTTCCCTTGGCTCACGATCGCCAACATGGCGATACAACAACAGCCGCATCGCGGTGGCCGTGCGACTGAAGATAGAAAACCGCACCCCGGGGGTATTCGGCACGGCCCCATAGGGCAAGGGGTAGTTGAATTGCAGCGAAGGATGTGTTTGGACCATCGTCTCTCCAACGACGCGACTGACGATGTGGGGCCTGACGAGTCCACTCTCTATCGGAAGATATCGTGACAGTCTTTACAGCTTTGATCCAAGGCCTTCACGGCCGATTTTGCCGCATCTTCGTCACCAGCCGTGGCAGCCGCATGCAGTGTGCTACATGCGTCGCGCATCTCGGCACACAATGCGATCCACTTTTCAGCGTCCTCTTCATCGGCGGCGAAACTCAAATCAGGCGTGACTGCTTGCGCCAATGCCGCCAAAACTGCCGACTGGCGTGTCATGTCGTCCTGGTTTCGCTTCAAGCGCCGCACCCCGCGGCGAAGCTTGCTGTTGAGATAGCCCACCTGTTCCATGAGCGGCTCCATTTCAACCACGGGATCCCAAGTCGGCGTTTCCGCGTCGCTGTTTTCTCCGGGGGCGATTGCTTGCAGGGCGGCAAATGCCTCTTGGGCAGCGGCGTAGTCTTCGGCTTCGACCAACCGTGACGCCGCATGAAAGAGCGCCGGAGCCGCTGCTTTCCAATCGTGAGACTCGTCGTGCAAGGCCAAATGCTGGGCAATCACGACGACCGTCACGCTGTTTTTGGCGAAGCTTTTCGATTTCGATTCAAAGGTTTCCTCGTCGCTCAAAATCTCGGCAAGCGCTTGCATGCTGAGATCAAGTTGCGCAATCAGATCCTTCGCCGGGGCATAGGTCGAGATCTTCTCGGGCGCGGGCGGTTCGCCAAGAGCCAAATTTGCGAGTGGCCACACCAGAGTGACCGCAACCAGAATCGCTGCTGCCGGAATTACGCGCCAATTGAACATCGTGGGTGAGATCCTACCGTTGTGGTTCTGGGATACTGGCCAGCAGCCGTTTGTCGTTGTCGCCAGTTAACGATCGTAGCACACGGCCCCTCGCTGCTAAAATAGGTGGTCCGGGGAACGAAAACGTCGATTCTCCGTCCAACTTCCAGGCGTTTGACACTTCTTTGCCGCGACTCGTAGAATCGGGGCCCACCATCGACACACGGAGCGCGGCGATTTTCAATGGGCAAGACTCTGTATAAGGATGCCGGCGTCGATCTGGAACTCTACCAAGAGTCGATGTCACGGCTGGGTCGGCTATTACATCGAACGCACACTCCCCGTGTGTTGCCGCTGCCGGGTGGGTTTGCCGGCTTGTTTCAGCTCGATTTCAAGAGCCCCCTGTTCAAGCGGAACTATGAAGATCCGGTGCTGATCGCCGGTACCGACGGCGTGGGCACCAAACTCAAAGTGGCCATCATGGCCAATCGACACGATACCGTGGGCATCGACTTGGTGGCGATGTGCGTGAACGATTGTATCTGCTGCGGCGCTGAACCGCTTTTTTTCCTCGACTATATCGCCATGGCAAAGGACAATCCGGCGCAACTCGAATCGCTTGTCGAGGGAATTAGCCGCGGCTGCGTCGAAAGTGACAGTGCGCTGCTGGGAGGCGAGACGGCCATTATGCCGGACGTGTATCACGAGGGCGAGTACGATCTGGCGGGCTTCTGTGTTGGCGTGGCCGATCGCAAACGCATCATCGACGGACAAGCCATTACCTCGGGCGACGCAATCATCGGCATCGGATCGTCCGGCCTGCACTCCAACGGGTTCAGCCTGGTGCGGAAGATCGTCTTTGATATCGCGGGGCTGTCCATCGACGACCACGTGAAAGCGTTGGGACAAACCGTCGGCGAGGAGTTGATGACGCCAACGAGGATCTACGTCCGAGCGACGCGCGGAATCTTAAACCACTACAAAAAGAAGAACGTCGTCCACGGTATAGCGCACATCACCGGCGGAGGGCTGCTTGAAAATGTCGAGCGAATCATGCCCGATGGTTGCCGCGCCGTGTTCGAGCGAGATAGCTGGCCCGTGCCGCCGGTCTTCCCATGGTTGCAACAATTGGGCGATGTGGAAGAGCCCGAGATGCAGCGTGTCTTCAACATGGGCCTAGGGCTGGTTCTGGTGGTGAGTTCTTTTTTCGCCGACAGCATTCGCCACCAATTGTCAGACCATGGGCACGAGAGCTGGACCATTGGCACCATTGTCGACGGGCCCGGCGATGCAGTGTGGGGCGATCAGAAGTAGCCATCGCCACTTGCAACAACTCAACGGTCGACCGCTTGAACCAACTCTCGGGCGTCGCCTTTGTCGGTTAAAGAAGCTGTCGTCGACTTCGATGGTCCGGCGCGATCGAGTTCTTGGAATAACCGGTTTCGCGTGTACATCTCGTTCAGTACGATCGGTTCGTTGGGGCGTCCGGCGGGAAAAATCGCCAACACCGGGATCTGACCGCCGGTGCCGACCAATGCCTGCAATAGCTTCGTTTCGTCTTCAGGCCATGCGGTCACATCGGCGACCATCGCAACAACGCCATGAGAATCGACATACTCTCGGGTCGTTTTGGTATTGAGTACCAAGCGTTCTAGTAACTTACAGTTGGGACACCATGCGGCGGTAAAATCGACCATCACCGTCTTTTCCTCGGCGATCAACTCGTCAAGCTTTTGGCGGTCAAAGGGAATCCACGCCAAGACATCGTCTTCGACCACGGGTTCGACGATGGCCTCGCCACCGGCCTGCATTTGCCGGGCGAATTGTTTGGCCAGCATCGCGTTGAATCGTTGCTGCATCACATCATCGAACCATCCGAAGCTGAAAATGCCGACCAACACGCTAAACGCCACGGCTCCGGCCCAAGCGCGAATGCGAGCATCTAGCGGAGCCGTGCCCGGCGTGCGTCCGACCCACCAGCATGCGGCCCACAGCCCGAACAGCATTGCCAAGGTTGGCAACACCATCGCCGGAGCGATCTCAGCGATCACCGTCAGCAGATAGATCACGGTGGCCAAGAGCATGAAGCCCATGAGGTTCTTGAACGTATCCATCCACGCACCCGGTTTCGGCAGAAAGCGAATCAGGCTCGGGAATACGCCGATCAATAGATAGGGGCTCGCCATGCCAAGGCCGATGCTGGCGAACACGGTCATGGTGATCGGAGCCGGTTGTTTCATGGCCCAAATCAACGCAGTGCTCATCAAAGGGCCGGTGCATGGTGTGGCCAGGATCGTCGTGATGATGCCCTTGGAGAACGCTCCCGCGCGGCCTTCGCGAGAGGCCATCTCTTGGGCCGATCCGCTGGCCGCGAAGCCGGGAATTGGCAATTCCCACACGCCGAGAAAGCTCAGCCCCATCGCAAACACGACCGCCACCATCACAACATTGAACGTGAGACTGCTAAACTGTTGTCCCCAGCCAAGGCCCAAACCGATCGCTAAGCCGGCCAGCACGAGAAATACTGAAATAAGCCCTAGCGAATACCACAGGTTAAGCTCGAAGATTCGCGCTCTGCTCTCCCCGCTCTGCTGAACGAACGCCAAGATCTTCAGCCCGACGACCGGCAACACGCAGGGCATTAGATTCAGTGCCAGTCCGCCGATCAGGCCGTACAGAATCATCAGAAATAGCGAACGCTTCGACGCCTCGTCGGATCCCTGAACTTTGAGCGTTCCTAGATCAAGCGACGTCGGTCTCTTCTCGGTCCACACTTCGGCCAGTTTCGCGGCCTCGGAATATTTCCCTGCCATGAACGACAGCGGTACGTTGCCGCCTTTTTCGGCCAACCCGACATTCACCACGACGTCGAACACGGCCGCCCTTGGCATGTCGCAGCTATCGTCTGAGCAGCTTTGGTAGCCGATGATGCCGGAGAGCATGTGTTCGCCCGGTTCGGCGTCCTCGGGCACTTGGATTTCAATGGTCCACGTGACCGGTCCTTCGTGATAGCGAACTTGTTCTCCGGCGTTGTCATGTTCGACAACCGGCTTGTCTGGCTGGGGTTGGCTCCATATCCACTCGGTGTCTTCGGAAAGAGAAATCAACGCGGGTTGCGCCGTTTGACCGCCTTTGGTCGGCTGCCAAGCATAGGTGTGATAACCCTCCGACGGATCGGCCGTTAAGAGCAACTTGATCGTGCCGCCGGGCACCGCCATGGCATGATCGACGTGGCCGCGAATGGTGGTCTGTGCAAGGTTTTCTTGAAAGACGCCGATACTGGCTCGTTTGACATCTTCGGCCTGAACCACCAAGTTCGCGGGTTCTTCCTTGGGCGTTTCAATGCCGCTGCCCAAGCGGGCGGTGAAGGGATAATTTGTCGGCGGCATGCAACCGCGATCGTTGCACGCCTGCACGACAACGCGAACTCCGATCGTTACGTCCTCTGGACGAACGCCCTCGGCAATCTGAATCGGAGTCTGCCACACGACGCGACCTTCGTGTGTTTCAATCATCAGGTCGCCGAAGGCCTCTGGTTCAAGCCCCAGATGGGGCGGTGGCGAGGTTTCAAATTCGCCTAGCAGTTCAAACTGTGGCGATGGGTCGAGCTTGATCTTCGTGGCGACCGGACCACCGGGCGGCTGGGTGATTGAGTAGATATGCCATCCCGGCGCCACATCAACAGCAACGTACAACCGAGCCGGCTGTCCATCGGCAGTCGCCACGGTGAACTGTGCTTCAAACTCAACCTGACCGGCAGATCTGTCGGAGTTTCCCAAGACATCGGCGTTCAGTCCCTCGAAACTCAATTGCCCGAAGGCTTTGGGCTGAGCAATCAATACCAAGCAGAGCCCGGCAGCGGCGAGCCAAGCGACTCTGCTCTTGTTCAATGGCAAGCGTGCAGCTTTCCTATCATCAGCACGCATGGAGGCAACTCCTCTGTTCAAACGCATTCGCGCAATCCCTCAGCGAAAATACCGCCCATTTCGGCGTCGATCGGCTTGAATTCCAGTGCCGGCAAGGAAACCTAAGTCGTTTCCCATGAATTGGTTATTTTAGAATCGCTGGCCAGGGCCGGTCAATCGCACCCTTTGGGGGCCGTTGTTGTTTGGATGCCAAGGCAGCAACGCAACTTCCTCTTATACGGCATGAGTTGGGTCGGAGTTCTGTGAACTGACTTACAGTTACGTCGATTACCCCAGATTGTTGACCAGAATTCGGCTCTCAGACCCCAAGAACCGCCCCCCCGACCGGTCGCTCATGGGAATTCGCCCTGATTCGTCAAGAAACGCAAGCGGACGACAAGTCGACGAATGCGCGATAGCACGGCCTGCCAATCGTCGAATTGACGCCCCTGGCAGAAGATCCAATCCAGCCAGTTGATTGCCGATAGCAGCACTTCACTGTGATCGAATGCCGCAACGACCTTACGTTCGTTGTCGGTCAAAGGTCGCACTGCTTCGTACGCCGCCAAGCCCGTTCGACGTAACTCTTCGTCATCGCCCACCAAGGAACCCAACGCCCTGGCGATATCTCCCACGGGCGACTCGACCCGCATCGACCCGAAATCGACGATGCCCGAAACCTGATCCCCCACGAAGAGGAAGTGCTCGCTTCGCAGGTCGCGGATCGAGGGCTGAAGGGTCAAAGGGACGGTCTGGGCCTCCCGCAATTCGTCGTCGACTTTTGGAAGGCGTGAGGGCACCAGGAGCAAGATTTCCTGGGCAAGTGGTTCGAGTTCTGTCACGATGCCTGGCGAGATCGCCGTTGCGATGCGTTGAAGCCCTCCGTCACGTAGCGCAGTGACCTGTCTTCTTCTTTCTGCGATCCCCGGCGAGAAGCCCGTCTTCCGCTCGACACCGGCAACGGTTGCCGCAGCCACGTGAAATTGCGCCGTGGCAGCCATGGCGGCTCGCAAACGGTTCTCGGATACATGGTTCGCAAAGTCGGCCACACCCGTTAGCCAGGGCGTCAGCTCGTAGAGATACCCGGCTTGTTCGACGTATGTGAGACCAGTGAGTGTATTGATTGGTACCGGGACAAGGTGAAATCCTTGCTGGTAGACATGTTGCAGAACATGGTGGATCTGCATGAGCCGCTGGACATTTGGATGTTCCGAAGGCCACCGCCGTAGACAAAGCATTCCCCGGGGGGCAGCAATTTTCCAGAATCGGGCCCCACTGAAACCACCCGCGCTGCCCAAGAACTGCGTATCCCGGGGAAGGCAGTCGGGCGGATAGTGCGAAATTACCGTTTGGAAATCGTTGTCCATTGTGAATCCATGCCCTGCGCGAACAATCGGTTCTAGCGGTCGAACTGTCCCAATCGATCGTTTCGGACGATGTCGATCGCTGGAAGTCCCAATTTGCAGGGTTTACCAACTTTTCGGGCGGTGTAACATTCCCTGGGTAACTTTGTCGACTTGAAAGACTGCGCCGCTCAGGGAATATGGGGTATATTTTACGACCTACGTTCCCCACCTTGCGCACCGACCGCTCCCCGTCGCACGAACGACCTTTCGGCGACGCCTAATCCAATAACGAAGTGAGATCCCCTATGCCCAACGGACATACTCGTATCGTGATGTGCTGCGTTTGCTTTGCAATCCCTGCGTTTGCACTGCCTGCCTTCGTGAAAGCGGCGGATGACGAAAAGCCGATGGCACCCAAGTCCGCCGTCGTGGAAGCCGTGGGCGCTGAAGCGGACAAGGGTGACAAAAAGGACAAGAAGGACAAGAAGCCAAAATTTCCCCCATTCTCCGATGTTGTAAAAGACCCAAAGACAACCGAGGGGCTGATCAAGCTTCACCAGAGCAAGTCGCGTTTATTCGCCGAGCTTTCCCCGTCTCAATTCGACAAAGACTTTATTGTTGTCATCGCCATCGCACGTGGCATCGCACAAGGCCCCTTGTTGGGCGGAATGACGTGGGGCTTTGGGGACGACTGGATTTGGCAGTTTCGCCGCGTCGAGGACAAAGTGCATGTCGTGCGACGAAACGTTCGCTTCCGTGCCAAAAGTGGTAGCCCTTCGGAAGATGCCGTGAAGCACGCCTACACCGACAGCATCTTGTTTAGCCTTCCCATCGCAACCACCAACGGCTCGAACGTTGTCGTCGACCTAACGCCTGTCTTCTTTAGCGATCTTCCGCAGATCAGCAGTGTACTGCCAGGGTTCCGCTTTGCCGCGGACAAATCAACATGGGCGCAGGTCAGCGGATTCTCGAACAACGTCGAAATCGAAGTCGCGGCCACCTATGCCTCCAACGGTCAAATCGACATCGACACGGTGCCCGACAGCCGTGGCGCGACGATCAACGTTCATTATTCGATTAGCAAGTTGCCCAAGACCAGCTACAAGCCGCGATTGGCCGACGATCGGGTTGGATACTTTCTAACGGTCATCAAGGACTACTCCAAGAAGAGCGACCTCGACCGCTTCGTGCGCTATATCAACCGCTGGGACTTAGAGAAAGCCGATTCTTCGGCCGATCTCTCGCCGCCCAAGAAGCCCATCATCTTCTATCTCGAAAAGACCATTCCATACAAGTATCGCAAGCCGATTCGAGAGGGTATCGAGGAGTGGAATAAGGCCTTCGAGAAAGCAGGCTTTGTCAATGCGATCGAGGTTCGGCAGCAGTCGGAAAGCGATACGTGGGAGCCGGAAGACATCAACTACAACACGTTTCGCTGGATCACCTCCAGTGCCGGATTCGCGATGGGCCCCAGCCGTGTGAACCCGAACACGGGACAAATTCTGGACGCCGACATCATCTTCGATGCCGACTTTATCGAGCACTGGAAGATGGAGCAGGAAACATTCACTCCGGAGTCGATTGCCGCCATGACCGGGGGGCCACTGAACCTGAGTGATTACCGGCAACAAATGGCAGCGCTTCCGGCGCATATGCGATCGTGGGCCAGTTGCCGCTGCGATTTACATCGGGCCGTGGCCGATGAACTGGCGCTCGGTTCGGCAGTAATCAGCGTACATGCCGCGTCCGACGGCGCAGAAATGACTGATAAACTGATCATGCAGGGCCTCAAAGAAGTGACCATGCACGAAGTCGGCCATACCCTTGGGCTGCGACACAACTTCAAGGCCAGCACCTATCTCACACTCGACGAACTCAACGATCCGAAAAAGACCAGCAAAGTAGGTCTGCTCGCCTCGGTGATGGACTACGCCCCAGCGAACATTCGCTTGAAGGACACGCCGCAGGGCGACTACTACTCGACCACCATTGGCCCCTACGACGTGTGGGCTATCGAATATGGTTACAAAACGCTTAGTGGCGGAACCGACGGCGAAGTCAAAGAGTTGCAGAAGATCGCCACGCGCTGCGGCGAGCCCGGCCTCACATTCGCCACCGACGAAGACACACGCGGCATCGATTCCGATCCGCTGTCGAACCGGTTTGACTTGGGCAAGGATCCCATTGCCTACGCCAAGCTGCGTGCCGAACTGATTAGCTCGCTGTGGCCCGATCTTGTCGATCGTCTTGTGGAAGACGGCGACGGATACCAGAAAGCTCGTCGCGCCTTCGGCATCTTGCTGGGTAATCATGGTCGAGCCATGTTTTTTGCCTCCCGCTTCGTGGGCGGTCTGTATGTGCATCGCGATCACAAGGGAGATGAGAACGCCAAGGCCCCGTTCGAGGTGGTTGCCGCCGAGAGGCAGCGTGAGGCGCTCGATATGCTCGCAGAACAGGTGTTTAGCGACAAGCCGTTTCAGTTTCCGCCGGAGTTATACAACCACTTGGCGGCCACGCGTTGGAGACATTGGGGACTGCCCGATCAGTCGCGGCTTGACTACGCCGTGCACGAAGTGATTTTGATGTGGCAGGACCGCATTCTCCAGCAACTACTCTCGCCCCTGACACTTGCCCGATTGCACGACAGCGAGTTGAAGGTTGCCGACGACGATGACGCATTTACCACGGCTGAGTTATTGGAACGGTTGACCAAAACTATCTTTGCCGAAATCGACTCGATGGAAGCCGGCGACTATAGCAACCACCACTCGGCGATCAGCAGTTTGCGACGCAATCTTCAGCGACACTATCTGCAGGAGCTGTCCACGCTGGCACTTGGGCGAAACAATGCCCCGGAAGACTGCCAGACGGTTGCCTCGTTGCAGTTGGAGTTGTTAGCCGACCGAATCGACGAGTTGGTTGAAAGCGATCTCGATCTCGACACCTACACGCTGGCACATCTGATCGACACGTCGCGACGCATTGGCCAGGTGCTCGATGCACGGATTGAGCTGTAGCGTCCGTGAGCGGCCCGATGCGTCGATAACCGAATCCACGGAGAGTGTTCTGGTAGCGAATGCCCGCGCCGGGTATCCTACGTAAACGCCTGCTGTGATTCGATGGTCGACGGACGTCGGCGAGAAGCGAGCACCTCGCACCGTGGAAGGTTGCCAACCGTGAAGATGGTGATTGCAATCATTCAGCCCACCAAGACAGACGCCGTTCGCGACGCGCTGTACAAAATTGGCGTCACGCGAATGACCATCAGCGATGCCATGGGATATGGACAGCAGCGGGGGCACACAGCCACCTACCGCGGCAACGAATACAGCACGAATCTGCTGCGTAAGTCGGCGTTGGAAATCATGGTCAACGAAGATTTCCTCGAGCGGACGATCGATACGATCATCAGCGTGGCGCGCACCGGTCCCGAGGGAACGTTAGGCGACGGAAAAATCTTCGTCGTTCCGGCGATTGATGCCGTTGAGTTAGCCGAGACACAGCGTGGACCGGGTGCCGTGTAAGCCTTGCCGTGTGAGCCCTGAAGATGCACGCCCTATTGATCAGTTCAGATTTGATGATCGCTTCCCACGCGACGGGTGCCGCGCAACGTGCTGGCTGCGAATTGCATATCGTGGCAAACCTCGACGCGGCGTTGCAGGCAGTTGCCGATCACGACGCATCGCTCGTGGTGCTCGATTTGGGCACGCCAGGAAACGATCCAAGCAACGTGGTGCCGAAGCTGCGAGCCGACGCATCGAAACAGATCGCGGTCGTGGCCTTTGGTCCGCACGTTCAGAAACAACGTCTCGATGGGGCACGAGAAGCAGGCTGCGAGATGGTTATCTCGCGAGGCCAGTTCCACTCACAGGCCGAAGCTATCTTTCGCCGGTTCTGCATGCCGGACGAAGATTAGCCCGGATCAATCATCCGCCAACACCGGCACTCCCGATTCGTCGACTGTCAGCGTCGGCAGCGGAGCGACCTCGGGTGGATCTTCCTGGTAGACGTTGTCCAACTCCGTGGCGTCATTCGAGCGCCGCAGCAACAAGTAAATCGCCGTGGCAGTTGTCCAGAAGTAACTGTAGGCGAAGCCCAACATAAGCAGCTTGACGAAGGCCATGGTTATCGCGAGGAAGCTCAGCCCTAGATTTCCAACCGGCCCAATAGCATCTGGCTTAGACGTTTCGGCGAGCGAAGTAACGAGCGGCCACTGTACGCCCTGCTGCGACCAGACGAGCACTTCGGCCATGCGACTATGCCCGCTGCCCCACGAGATCCCCCACACTGTCGTATGCACCACGAGCAGGGCAAACAGTACCACGACGAACCACGCTAACATCCCAATGATACCGGCAGAGATCGCGTAGAATGCGTAGTGCAGCGGTCGCTGAAACGTATAGGCATAACCGCGGCTGATCGCATCGAAGGCATCGCTTGACTCGACGCTAATCGCGGCCCACATCAGAGGCCACCCCACGGCGAGGCCAAACAACAGAATGGCCGACGGCAGGCCAGCCAGCAAAAGCACTACAGGAAAGATCACTCCGAAGAAAAGCAGGCCCACATCGCCCGACCGCAAGACAAGACCCGGCACCACGGCAAAGAGCGCCGCCACAATGGCCACGCCGATCAGTGGCAGCAGCGCCGCCGAAAGATAGGAGACCGCTTTTCGCCGTGCATGCGAGATGGCACTGGCAATTGAAAGCCGTTCCTCGCGGGCTAACTCCACGGCCGCGATGCGCGTGATGACCGCACCAAAAAAACTCCAGACGACCGCGACCCAAAACGCACACAACGCCGTCACCGCCAGCGACGACCAAGTGAGTTCTGGCGTGAACATCATGCGAAATGGACGACTAATATGCTCCCATGGCGTGAGCACCGGGTTGACGATCAGCCAAAGAGGCGTGCCCTCGGAGGCAACGCCGCCATTGCCCAGAATCGCGGCATCCTGGGTATTCAACAGCCTCCCGGCGGTCGTATCGCCAGGAAACAGCATGCCGATGCCGTGCCATCCGTAGAACGTCAGCATGAGCGCTAAGGCCGCGAAGACGATTTTCCGAGGATCGCTTGCCAGTCGAAAAACTCGCAGCAACAGCAAGCCTGGGAAAATATCGTTCCAGGCAATGTCACGAAGAGGGCCACCCCGGTCAGCCATGGGAAGTGCTCCGCCAATCTTATTCCGTCAAGATAACTGCGGGCATTATGAAAAACGGCCCGACATCCTGCAAGAACACCCCCGAACAACGTGGGGGTGAACACGCACGCATATCATGTGTGGACCACGCTGGCGGCGGCTACTACACGTCTTCGTCAGGGTCGTCCTCGCCGGTCTCGCCAGTCTCGATGGGCATACCGTAGCCTTCGTCGAGCCACCGTCCCAGATCAATTTGGCGACAGCGTTCGCTACAAAACGGCATTGAAGGCGCATCGCTGACGTCGAATTTTCGCTCACAAACAAGGCATTTGACCATGGACATCGTTCGCTTGACCTGTTTCAGCAACACCGCAGCGTCAATCGCTACTTCCAGTCGACTTCTTCGTGGAAGACCCTTTCGAATCCGATTTGTTCTCCGAAGATTTCTTGTCCGACGAGCTCTCCTGCGAGCTTTTCTTGTCGGCTTCGGCAGCTTTGCGGTATGAGTCGCTGCGGTAGTCGGTCTGATAGAAGCCTGAGCCCTTGAAAACAATCGCAGCGCCGGTACCGAACAAACGTCGCAGCTTTTGTTTCTTGCACTCCGGGCACTTGCGACGCACTTTGGCCGTGATCGACTGAAACAGCTCGAATTCGTGACCGCAGCCGTCACAGAGGTAATCGTACGTGGGCATGATTCAGTTCACTCCGCTGTTGGCTCTTTGGAAACAATGACCTGCGACGGGCGGACAACACGCTCGTGAAGCTGATAGCCCGATTGGGCTACGTCGATCACTGTGTTGGGCGGATGCTCGTCGCATGGCAACTGCTGGATGGCTTGATGCAAATTTGGGTCGAAGGGTTCATGGAGGGTCGGAATCGAAAGGCAATGATGCTTTTCGAGCACCGAACGAAGTTGCTCGCTCACCATCTTGACGCCTTCCAACAAGCCTGCCGATTCGGGGTTTTGTTCGGCGGCGCCAATCGCGCGATCGATATTGTCGAGAACTGGCAACAGGTCTCGCATCAGCGGCATGTTGGCATAGCGCCGCTCTTCCTGAAGTTCGCGGCTCGCTCGTTTGCGAAAGTTCTCGAGCTCTGCTTGGGCGCGCAGTGCAAGATTCTTAAAATCGGCGGCTTCAGCCAACGTGCGATGCAACTCGTCGGCTGCCCCCTCGGCTTCAACCTCGAAAGCAACATTCTTGTTCTCGGCTTCGCCGCTTTCAGGGTGTTGTGATTCGTCGCCGCCGTCTGGCGGAATGGTTTCATTGTGCATCACGACTGATCCTCCGACTCACCGTCGGCATTCTCCGGAACAAAGTAATCTCGGAGCTTTTCAAAGAAACTTTTTCGATGGGGACTCACGTTGGTGTGCTCCAACTCGGCAAGCTCTCGTAGTAACTCTTCGTGACGTGGCGAGAGGGTCTTGGGCACTTCAATGTGAACTTGCACTAACAGATCGCCCACGCCACGCCCGCGAGGATCGGGCATGCCTCGCCCACGCAGCCGGAATACTTTGCCCGTCTGCGTCCCCGGCGGTATCTTGAGATCCTCACGACCATCGAGCGTGGGAACTTCGAGCGTTGCCCCGAGCACTCCCTGCGAGTACATGATCGGCACCTCGCAAATCAGGTGCTGGCCTTCTCGACGGAACAACGAGTGATCGCGAACATCAATGAAACAGTAACAATCGCCCCGAGGACCTCCGGAGCTGCTTGGTTCGCCTTCGCCTTCGAGCCGCAAGCGGGTTGAACTATCGACCCCGGCGGGGATGTGGATATCACGCTCAATGGCTTCGACGACGAGCCCTTCACCATGACAAGAGGAGCACGGATTGCGAATGATGCTGCCGCGACCACGGCAGGCCGGACACGTTGTTTGCACGCGAAAGAAGCCCGAGCTTTGTAATACCTGTCCGTGACCACCGCAGTAGCTGCAAGACTCGGGCTCTTCGCCAGCGCGGACTCCGCTTCCGTCGCATGTGCCGCAAGTTTCGCGGCGGTTGAATTTGATAATCTTCGTTGCACCGCGGGCCGCTTCGATTAAGTCGAGCGTCACATCACAGCGAACATCGCCTCCCCGCCGCGCGCGGCGCCCACGACTTCGGCGACCTAGAATGTCGCCGAACATATCACCGAAGGCATCGAAAACGTCTTCGACGTCGGTGAAGTGCGACCCGCCGCCCGCGGAGCCGTCGACGCCAGCATGCCCAAACCGATCGTAGCGGGCCCGTTTGTCATCGTCGCTGATAGTCTCGAAGGCCTCGGCACACTCTTTGAAGCGCGTAATCGCATCCTCATCATCCGGGTTGCGATCGGGATGATATTTGAGCGCTAGCTTGCGGTACGCATCGGCGACCTGCTTCTTAGAAGCGTCGCGGGTGACACCCAGCACTTCGTAGTAATCGCGTTGCGACGCCATGTTTACCATGGTTACACGGGGATCGGACCTGCACGACGCCTGATTTTAAGCCCACGGCCTTGTCGTGTCTGCCCCGGTCGGCGTCGCTTTTTCCAGGGCATGTGGCTTGTTCGTGGTCGCGGCAACGAACGCAGGTAGTACGCGTCGCAATCGGCACCGCTGCCTGCGGGGCACAAAATGGGCCACCTCCCCATGACGGAAGGTGGCCCGTCTGTGTTGATGAACGTCGAAAACAATGTGCATCGACGCGCGCTGGTGATCGCCGTTGGGGAAACCGCTAGCGAACACTACTCTTTAGCGAACACTACCTTCGATGGTTCGGCTGTCCTCGTCATCGTCACCAATATTGGTCACCAAAGCCTCGGTGGTCAGCATCAGCCCGGCGATGCTCGCGGCATTGCTCAGCGAAGTGCGAACCACTTTCAGTGGGTCGATGATTCCGGCCTTGACCATGTCGACATACTCGCCAGCGTTGGCATCGTAGCCTTGGTTATTCTTCTTCTGACGCACTTCGTCGGCCACGACCGAACCGTCAAGGCCGCAGTTGTCGGCGATCTGCTTGAGGGGAGCCTGCAAGACCTGCTTGATGATGTCGACGCCGATCTTCTCGTCGCCACGCGCCTTGCCTCGAATGGCCTCAACGGCTTCTTCGCATCGCAAGAGCGCCACGCCGCCGCCGGGAAGAATGCCCTCTTCAACGGCCGCACGCGTTGCGTGCAAGGCGTCTTCAACGCGGGCTTTCTTCTGCTTCATATCGGCTTCGGTGTCAGCCCCCACCGAAATGATGGCCACGCCGCCGGTCAGTTTGGCGAGCCGTTCTTGGAATTTTTCGCGATCGTACTCGCTGTCGGTTTGCTCGATCTGATTGCGAATCTGTGCGATGCGCTTCTGAACGTCAGCGGTCTTGCCGGCACCTTGAACGATCGTTGTGTCGCTCTTGTCGACCACGACGCGCTTCGCCCGACCAAGATGCTCGAGGCCGACTTTCTCCAGTTGCAAGCCAAGGTCTTCGCTGATGAGGGTACCGCCGGTGAGGACAGCGAGATCGCCGAGCATCGCCTTGCGACGATCGCCAAAGCCGGGGGCCTTCACCGCACAGATGTTCAACACACCGCGGAGACGGTTGACGACCAGGGCCGTGAGCGCCTCGCCTTCGATGTCTTCGGCGATAATCAACATCGGCTTGCCCTTCTGGCTCACCGCTTCAAGCAACGGAATCAGATCGCGGAGATTGCTGATTTTCTTTTCATGAAGAAGCAGGTAGACATCTTCGAGCAGACACTCCATGCTCGCCGGCTCGTTGATGAAGTACGGCGAGATGAAGCCCTTGTCGAACTGCATTCCTTCGACCAATTCGAGTGTTGTCTCCGCCGTCTTGCCTTCTTCGACGGTGATAACACCGTCTTTGCCAACCTTTTCCATGGCATCGGCCAGCAAGTCACCGATCTCATTGTCGTTGTTCGCGCTGATCGCGCCGATCTGGGCGACTTCTTCCTTGCTCGATACCGGCTTGGTCATGCCTTGCAGATGATCGATCACAGCCTCGACGGCTCGCTCGATTCCACGACGGACGGCAGACGGATTGCTGCCGGCGGCTACTTGACGCGTGCCTTCGGTTAAGATGGCTCGTGCAAGCACGGTTGCCGACGTCGTCCCATCGCCGGCCACATCGGAGGTCTTTGAGGCCACCTCATTGACCAGCTTGGCACCCATATTCTCGAACGGGTCTTCCAGCTCGACCTCTTTGCTGACCGTCACCCCGTCCTTGGTGACGGTGGGTCCACCGAACGACTTGTCGATGATGACGTTGCGACCGGTCGGTCCCATCGTTACCGCGACAGCATCGGCTAATTTCGCGACGCCACGTAGCATCTTCGCTCGGGCTCGATCCTCGAAAAGCAATTGCTTGGCCACGACGAATGGCTCCTTCAACAGTGTTAGTTGATTGGGTCGATACCTCGAAATGCTTCAAGGCATACGCCGATTGGGGCCCGGGGCCCCGGTTTCTATACACGAATCGCAAGAGCGATTCTGGCAACTAGCTGAGTACCTTTGCCAGAATGTCACCCTCACGCATGATCTTCACATCCGTACCGTTCACTTCGATGTCGTTGCCCGTGTACTTGCCGTAGATCACTTCGTCGCCGATGGCCACCGACAGATCGCCGCGTTGGCCGCTTTCGAGCAACTTGCCCGGTCCGACGGAAACAATCGTGCCACGTTGTGGCTTCTCTTGTGCGGCATCGGGAAGCACGATGCCTCCGGCAGTCACCTCTTCAGCCTCCATCGGCTCAATCACAACACGGTCGTCCAACGGACGAAGGTTGATGTCCTTCATATCACTTGTTCCTCACACCACAGGGTTGCTGTTCGTTATCGAAATGTACTGACTCTATTTGTCTTCAATCGCCTGGCAGGAAACTGGCGAGTCGAACAGGCTTACATCATGCCACCCATTCCGCCCATGCCACCCATTCCTCCCATGTCCATTCCTCCCATGCCGCCTCCCATTCCTCCCATGCCGCCTCCCATTCCACCCATGCCGTGGTCGTCATGGTGGTGGTCACCGGCACCGTCGTCTTCGACGGGGATTTCGGTCACAAGCAGCTCGGTTGTGAGCAGTAAGGCGGCGACACTCGCGGCGTTTTGAAGTGCGGCACGAACGACCTTTGCAGGATCAATGATGCCGGCCTTCACCAAATCGCAGTAAGCGTCTTTGTCCGCATCGTAACCTTCGTTCTTACCCTTAAGTTGCCGCACGCGGTTGACGACTACCGCACCGTCGTGCCCGGCGTTTTGGGCGATCCAACGCAACGGTTGATCGAGCACATTGCGGACAATCTTTGCGCCCAGCGCTTCGTCGCCTTTTACGTCGAGCTTATCCAACGCCTTCTCGCTACGAATCAACGCGATCCCGCCACCGGGGACAATGCCCTCTTCCAAAGCGGCCTGCGTTGCGGCTCGGGCATCTTCGATGAGCGCCTTGCGCTCTTTCATTTCGGTCTCGGTCACGGCGCCGCAGTTGATCTGTGCAACGCCGCCTGCGATTTTCGCCAATCGCTCTTGAAGCTTTTCGCGATCGTATTCGCTATCGGTGACCTCGATCTCGCGACGAATCTGGTCGATGCGGCCTTTGATGTCGGCCTTCTTGCCGGCACCTTCGATGATGGTGGTGTTGTCTTTGTCGATGATCACCTTCTTGGCACGGCCCAGCTCAGCGAGGCCAACTGCATCGCGCTTG
>CAZNXE010000026.1:0-34668 GCA_964576465.1 uncultured Planctomycetaceae bacterium
CGGCGCGCCGGTCATCATGTAGTGATTGCCCGCGCCGTGGTTTCCCTGGTTGTGGCGAATCGATCGCACGATGGCGAGCTTGTCGGAAATGGCTGCCAAGCGCCGCATGTGCCGTGAGAAGAAGATGCCGGGTGTCTTGGTTGCGATCGGCTCGTACTCGCCACGAATCTCCGTCGGTGCGTCTGGCTTGGGGTCGAACGATTCGTAATGCGTGGGACCGCCATCCATCCAAATCAAAATGCACCGTGTCGCCGGTTTGGCGGCTGCGGCGCCGGGGGCTGTCGCTTGGCCGACGAGCCGTAGGGCATCGACGAAACCACCGCCCATCAGCGCTCCTAATCCGAGGCGCAAACTGTTGCGACGTGAGATACCTTGGCAGTTTTGATACTTGCTCATGGTTATGCCTTTGGTTGATCGCTTGAGGCCGGGAACAAGGTGTGCCGGCTCACGATGTCAGTTCTTAAAGGTGAACTCCGGGGTATTGATGAGCGCCCAGAGCAGGTCTTCGATGGCGCGTTGTCGCTTGGGTGGTTCACTTCCCAGCAGCGATACCGCAACAGCACGCTCATCTTCGGTCGGAAAACGATTGTAGGTTTGCAAGTACAACTCTTCGATAACCTGTGCGCCGCTTAAGTCGCCGTCGGCCAGTTGCTTGGCGAACCCCGCCTCGTTGGTGATCTTGTTGTGCAGTGTCGGTGAATTCAGCAGATGCAAGGCCTGCACCACGCTTGTGTCGGAGGTTCGCTCGCACGGAGGATCTTGATTGAGGTCGGGCCGGCCAAATGTGTCGAGAAACAACGACCCCATGCGATGTGTCCAGACTTGATTCGATCGCGACTCCGGCGGCATGGCGGAGAACGACTCGTCGACGCCCGTGATCGTGCAGATCGAATCCAGCAGCACTTCGGCCCGTAACCGCTGGCGATAGTATCGCGAGTAGTTGCGCGTGTCGGCCAAGTTGTGCTCACCTGGCATCGAACTGAGCCCGTAGACATACGACGCGGTGATGGTGCGAATGAGATGTTTGACATCATATCCCCCACGGCGAAACTCCTCGCCAAGGGCTTCCAGCAATGCTTGGTTGCTGGCCGGGTTGGTCGCCCGGAGGTCGTCGACAGGCTCGACGATTCCGCGACCCATCAGGTCGGTCCACACACGGTTGGCCATCACCTGCGCGAAATAATCGTTGTCGTCCGAGACGATCCAAGCCGCGAGCACCTCGCGGGGATCCGCATCTTCCGCGGCCTCGGGCACGTCTCCGAAGAGCGGACGGGGCTGCATTGCCTCGCCCGTCAAAGGATGTTTGACCGTTCCGCTTGACGCCAGGTAGACGATTTCTTCGCCCCCGGAAATCGGCGTGGAAAGCCCCGTGCCCTTGCGAGCGACACGGGCAAAATAAGCCGCGAAGCTGTAGAAGTCGTCCTGCCCCCAGACTTCAAACGGATGATGATGACACTTGGCACACTCGAGCCGAATTCCTAGAAACAACTGGCTAACCATCGTCGTGATTTCATCGGGCGAGCGGCGGTCGCGAAACATGGTCGCCGCGCCGTTTCGCCAAGTGCTGCCTTCGGCGGTAACCAACGCTCGAACGAACTCGTCGTACGGCATGTTGTGGCGAAAGGCGTCTCGAATCCAGTTGTCGAAATTCAAAACCGCCTTGATTCCCACGCGATAGGGATTGGGGCGCAGCAGATCGACCCATTTGTTAGCCCAATGATCCGCATACTCGGGCGCGGCTAACAACGAATCGATCAGTGTGGCTCGCTTGTCTGATGAAGGGTCGGCCAGGAACGCTCGGGATTCGACTGATGTTGGCAGCCTTCCAATCACATCGATGTACGCACGACGCAGGAAGACGTGATCCTCGGCAGGCGGTGAGGGGGCCAGTTGGAGCCGACGCAGTTTGTTCCACACCGCTTGGTCGATGAAGTTGTGAACGGGCAACGAGGCATAGAGATCGCCCGGCACGTCGTTGGCGTAACCGATGGCAACCCGAGAGGTGGCGAAGTGCCCCATGTAGCGAGCCGTGATGGCCGCTTCGCCCGGCACGGCGCCCACACTGATGTGGCCCGAATCGTCGACCCCCGCCACGGGGCTTTCGCTGGAAAGATAGGTTGCCAGCGCGGTTACATCGCGCGCGGTTCCGTCACTGTAATGCGCGGTGACCAGCAACTGCTGCTGGAGATCGTCGTGCAGTTCGATTTGTTGGGGATAGACCGCGACGCGTTCGAGCACCGGCGTGTTTTCGTCGCGACGAGGCAAACCAGCTGCAATCCAATCGATCAGCGATTGGTAACGATCACCATCCTCGTCGATGCGGCGTCCGCCCCCGTGCGGCACGGCGGCGGTTGCTTTGCGTAACAGCAAGCTGTACTGGGGCACTGCCGGAAAGATGCGCCGACCACGAGCCTCGCCGGTGATGGCCAGATAATCGAAGTCGGAATCGAACCCTAGCAGCGACAACTGAAAGCCGTTTTGTCCCCGCTGCTTGCCGTGGCAGGCACCGCTATTGCAACCCGCGGCAGTAAGCACCGGCTGCACGTCGGCTTCAAAGTTGGGCTGCAGCCGGGTATTGGCATTCTCGACGGTGATTGTCGTCGTGGCTTGTTGATCGCCCAGCCGAGCAATGATCGTCGTCGCGCCGTCGGCTCTAGAACGGACGATTCCACCGGAGTTGACGATCGCAACATCAGCATCGGTCGAAGTAAATTCAACTTCCCGCGTAACGTCCCACCGGCGGTCGCCATCGATGGCGGTCACGACGAGCCGTTGATGTGCAAGGCCGCCACGCAGGACAAACTCGCCGGGCATGATCGATAGTTCGGTCGCCGTGACATGGTGCCCCCAGACCATGGCGATCAACAGCCCCAGCGCAACAAGCCGACGATCAACATGTCGCGCAAGAGGCATCATCAAATCAACCACAGGCTAGACGACCACAAGGCCGCGTGTTGGAAGGCAGGAACGCTAGGGGCAGGGACTCAGCGTGGGTGCATCATTGTAGCTGGTTTCCCCCATGCTGGCCAATTTTTGGGACAGAACCACCCAAGCAGGCCAACCGCCGCAACCATAGGCCTGCACAGGCGTTCAATCCTGAGACGAGTCGTACCCCATCACGGCGGCCATCATGGGCAGGCAGCCGTAAGTCAGGGCGAGCCCTGACCTACTGACTACAAGAAGAACGCATTGACTTTGTTGACGTCGAATCGTTCCGCATCGAACTTTTCACCGCACCATTCTTTCATTTCCTTGTGCCGTTCGTCCTTTGGGTCAGCCATCACTTCGAGGAACTCTTGGTAGCCCCAAGCACCACCGATATCTTCGGGCGGGCAGGCGCGGGCGCCGGCGGTGCATCTGGGGTATTTGGCATCGGGTGTTACTTGAAATTCCTTCTCAATCTTGATCGTATGCCACCAGTCGTCGCCAAAGTCATACCAATAGCGGAGCTCTTTGCAGCCCTGCTGAACCAACTCGCTAAGCCGTATGGAAGATTCGTCGATGGTATCATCCATTTCGGGCAGACCGAAAAGCTGATCGCCGACCTTGAATGCGTGCATGTGATAGTTTTCCCATCCCATGGCGAACTGAATCAACTCGTGTAACACATCGAGTGTGCAATCGACGATCTCAAGGCGGCGCCAAATGGCGGGGCGCGTCTGCTCAAGCGTGATCTTAAGACGGTATCCGAGCGTCGATGCCGGGGGGGTATGGCTGACGTGCGTCGGACCGAAGATCTCAGGTTCCGCGGGTTTCTCGATCAACCCTTCGGTGAGGCGTTCAACGATTCGATCCAATTGTCGACACTGCTTGACGGAGAGTCCTTCTTCAATCGCCTCGGCAATTGCAGTGCCCACAGCCAACGTCTGCCGTACATTGAGGTCGAAGGTCCGCTCGCCCTTGGCGTCGACGTCGAGCATCTTGTGGATGTCGCCAGGGATGGTGTCCATTGCCAGGAGCGTCTTGCGCTGCGCCTGGGTTAGCCGAATGTGCGAGGTGGTTTCGGTCAAATAGAACCCAAATTGGTTGGAGTCGGCTTCTTCGGGCGAATCGAATGCGTTAAACGGCTCCGGGCCATCAGCGTCGGCTTCGAGAAAGCAGATCATCCTGTTCGCAATGTCGAACAGCTTGTTGCGACGTTTCATGTTGTCGCTGCCATGCCCCACCAACATCACGAAGCTCGAGAAGAGTTCGATCTCGTCCAAGGTATATCGAACGGGCTTTCCGGCAGGTGTCTGGCGAATGCGGTCCAGATAGTTCTCCTCCACGATCCGCAAACTCTCGTTTAGCGCGGTCGGCAGACTCTCGAAGATCGCGGTCCGCTCAGCAGCGGTCAACTTAAGCTCAACCGTTTCGTCCGGGGCAATGATGTTCATCTCAGTCATCGTGATCGCTTCCTTTCCTGTGAGTGGAGATGGAGTCGAACCATTATTGCCAAATCGGGCGCATTTGTGAATTGCATGCAGAAACATGCGGTTCTCATAGCCGAATGTGGAGTCCGATACATCCGTTTCGGATGCAGGTCTCCGTTCACCGCACCAAACGGCGGAAGAGTTCGTCTTGGGGTTCGCATTCGAGGAACTTACCGATATTGCCGCTGTTGTGGGCCTCGGCGATGAGGATGAAGGTTTCTTGGGCGGCGGCCAGGGTTTGCTCTACTTCAGCATCGCCTTGTGCTGCGTTGAGATAAAACGAGGGATAGCCGTGACAGCCCCGCTTGGCCATTTCCTGGATGTAGAGCGTGGCTAATTGCGATTGCAAGTCGGTATCGTCGACTTCAAAGTCGAGCCGGGGATGAACGGCCACGCCGCGACAAACTACCGGGCAGCCGGTTTGTGCGGCCAGCTTGTTTATTTCGCGCTGTAAGCGGTTGCCCAACTCGCGGCAGTGCGTGGGTACGTCGCGACGAGCAATTTCTTCGAGTGTGGTTAACGCGGCTCGCAGCCCGATCGTGTCGCTCCAGTAGGTGCTCGATATGAACATCCGCGCGGCGGGCTCCATCACCTCGCGGCGACCAACCACGGCACCAAACGGATAGCCGTTGGAGATCGACTTGGCGAATACCGCCATATCGGGCGTCACGCCGAGATGCGATTGCACGCCATCGACTCCATGCCGAAAACCGGTGGAGACCTCATCGAAGATCAGCACAACACCACGAGCGCGACATTGTTTGGCCACCGCTTCAAGATAGCCTGGCGGCGGTTCGTCACTACGCAGCGGTTCCATGATGACCGCGGCAACCTGATCGCGATTTGCATCGAGCAGTTCTCCCAAGGCATCGGCGTCGCCGTAGGCAAAGGGAGTGGCCGTGCCTTCAAGTGCTTGGGGAACTCCGATCGGATCGATACCTGGGAAGAGGTGCGTGCTGAGGTTTGCCTCGGCTGAAAGGTTGGCCGCCAGATACCAATCGTGCCAGCCGTGGTAGCCGCAGAACAGTACCTTGTCGCGCCCCGTCGCACCTCGAGCGATGCGTACGGCGATCGCGCAGGCCTCACCGCCCCCCTTGGCATAGCGAACCATCTCCGCACAGGGCACCAAGTTCACCAAGTATTCGGCCAACTCGACTTCCAGCGAGTGGTTGATTGAGTAGATGGTGCCCTTGGAAAGCTGTTCGCGAACCGCATCGTCGACCACCGGATCGGCATACCCGAGGATAATGGCGCCGATGCCGCTGACCCAGTCGATGTACTCATTGCCGTCGATATCCCAGAGTCGCGCGCCGCGGGCACGTTCGGCATAGATTGGCGACACCCCGTAGGCGAACCGCGTCGGGCGTCGACTCACCAACTGTGTTCCGCCAGGGATCAGCTCCAAGGCCCGTTCGTAGAGTTGCATCGAGCGAGCAATCGTCCGCTCTTGGTCGGTTTGCGACATAAGACTCTCCTCGACAAGTTTATCCGCAATCGATCACATCGGCTTGCATTCATTGGCGAACCGTACAATACGTCAACCACGGCAGCGATCCAAGCGTTTGCCGAGTGCCATTCGACACCGCATCCAGGTGATTGCAGCGGCGGGCCAATCTGGTACGGTTTGGATTGAGATGTGACAGGCCGCTTATGTGCCGCCGGTCAACTTGTTCCACCTGCGAATAATCGGGAGTCGGATCATGTCGTTTGAGCAATACCAAGCGGATTTCGATCGCGACGGGTTCGTCGTGCTGCGGAAGTTTCTAAACGATGACCAACTGGCTGAATTGCAAGACAACCTGGATCGCTACATTCGCGAGGTCGTTCCGGGGTTGACTGCCGAGCATGCCTTTTATGTCGATCGGGAGCGGCCTGAGACGCTGAAGCAATTGCAACACATGGACGTCGATCCTTACTTTCGCGACTATGCAAAACATCCCACTTGGAATGCCATGGCCGAAGCGCTGTTGGGCGAGCCGGTCGAAGCTCAAGCACCGGAGTGGTTCAACAAGCCTGCCGGCACTGATCATCCCACGCCGCCGCATCAAGACAACTACTACTTCTGCCTTCGCCCACCGCAGGTGCTAACAGCGTGGCTGGCGCTGGATCGTGTCGATGCGGAAAACGGAGGGTTGATCTACGTGCCGGGTTCTCACAAGCGTGGCCTGCGCCCCCATGATGCCAGTTCGCTCGTGGGCTTCTCGCAGTCGATCGCTGATTATGGGCCAGACGATGAACGGGTCGAACAGCCGGTTCGTCTTGAGATTGGCGACTTGATCGTGCATCACGGCGAGACGATTCATCGCGCCCGACCCAATCGCAGCCCAACACGTCATCGTCGGGCGTTCGCGATGGTTCTCAAGGCCACAAGCTGCCGTCGCGATGAGGAAGCCTATCGCCGTTACGAGCAGGCTTTGAAGGCTCAACATGCGAGCCTCAACCTGACGAGCTGACGTCGGTCGCGTGCAATTCACGTTTAACAGGCATTTCACACCGATGAGTATCTTGGACCGTTTTCGCCTTGATGGCCGTATCGCGCTGGTAACCGCTGGCTCGGGCCCTTTGTTTGGGTCGAGCATCTCTGAAGCACTCGCCGAAGCCGGCGCGACGCTGATTACGGCCTCGCGTTCCTTGGACCGCAACGAGTCGTTCGCCGAAGATCTTCGCCAGCGGGGGCTCGACGCTCACGCGATGCAGTTCGACTTGGAGGATCTCGAATCGATCGACCGGCTGCATGCCAAGGTCATCGAACGTTTTGGTCGGCTCGACGTGCTGGTCAATTCCGCGCTCACCCGCGATGGGCACGTTGGCGGTTTACAAGATCAAACACCCGAGGTGTGGCAACATTGCGGCGCCGGCGACATGGCGGGTCTGTTTCGCATCTGCCAGTTGTTTGTCGCCAACATGGCCCGACAAGGCCAGGGGTCGATCATCAACATATCGAGCATCTACGGGGTGGTGGCCAACGATCCAACGGTTTACGAAGGCACCGACATGAAGCAGCCGCCGACGTACAGCTTCGTCAAGGCGGGCATGATCAACTACACGCGGTACTTGGCCAGCTATTATGGTCGCCAGGGAGTGCGTGCCAATTGTGTCAGCCCCGGCGGATACGCCAACGACCAGCCGCAAGCGTTTGTCGATAAGTACGAAGCCCGCGTGCCGCTGGGTCGTATGATGGACAACGAAGACATCCAAGGCGCGGTGGTCTTTTTGGCGTCAGACGCATCGCGTTACGTGACGGGCGAGAATCTCATGGTCGATGGCGGGTGGACGATCGTATGAACGTGCTCATTGTGGGCGGCGGCTCGATCGGCGAACGCCATCTCCGCTGCATCGGTCAAGTTGGCGCGGAGCACGTTTCGCTGTGCGACACCAACGATGCCATTCGTAAGCAACTGGCCGAACGCTATCAGCTCACGTCAGTTTTTTCCTCGATCGACGATGCGGCACGACAAACGTGGGATGCCGTGGCGATCTGCACGCCGGCACACTTGCACGTCGAGCATGCCCTCGCGTTGTTGCCTGGCACACGAGCCATGCTGATCGAGAAACCGCTAGCCACCAAGATCGATACGTTGCCCGCGCTGTTTGAGGCGGCGAAGGATAAACCGGTGGGCGTGGCGTATGTCTTTCGTGGGCATCCGGCGGTTGAGCGTGTGAAGGAGCTGTTGACCGAGGGCCGCATCGGAAAACTCTTGCAGGTTACCTACGCCGGTGGACAGCACTTTCCGACCTATCGTCCGGCCTACCGTGAGATTTACTACGCCCGTCGCGAGACGGGTGGCGGAGCAGTGCAGGATGCGGCAACCCACATGTTCGATCTCATGCAACATCTCGTGGGCCGTTTCAACACAGTGTTTTGCGACTACGGTCATCAAGCGCTCGAAGGGGTCGAGGTCGAGGACACGGTGCATGTGACTGCCCGAGCGGCCGACCATCGCGTGATGGTTTCCCTCGCGCTCAATCAGTTCATGGCCCCCAACGAGAGTTTCTTGCAGCTCAACGGCGACCGCGGCAGTTTGCGGCTCCATCTTCATGAACATCGTTACGCCATCCTCAATCATGGCGATGACCAGTGGCAGTGGAGCGAAACGCTGGTAAACGACCGCGATGATCTCTTCCGCCGACAAGCCGAGTCGCTTTTGGCCGCCGCTCGAGGCGAAGCGTCGCTGCCGTGTACGCTCGACGATGCCCGTCACACGCTGCGCATCAACTTGGCAGCATTGGCATCAGCAGGGCAGCGCGTGGTGGCGATTGAGAGTTGAAGGAAGTAGATCCGTTGTGGGACCAGACGGTCAATCGGCCCGGATTTGAACTTCTAGCCCGCCGGTAAAGTGGAAAACGAAGTTCAGGATCAAGGCGTAGAGCGCCCCCATAACAAAGCCCATTAGGCCGCTGATCAATGGCACGAAGATGATGGTGCCGATGGCGATGGCCACGAAGATGCCGAGTTCCGCAGGTCCTGGCGCGACTTGTGCTCCACCCATTCCAATTCCGGCGACGAAGAACAAGAGAAACATCAGTCCATAGATCGCTGCCACGATCGTGCCCGCAATCATGTTGATTAGCCCCATCACCTTGGCGAGCGAGAGAACCCCTACTTGTGTGATGCGTTGCATGCTTCTGCCCTTGGGTTGAGGATTGACTTGGCGAAGGGAGCCCGTGGCGTGTCGGAAGCAGCCGCCGGGCACTGCGGTATTCTAATCGGGAATTCATCCGCCAGCTTGCACGCTATCCGCATGCCGCTCGCTATCCGCAAGTAATGGCCTCGCGAAGATCGTGCAGAACTCCGCGGCGGTCCTGTAGTTCTGGCATCGATTGGTTTGTCGAGAGTCCACGCGTTCACCGTTACTTCACTCAAGGCGAACGGACAGTATAATTGGAAGCGGTTTAGTATTCCAATATGGAGTTTTGAAATGTCAATCGCAGATGATGCAAAGCAGGTATACGAAGGCCTGAGGGACAAGCTGGAAGCAAATAACCTAGATCAGTTTGTCGCGATCAAACCAGAATCGAAGTCCCACTTCCTTGGGTCGACGTTCATCGAAGCAGCAATGGCAGCAAAGAGCGAGTTTCCAGATAGAAAATCGTTTGTCTTGCGAATCGGTCATGAAGCGGCGTTCCATATTGGGGCAAGTACATCGTGATCGGGCATGTAGATAAAAATGGGCAGGCTTTGCTGGAAGTCGCTGTTGCCAGCATTGAGGTTCGACTTGGCAATGGAGCCCGTAGCACGTCGAAAGCAGCCCCCCGGGGAATGGCGGCATTCTAATCGGGAATTCACCCGTCAGCATGCGGTGCTCGCAGGCAAGCTGCTCGCTATCAGCAAGTCATGGCGTCTCCTGAGTAAACGGTTGGGCAGGAGAAAAGGGCTTCTCGTGAGTGCCCCTGGAGAGAATGCTCATTTCCTAAGCCCTTGTGGGCCGAAGATTTGATCTAGGTGCTCTCTCCGAATAATCTGGATTGTGGGGCCCAGCCCTATTCAGCCAAGGCACTTTCTACCCCAGCGGATGACAACCCACATGCTACGACGAAACAAGCGTTTGCGACTGAATCTTGAATCGTTGGAGCGGCGAGATCTGCTTGCGCTAAACCTTGGGCTAAACATCGTCATTGTGCCCGGCTTCGCGTTGCAGGCCGATCCCGTGGCGCTGGCCACATTCAATCGCGCCGCCGATAAGTGGGAAGCATTTATCAACGACGACGTCACGGTTGTCATCAATGCCGACTTGCTCGACTTGGGTAGTCCTAACATCATCGCGCAAGCTGCTAGCGTCCAGCCGTTCGCCGATTACGACGTGATACGGGCAGCGCTGATCGCCGACGCCGAGGCGGGTGATAGCATTGTCAACTTCTTGCCCACCAAAGCCGAAGTTCAGTGGGCCTTCCCGGGAAACTTCGCGCCTACCGGCGGCATCCAAGCCACGAAAGCCAACCTCAAGGCGCTGGGCTTTCAGAACCTCGACGTCTTTGCTGGTATCGCGGACGCCACGATTCAGTTCAACAGCACGTTTGCATTCGACTTCGACAACAGCGATGGCGTCGGCGCCGGGTTGATCGACTTTGAAACGGTGGCCATTCACGAACTTGGTCACGCCTTGGGTTTTGTCTCCGAGGTCGATACGGTCGACTTTTTCAACCTCTTGCAGCAATTCGGAATTCAGCCGATTGGCATTCCGAATTTGATCACACCGGGGACGATGGATCTCTTTCGCTTTGCCGACAACGTGCCGGGTCGCGATCCAGCGACACCGGCCGATTTTCGTTTCGTACCGCGATCGCTGGAGCCCGGCGTCGAAGCGGTGATGGACGATACGGTTCAAGAATTTCGCTTGTCCACCGGGGCGTTCACGGGGGACTCCCGGCAGGCCAGCCATTGGAAGGACGACTCTTTCACGTTCAGCACCATTGGCAACTTGGACCCGACGATCGACTTCGGTACCGTCACACCGATCTCGCAGGCCGATCTATGGGCGTTGGATCTCATTGGCTGGGACATCAACTTGGCACCCACCGCGGTGGCCGATAACGCGACGACCACGCAGAACAAGCCGGTGGTTATCAACGTACTTGCCAACGACGTCGATCCCGATGGTACATTTCCCAACAATACGATCGCGATCGTCAGCGGCCCTGCAAACGGCACGGCAGCCTTGAACCCGGCCACTGGCTTTGTGACGTATCGGCCAGCCGCGAACTTCACCGGTGTCGATACGTTTAGTTACAACGTGACGGATATCGAGGGGAAGACTACTGGCACGGTGAATGTGACGATCAGCGTGAACGCCGACCCGGGATCGTCTCCGCCGGCAGTCATGCCCTCTGCCGCGTTTGCCACGCCGGGCATCTTTCGCCCGGAGACTGCTACCTTCTTCTTACGCGGCGAACAAACCTCAGGCGCGCCAAACGTCGGGACTTTCAACTTCGGTGCCCCAGGCTGGACGCCGATCGTTGGTGATTTCAACGGTGACGGGATCGACACCGTTGGTGTCTACGACCCGGTGTCAGCTAACTTCTTCCTCAACGACGCGCTCGGTGGGGTGGGCACCGTTTCAGCAGTCAACTTTGGCTTGCCCGGGTCAATCCCGCTAGCCGGCGACTGGGATGGCGATGGCATTGATACCATCGGTGCCTTCAATCCGCAGACCGGCTCGTTCTTCCTGCGTAACACGAACACGTCTGGCCCTGCCAATATCTCATTCAACTACGGAGCCCCTAGTTGGACTCCGGTGGTTGGAGATTGGGACGGTGACGGCGTTGACACCATCGGGGTGTATGAACCGGTGACGGCAACGTGGTTTCTCCGCAACTCGAACACTTCGGGCGCGGTCGATGTGACGCCGTTCTCCTTTGGCGGGTCTGGCTGGAAACCGGTTGTTGGCGACTGGGACGGTGAGTACACCGATACGGTCGGCGTTTGGAATCCACAGACGGCCGAATTCTATCTTCGCAACACGAACACTCCGGGCGCCGCGGATGTGACACCGTTTGTGTACGGCGCGGCCGGCTTAACGCCCCTAGTCGGGCATTGGACCCCGGTGCCCGTGTCGGCGACACTGCCCACGCCCACGCCGCCACCGGCTCCTTCGCTTCCCGCGTCGGGCCTGAGTGGAGTCATGCCTTTGAGTTGGCGGCAGACGACCATCGACGGCGAACAGTTGATCATTTCGCCGGAACAGATCGCAAGGCTGGCACCCATCGGAACCGCCATCGATGTTGCCCCGTACGAGCGCGTGGCGGAAACTAGATCGCCGCTGCCGGCTGAACGTTTCTTTTCGGCAGTTGCCAGCCGCGCGTACGCTGAATTTGCCGCCACTCAATTGCAAGGCCAAGTACACGCCGCGCACGACGATCTCGCCGGATCCCGCGCCGCTGGCAAGATCGACGCCGACGAAGTGGCGGCGCTCAAGCCATCACTCGAATCCTTTGGCCACCCACTCCAGCAAGCCACCGACGAAATCCTCCGCCGATTCTTCGGTTAGGGGCTACACACTTCGTGGACATGATCCGCAACCGCGGCGTCATCAGGTTAAGGCCACGCACGGGGCGTGACCTTCTACGGTGACTGTCCACCCCATACCCAAAAGAGGATCAACTGCGACATGCTAGTCGGTTCTTCTGCTGAGTCATGGGCCTCAGCAAAACTCATTCAAGCGTGTTCTCTTTCACGTCTTTCTCTGCGACGGGCAAGCAGTCGGGCGAACAGCAGCGTTGGCACGGAAGCCACGAACAGTGCGAGTGATGATGGTGTCGGAACTGGAATCGCGTCGAGCCTCACATCGTCGAAGTCCACCTCAAGGTCGGAGTTCGGAAACGCTGGGTCGATCTCGTTGAGATTCACTAGACGGATTTCCAGATCCTCACCAAGCTGGGGGTGTGCCGCACCCGTGGAAAAAACAACGGTGCTGCTGCCGAACTCGCCATCAGGAATGGACCCGGCCAGGGAGTTGATGTCCTGGGCGAGGATCACGCCACCGGCCAGCAAATCGACGCGATAGCCAGGAAATCCGTCGAGATCAAAAAACTGCCCCCCCATGGATGTGCCTGAGGCAATATTGCCGATCTCGACTTGGAGCGTGTACTGCGTATTAGCTTGCAGTGTGTCGGAGAGAACCTGAGTGATTCCGTATTCACCCTCATCACCGCTACCTTCAAAGTTGAAGGCGATCCCAACGCGCTGCCCTTCGGCGGCCCCGTCGGGGAAATACACAAATACGCCAGGGTTGCCGATCGGATCGAGCTCAAATGGGGTCAGGGTGCCCACGAAATAGGTTGCGCCTGCCCCTCCACCGGTGATGCCATCCGGATCGTAGAGATCCCACCCATTGGGCGAACCGAAGGTGAATTCATTCACCGGTGTTTCACCGGAGATGTCCTCGAACCCGGCGTTGGTAACACTGATGGGAGCAGCCCAGGTGGACGAAACGCCCAGCCACAAAGGCAAAGCGATCAGAAGTGCGAATATCCGCGGTACAATCGTGCTGCATGTGCGAATCACGCGTGGAAATCGTTGTCTCATTTGGGTTTTCTCCGAACCAGTTGGCTGAGCGGTGAGGCCGTCTTGCCCTTCTGATTCACAGAACCTCCCCTACTCATTAGAATCGCTAAACAAACACCAGTTGCGACATGCGTTCTTTGATTTTTTTCCGCAATTTGATTGAGATCATGGAAAAGTCCGCAAGTTCCTCTTAGCCTGGGGACAGGCGTCGCTTGATCTCCTTGCCCGAAATGCTGCCATTCCCCGATCTGGTCACCTGTCTGGGGCAGGTGGTACTCCCATGCCTGAACTATCGATCTCCGAAGAGCCGATCACGGAACTACTGGCCGCGCTGCGGGATGGACGCTCGGAAGCGGCCGACCGGCTGTGGAGTGTCTATTACCACTTGATGTGCGAATTGGCCAGTCGGCGGCTCGGAAAATCTCCGTACCAACTCGCCGATCAAGAGGATGTGGCCCTCAGCGCTTTCAAGAGCTTTTGTATTGGCGTTCGCGAAGGCCGATTTCCCACCTTGAAGGACCGCGAAGGGGTTTGGCCGTTGCTGATCGCTTTGACGGTACGAAAAGCAGTCGACGCAATCCGCCATGAAACGCGTCAGAAGCGGGGTGGTGGCATAGAAGAAGACACCTCGGGGTTGGCCGTACTCGATCGGACCGTGGATGTGCTCAGTGTGATGACCGATGGGCCGCGGCCAGAGGTGGTCATTGAATTGCACGATCTTTTGAAACGTCTGCTGCACCACCTGAGAGAAATGGATGACGATCGGCTGGGGAGCATTGTTCAATTGAGACTGGAAGGCCATTCAAATCGAGAGATCGCCGAAAAGCTCGGCTGCGTTGTCCGAACGGTCGAACGAAAAGTTCGATTGATCGAAGACTGTTGGCTGAAAGTGACCCAGGAATGAGCGAAGCGAGCGAAAGCGATCTGGCGACCATTCGGCAAGTGAACCGTCTTTGCGATCAGTTTGAATCGGCTTGCCAATCCGAGGAAGCTCCGCAAATCGATGGCTATCTCGAGGGTATTCCTCAGGATGTCTTGCAGGCGGTTGTCCCGCAACTCGTCGCTTTGGAGATCGACTATCGAAAGATGCGGGGCGAATTGCCTGTCGCGAACGAATATTCCAGCCGATTCGAGGTTCTTGATCCGCAGTGGCTCGATCAGTTATGCACGCTTTCGAAAGAAGCCGATTCGACAACGATTGAATCGAATCAGAAGGACACAGCATCAAGGTTGCCACCGGGTACACACCTGGGCGACTATGTGATTGGTCCTCTTCTGGGAACGGGTGGGATGGGCGCTGTCTATCAAGCGACACACGTTCCAATGCAGCGGCAGGTCGCGCTCAAAGTGATTCGAGGGCAGGCTACTAGCTCCCTTTCTCTAAAGCGGTTTCGCCAAGAGGTGTTCGCTGCCGCCCGGCTTTCGCATCCCAACGTGGTTCGTGCCTACGATGCCGGGGAGCACGAGGGCTTGTACTACTTGGCGATGGAGCTCATCGATGGCGAGGACTTACATCGTCGAGTTCTACGCTCAGGGCCTCTTTCGGTCGAGGAATCGGTTCAGATCATTCGCCAAGCGGCGCAGGGCCTGGCCCATGCGCATCGACAATCGATCGTCCATCGCGACGTGAAGCCGGCGAATCTAATGATCACCGATTCTGGCGAAGTGAAGTTGCTCGATGTGGGATTGGCACGGCTTGTCAGTCGTCCCCACTTGCTCAACACGGGAAACCACGATCATGGTTCGTTGGCTCCAGAAACGAAGGCAACCGCCAGCGGTCTATTGATGGGTACGATCGATTACTTGGCTCCCGAGCAGGCGGCCGAACCCTCCACCGCAAGTTCTGCGGCTGATATCTATGGGCTTGGATGCACGTGGAAGTTCTTGGTGACCGGAAAGCCCTGCTACGCACAGCTTCCCATGATTCAACGTTTGGTTGCCCATCAGGTGGGGCCAGTTCCGTCGCTGCGTGATGAAATTCCGAATTTTCCCCGCGCGTTGGATCGACTCTTTCAAAGAATGGTTGCCAAACGACCTGACCGACGACCTGCTTCGATGGAGGAGGTGCTCGAATCGCTCGACACATTCGAGCCACGCGATGCGAAACAGCCCTTGCGGAATCGCCGCCTCACTTGGTCGCTGGCAGCGATGGGCCTGATCGTGCTCGGAGCTGTGTTTTACCGGGGCATGTTTCATAACGAGCACACGGCACCAACGATCGCGACAGTCCATGCTTCGCCGCCCGACGTGGCGTTGCCCAATACATTGCCGCAGACTGAGAATCGCGAACAGGTGCAATGGCAGGCAGCCATTCGTCTGAAAATTCCGTTGCATCGCATGGGACAGGACGGCATGCAGTTTGTATTGATCCCGCCGGGCCATTTTCTGATGGGGACCAATCAGGCAGAATCAGACGAGAGCCATGCCAGCGATCTTGAGTTTCCCCAACATCGGGTGACGATTTCCCAGCCCTTCTACTTGGCCCAAACGGAGACGACGGTCGCGCAGTTTCGCGAATTCATCGAGGCAACCGGCTATGTGACAAGACCGGAACTTCCCGGCGGAACGGCTTGGGGTCAGGAGCAAGGTGCGTGGCGCAGGGGCCGTTATAGCTGGAAGGAAATGGGCGAAGATCAGCCAACAGACGATCGTCCAGTCACGAATCTCTCTTGGTTCGATGCGCAAGCCTATTGTGATTGGCTGAACGAATCGACGAAGGGTTCCCTCGAGTATCGTTTACCCACCGAAGCCGAATGGGAATACGCTTGCCGTGCCGGAAGTAATTCGCCGTGGGGTCATGGGAACGACGTGGAGGAACTCGCTGAATATGCTTGGTACGCACAAAATAGCGGCCGAATGCTCAGGCCGATTGCCACGAAACGGCCCAACGTCTGGGGCCTCTACGATATGCACGGCAATGCGTCTGAATGGTGTCGCGATCGGTTTGGACCGGCCGATGGCTTTTATGATTCGCGTCCCAAGATCGATCCCAACGGTTCACCGTTTGGTAGCGAACGGATACAACGAGGTGGAAACGTTTTATCAACAGCCCACGACGTTCGCTCGGCAAGTCGCGTCCATCAAGAGGCAAACGAACCAACCAAAGGAGGATTTCGCGTTGCCATGGATGTCTCCGAATTACCTTCCAATGGTGCAACGATTTCGGTCAACGTGAATTCGCCCTAAGGCGAGCGGCAGATAAGAACGTACCGATCACAACCCGACGCGTAAGTGAGGGAACGCAGTGTATTGCCGGTTGGTCCCTCGCTCACGCGTCCCCTTGGTATATTCTCATTCGCCGCTCGCCTGAGAACGTGTTTTGAAAGAGCCCGCACCTTGCACGTTGGCGAACATGACTGAGACAACAGCCTCCTTCGTGGTATTGAAACGCACCGCTGTCGCCAGAGATAGTAGGCAAGCCGCATGATTCAGGACGCCATCATTCGCCCGCAGCAAGCCAGTGACTCCCGCGCGGTACGGAACGTGAACGAGATGGCATTCGGCCAAGTCGATGAAGCCGACTTGGTCGAGGGTTTGCAGACGGGCGGATTCTCGCGAATCGCTCTGGTTGCCGAACAATCGAGTGGCATCGTGGGCGCGATCCTATTCAGCGAACTTCCGATTGAGACCGCCTCGGGTACGGTCGATGCGTTATCGCTGGCCCCCTTGGCGGTCAGTCCCAGCGAACAACGAAAGGGGATCGGATCGAAGCTCGTTCGTGCGGGATTGGAAGCGTGTCGTGATCAGGGCCACCGGATCGTCATCGTGCTGGGCGATCCGAACTACTACGGTCGTTTTGGCTTCACGTCCGAGTTGGCCAAGATTCTACGATCCCCGTTTTCCAGAGACGCATTCCAAGCGATCGAGCTTGTTCCCGATGCGTTGCGCGGTGTCGAGGGCGAGGTGCGCTATCCGCCCCCGTTTGGCATTGAGTGACACACGGTGCAACGAGTCGCGATGAATGTCATGCACCATGTCGTGCAAGAGAATTCTGAAACTGCTCGACGAAAGGACGTTTCGACCACCACTTTGCCGGCGACGGCGCACTAGATAATGGTGTGGTGGAGTTGTTGTTCGATCAGTGTTTGAGATGGATCGCGTATCGCGGTGCCGACTGAAGCTGGTTTGCCGTAAAGGTAGCCTTGGCCGTACTGAAAGCCAATCTGTTGGCAGACGAGGTGTTCGCCCTCGATCTCAACTCCCTCGGCAAGGGTTGCAATGCCCAAGTCGGTGGCCATCTTTACCAGCGATTCGACCATCTGCTGTTGTCGCTCTGACACCAGATGGATCCCGTGGATCAGCGACATGTCGAACTTAAGGTAGTCGGGCGGCACCTCGGCTAATTCGATAAGCCGCGACGAACCCGCGCCAAAGTCGTCGTAAGCCAAACACATGTCGAGGTCATTGAGCACCTCGCGGATATGCTTCATCTGCACCGGGTTGGTAACCGCGGCTTCGTGAATCTCCAGCGCGATCGGTTGTTCGGGGTGCTGACGTCGCAACGCTTCGAGCGACTCCACCAAACCCGATTCATCCAGTTCGATCGGATGCGTATTAAGGAACAAGATGGGTGAATTGGGAAGCCGCATGCCCTCTTGCAGACCGGTAATGCGAAACATCTGGCTCAGCTCGCTCTCCAGATTCAACTGCGAAGCGGCGAGGAACAAGTCTTTCGGCGTCTTGAGTCCATAGAATCGACTGCGTCCCAAGACTTCGTATCCGAGAATGGTCTGCTGATCATCGATCGAGACAATCGGCTGGAAGTACGGTATCACTTCCCGCTGGCTCATCAGCCGGTCGAACTGCATGAGCGCCAACGCTTGATCGCAACTATCGACTTCCCGTTCGATGGTTGCCGAGTCTCTCACAACCGATTCACGGCACAGCCGAAAAGCAACATCGGCAAACTGAATCAGGTCGCCCTCGTTGAGTTGCAGTTCCGACTCGACTGGGCGGCCGTTTACGTAGGTTCCGTTGGTGCTACCAAGGTCGCGAATCCAGAGGGTGTGGTCTTCATGTTCCATCACTTCGGCGTGCTTACCGGAGATGGTCGATCGCTGTAGAGACAACGACAAGTCCGAACGGCGACCGATTTGAAACGGATTCGAGTTGACGTCAACCGACATGATCGGATCTGACTCATGCAGCCGACCCGTCAAGGACCACAACAGTGGCGACATCTCAGGGTGTTCTGGATGGATCGTCATCGAAGTCAATGCTCACGCCTTGCCAATTGAGTGCCGGCGTTGCCCTACACAGAGTTTCCTTAGATGAGATACGAAGCAAACAGCACCGCGACGGACAAAGCACCCGCTCCGATCAGCCGCGTGTACCGCCTGAGGTAACGATCCGTGTCGATCGGACGTTCCAGCAGTTCTTGAATTCTGGAGGTGTCAATGGTGTGGCCAAGAAGGCCCTCGAGGCGACGAAACCACGTAGGACTAATCACGGCCACAAAGGCAATCAAAGCAATAAGCCCGAGCCCCGCTAAGCAAATCTGCTGCCAGATGCTCTCGGATTGTGCGAATTCGATCTCCATGGTACCCCTTCCGCAGTTCGATGATTCGTGTCTATCAAGTAAAGGTTAGCTTACGAACGTACCGTAGCCTCGACGCGAATACTCCATCTAAGGCGGAGTCATTTGCAGCGGTTCACCGACGCGTTTGAAGGAGCGTACGCCGTGCGGATCGATTCCGAACCTGACCAGGATGCGGATTATTCCGAGAAGAAAGTATCAGACAGACGTTTGAGTTGCGGACGTTCTAGATCGGCATGTCCGCACATTTCAAACGATGCGTATTCCGCTATGGGATAAGAAGCGTGCTGGTAACCGGCGTCTCTAGAATCCGGTTTATCAGCATAGTCGCGTCTCAGCGTGATCCACGCCAAGAAATCTGTGATCCACGCTAAGGAATCTGCAATCAACGCCAAAGAATTCTAAGTTTCCGCTTCGATGTCGCTCGTCTCGGATGATTCCAAAGGAACATCTTGCGAGTCCTGCACGGGACCCGTGGGAGTAGGGCCTCACGTCGAGCAGGTGCAACCAGCCATTCCGCCGACCGCAAAGGCCAGCAACACGAATTTCGTCAGCAGGTTCTTGGACATGCTACCAGGGTTCCTACATAAGGAGCGAGGAGGAAAGGGACGAACGACACTAATAGAGTATACCGCTGGCTGGCGAGATGGGTAGCTTTTTGCCTCGAACCCGGGTTGGAATTCACTTCCCACCCAGAGAGCGGCAAGGTTGATCCCTGATTCTAGCGAGTCGCTCGAATTCCGGACTGGAAGTAGTTCAGACGAAATGTGGTTCGTCATGCCGAACGAAAACTGCATTGGGAGCAGTACAATACGTACCGCGCGATCCCTGCTCCGTGTCGGGCCTTTAGTTGCATCGGCGACCCACAGTCGGGGCAATAGTCAACTTCCGCCGTGATCTCCCCTTTTTCATCGCGGCTCTGGCATGCGACACACGTTTTTACCCCAGGCATGATCTCCAACCGCTCTGGCGGAATGGGTTGCCCACAGACTTCGCACTTTGCCGCCTCGGGCCAATCGGATGGATCATCCTCGGCCGCGCGAATGCCTAGCGGCTGCCGTCCACATTCAGGGCACGCCAACCGCTGCGCGGCCACGGGCAATAGCTCGCGTATTTCCTCGGGCGTCGGGTCGCTCTTCGCGCCGGACATCTTTGCCCGTCGCAACCATACCATCGCACGACTCAGCGTGATCACCTCGCTCCAATCGCAGGTGGCGCAGTACAACTCTTGATCGTGCAATGTAGCTGCCATGGTCGGTGTTTCGTTCTGTTTACGCAATCAGGAATCGCGTGTGGGCTACGCAGCTTTGACCACCCCATGCGGCCCCGATAGATTTAGTTGTTGCCGTGCCAACTCTTCTTGATTCGCAAGCAGGTGAATTGAATCCCATGGTTGAAGACCTGATGCAACATCATCGCCCGATAGGCGATCTATTTCGTTGGCCTACTTCGCCGGAGGAGTGGGAACCGTACTGGCTCAGTGACGAACAGGTCGCATTCTACGAAACACACGGCTATCTTGCCGGCGTTCGCATCCTAACGGAAGAGCAATGCGATGCTCTATGTGGGGAACTCGAACCGATGTTCGATGCGAAGCATCCTAGTCACAGCCTGTTCCACGAGTTTCATTCAAACGAATCGGCATCGCCAGACACGGTGCTGTTCCACGCATTGGGTGCATGGCGTGTCGCGCCGGGGTTTCACGATTTGCTGTGGAACCCCGCGTTTCTCGCGCCAGCTTCGCAGTTATTGGGCGGAGCCGTGCGATTCTGGCACGATCAGTTATTTTGCAAACCGGCCCGGCACGGAGGAGTGGTTGCTTGGCATCAAGATTATTCGTATTGGACGCGAACCAAACCTATCGGCCATCTGACATGCTGGATCGGGCTGGATTCCTCGACCAAAGAGAACGGTGCCGTGCATTACATTCCCGGCAGCCATCGTTGGGAGCTGCTTCCCATCACGGGACTGGCGGGCGATATGCAGGAGATCAATACCGTGCTGAACGCCGAACAACGCGCCGCGTTCGAGAAGCCGGTCGCCGTTGAACTAGAGCGAGGACAGTGTTCGTTTCATCATCCCCTGATGGTACACGGTTCCTTCGAGAATCGCACCGATCGCCCGCGCCGAGCAACGGTGATCAATGCCATGCGTGACGGAGTGGTGAGCAATTCACCAGAACCCATGTTGGAAGGCGTGCCACCGATTCCACCGGGCCAAAAGGTCGAAGGGCCATTTTTCCCGCTACTGTTCGATCCTCAGACCCTCGCTGATCCTGACAACGGGGGCAGACGTCAAGCGGCCAATTAGGAGGATACCGTTGAGGGGCCGAAGGTGCGACGCGTGCGTTTGGTTAGTAGCTTTAGGTAGTTGCCCGGTCGCAGGACAAGTTCTCGATAGGTTGCGTCGCCGGCAATCACTTCGGTGATGCCTTCGCACAGAAGTTGCCCTCGTCGCTGAAACACCCAGTTTCGCATTCGCGGTGCGTTGTAGAGCCAACGGGCCAACAGCCTCGCAAGTTTCAAGTCGCTTAGCAATCGCTGATCGAGCGTGCGAAGATAATGATTCACGGCGGTCGAGGCATCGCCTGATGCGGCCAAAATAGCCTCGGCAGCTAAACGTCCACTGAGGATCGCGGGCGAGATCCCCTCGCCGGTAATTGGGTCGGCCAATCCGGCGGCGTCGCCAACCAGCAGCACACGCCCCTTGGCTAGCCCCTGAGGTCGAGGTTGCAACGGACAGTAGTAGCCATGTTGAGTGATGTGCTCGATCGGCCCAAGTCCGATCCGCTCAAAGTACCGCGATACGGCTTGTTTCAGATTGCCGGCTGGTGGCCACATGGCAACGATGCCCGCGGAAAGATGATCGCGTTTCGGGAAAACCCAGCCGTAGCCGGTCACGCCAACGTCGAAGTCGAACCGTGCGCAGTCGTCGAACCGCTGGAATACATGGTCGGGGACACGAACTTCGCACTCCACCGCGGGTGCCAATCTCGGTCGGGTTGTCCAGCCGGCGGTCTTCGCCACGCGGCTGGCAGCCCCATCGGCAGCAATCAAGAAATCTGCATGGATGAGGCCCTTGTCGGTTTCGATCTCGACTCCTGCTGCATGTTGCGAAACCGCCTTCACTTCCTGGGGTGCCAGCAAGCTTGCCCCCGCATCGACTGCCGCTTGTGCGAGTTGACCGTCGAACTGATCGCGCATCACCATCCACACCAGCGGTTCGTCGCGTCGCACGGTGTACGAGAGTTCGGCATCGAGAAAATTCATCGAGGCCGCATGCAGCGACCGCTCGACCTTCAGCGGGTAGTCTTCAGGGAGCCAAGCAGCGGCCCGACGAACGAGCCCCCCGCCGCAAGTCTTGTATCGCGGCGGTGCGGCCTTGTCGATCAACGCCACACGGGCACCGGCCCTTGCCAGAAAGAGGGCTGCCGAGGCCCCGGCAGGGCCTGCCCCGACGACGGCCACATCCACGCGCCTGGCCGATTCTGGAGGTGTGCCGACAATCATGTTTCACTGCCACAGCAGGAGCGAGGGAACCGAAAAGAGCGATTAAGGCGTACGGCAAATAAGAACGTGCCAATCCCAACCCGACGCGTAAGCGAGGGAACGCAGTGTATTACCGGTTGGTCCCTCGCTCACGCATCCCCTTGGTATATTCTCATTCGCCGCTCGCCTAATATACACCATCAATGCCATGCTCGACTTGCCCTCGAATGCCCAAGTCGCTTTGATACAGAACCCGTGCCGGTACTGAACCCAGGTACCCGAACCGGCGCTAACGCTCATCAGGGATTGTAGCGGCCATGAATGTGGCGATCGTGCATTACCATTTCAACCGCGGTGGCGTCACGCAAGTGGTGACGAATCATCTACGGGCGCTCGACGCCACGCGCGACCATGCAACGCCACTGCGTGTTGCACTTCTCCATGGCGGTCGCCATGAGGGGGCTCCGAAAGAACTTCTCACAGGATTCGACGGACTCGATCCAGCACGTCTTGTTGTCGAAGAACTCGACTACGACACCGGCGGCCCTTGCAATCCTGAAAAACTCGCCAAGCGGCTTCGAGACGAATTGGCGAGGATCGGGTTCGGGCCCAACGATACCCTGTTGCACATTCATAACCACGGGCTGGGCAAGAACAAAGCAATGCCGAGAGCATTGGCCGAGCTTGCCGGAGAAGGCTTCGGGCTGCTGCTGCACATTCATGACTTTGCCGAGGACTTTCGACCAGACAACTACGCCCAGGTCGTCGCGTCGGTCGATGGCCATGCCCAACGCGTGCCGGAGTTGCTCTATCCGCAAGCGTCACGGATTCACTACGCCGTGCTCAACGGGCGTGATCGGCGTGTACTGGCTACTGCTGGTGTGCCCGAAGAACGATTGCACGATCTTCCCAACCCCGTGTCGGAGTTCGCCGAATTGCCCGATGCCGCGGCGACGAAAGAGCGGTTCGCCCGGAAATATGACTTCGCTCCCGATCGCCGGCTGGTCCTGTATCCGGTGCGTGGAATCCGTCGCAAGAACCTGGGCGAGATCCTGCTGTGGTCGGCCTTGGCTGGCGAAGAGGCCGTGTTCGCGGTCACGCTAGCTCCGCTCAACCCAGTAGAGCAACCCAGCCACGCTGCGTGGCGGGGCTTGGCCAAGCAACTTCGTTTGCCATGTCTGTTTGACGTCGGAGGAAGTGGTGATTTTTCATTCGTTGAGAACCTTGCGGCCAGCGATCAAATCATTACCACCAGTGTTGCCGAGGGGTTCGGCATGGTGTTTCTCGAATCATGGCTGGCCAGACGGCCCCTGATAGGACGCGATTTGCCAGAGATAACAGCCGACTTTGTGAAGGCTGGCATCCGCTTTGATCACTTGCAGCCAAGCTTGCAGGTTCCCACGGCTTGGGTCGGGCGCGACAAGCTGGTTGCCGCGTTGCGGTCAGTGTATGTGAAGGTTCTCGCCACGTATGACCTACCAATTCCGGCTCAAAACGTCATCGATCACCAGCTCGAAGTCTTGATTGTTGAAGAATCGATCGACTTCGCCTCCTGCCCTCGCGATTTGCAGGCGGAGATCGTTCGATTGGTTGCCACCGAACCCAAGCGACGCGAGACCATCTTGGAACGGAATCCCTGGCTGCCGCCCGCGCTGGCTGCCGACGTTGAGAGTGAGGGGGACGCGATTGACCACAACGCCTTGGTCGTGCGAGAGTCCTATTCGCTGGCCGAGTGCGGACACCGGCTACGGCGCGTTTACGCCGACGTGCTTCAATGTCCGGACGAGGGCCCTATTGTGCCGCCAAGCTCTGGCGATCAAGTGCTGGCGAGTTTCTTGGCCGCTGATCGATTACGACCCATTCGATTGGAAGCATGAGTACAACCATCCAAGACGTTCTTCGTCAGCGCTGCCAGCCCCTGGAGCCACGACCCACCGGAGCCGTTGCCCAGCTAGGGCCCCTGGTGGGGATTCGTGCTGTCTTGTTCGACATCTACGGCACGCTGTTCATTTCTGCTAGCGGTGATATTGGTCTGGCCGACAACTCCATTCAAGGTGATGCCGCCGCGGAGGCTCTGCTGTGCGCGGGGATCGAGCTTACCGTTGGTGGCGACGAGGTCGTCAAACGGTTGCACGAGGCGATTCGAGAGGAACACGCCGCTGCAAAGAAGCAGGGGATCGAATTCCCCGAAGTAGATATTCGCGAGATCTGGATGACCACCCTCAGGCGATTGCGGGCTGCCGGGCAGATCGAAGGCGAGATTCCGCCTGACCTGGAGCGGTTGTGCGTGGAATACGAAGTGCGGACCAACCCCGTTTGGCCAATGCCTGGCCTTGGCGAGTCTCTCGAAGCGTGCCGAGCAATGGGCCTGCAACTGGGGATCGTCAGCAACGCCCAGTTTTTCACGCCGGCGTTGTTCGAGGGCCTGCTGGGATCGACCCCAGACGATCTAGGCTTTGACGAGCACCTTCGATACTATTCCTTCGAGCATGGACATGCCAAACCGGGAACAGTCCTCTACCAAAAGGCTGCACAAATACTCGTTTCTCAGGGAATTGCCGCGGCGGAGACCCTATACTTGGGGAATGACATGCGGAACGACATTCTCCCCGCCCAGAAGGTAGGCTTTCGTACGGCTCTCTTTGCCGGAGACGCCCGAAGCCTGCGGCTGCGAGCGGAGGATCCTCTGGTCTCGGGTATCACGCCTGATTTAGTCATTCTCCACTTGTCGGACTTGCCGCGCAGTCTCACAACGCCATCGTCACCTTAGTCGTACAAAGTCGAACATGGGCCATCGCATCGGATTTATCGGAACCCGCTTTGCCGGGACCGACGGGGTTTCGCAGGAGAGTGCGAAGTGGGCTCAAGTGCTGTGGGACCACAAGCACATCAGCTTTTGGTTCGGCGGTAAGCTAGATCGTGACCCTGGCACCAGCATGCTTGTGGAAGAGGCCCACTTCGGCCACGCCGACAATCTGTGGATCAATGAGCGTGTCTGGGGAAAGCTCCACCGCGATCCCGCCGTCACGCAACGCATCTATGAAATTGCCGCGCACCTGAAAGAATCACTGTACAACTTTGTTAAGCGATTCGAGATCGAGTACTTGATCGTCGAAAACGCCCTGAGCATTCCGATGCATTTGCCGCTGGGCGTTGCGATCACGCATTTTCTCGCAGAGACGGGTCTTCCAACCATTGTCCACCACCACGACTTCTACTGGGAGCGGAGTCGTTTCGCCGTCAACAATATCGGTGACATTCTGTCGATGGCGTTCCCACCGGCGCTACCGTCCATCCAACACGTGACGATTAATTCGTTTGCCCAACAAGATCTTTCTTGGCGGCGAGGGGCATCGTCGGTGCTGGTACCCAATGTGCTTGATTTTGAACAACCACCGGAAGGACCTGAAGGAGAGGCCTCGCAATTCCGTTCCGATCTGGGTCTCAGACCCGACGACATCATTTTCTTGCAACCCACGCGTGTTGTCCCGAGAAAGGGGATCGAGCATTCCATTGCGTTGTTGGCACAACTGAAAGATCCACGGTGCAAACTATTGGTCAGCCACGAGTCGGGGGACGAGGGACCCGACTATATGCTGGCTCTGAAAGACATGGCCGAGCAAGAAGGTGTCGACTTGCGATTCATCGACACTTGGGTTGGGGACTTTCGGCGAAAAAATGGGAACGGGAATAGCGATCAGAACGGAAAGAAATACGGCATGGGCGACGCCTATGCCTATGCCGACTTCATCACCTATCCCAGTTTGTACGAGGGGTTTGGAAACGCACTGCTCGAGGCATTCTATTATCGCAAGCCGGTGCTGGTGAATCGCTACTCGATCTTCATCAACGACATCGAGCCGAAAGATTTTCAAGTCATCACAATGGATGGCTACCTGACACGCGAGACGGTTGCCAAAGTTCGACGTGTCGTCGATGATGCGGACTACCGTGAGGAGATGGTGAGCAAGAACTACGAGCTGGGCAAGGCATTTTTTAGTTACTCCGTCCTACGGCGCAAGCTTCGATCGTTGATCACCAACTTCTCTGGCCTGGATAACCTCTAATCCGCAGCCTAGGATGACCGCGATGTTGCTGGATGCACAAGCGATCACCCGACTTCGCTCGCATCTCGAACACTTGTATGGCGACCAAGCCGCCGCGTGTCTCGAAGCACTGCTGCGAGTCGTCGAGCGGCACGGAACACTCACTCGGAATGAAGAAACAGGGCAGTGGGATCAGCACGATGTGGCCCTGATCACATATGGCGACCAACTCCACGCCACGGGCAAAAATCCGCTGGCAACCTTGGCTGATTTTCTCAGCGGTGCGGGCATCGATGAACTCGTCAATACGGTTCATTTGCTGCCGTTCTATCCATCTTCGTCAGACGATGGATTTTCGGTAATCGACTATCGTGAAGTCGATCCCGGGGCGGGTACCTGGAACGACATCGACCGTCTTGGTCGATCGTTTCGACTGGCCTTCGACCTTGTCTTGAACCATTGCTCGCGGGAAAGCCAGTGGTTCCAGGACTATCTTGCCGGCAAGCATCCCCACGATGAATATTTTGTGGAAGTCGACCCCACGACGGACCTCTCGGCGGTGACGCGTCCCCGCAGTTTGCCGCTGCGAACCGAGTTTGAAACTAGCCGAGGACTCCGGTATCTGTGGACGACGTTTAGCAAAGATCAGATCGATTTGAACTTTGCATCCCCGCACTTGCTTGTCGAGATGATCGATGTGCTGTTGTTCTACGTGCGACATGGCGCGAGGATCATTCGCTTGGATGCCATTGCCTATCTGTGGAAAGAGCCCGGCACATCGTGCATTCATTTGCCGCAAACACACACGGTCGTGCGGCTGATGCGGGATGTGTTGGCGATGGTCGCGCCGGGAGTCTGGTTGCTCACCGAAACGAACGTTCCACACGAAGAGAACATTAGCTACTTCGGTTCTGGCGACGAAGCGCAGATGGTCTACCAGTTCAGCCTTCCCCCATTGCTACTCGACGCCTATCTCAACGAAGACGCAGGGCCGCTTACTGCCTGGCTACCCGGTGTGTGCGAGACACTTCCCGGCACGACGTTCTTCAACTTCACCGCCTCGCACGACGGGATTGGCGTGCGACCACTTGAGGGTCTCGTGTCGAACGAGCGGATTGAGCACCTGGTTGAAGCCGTGAAACAACGCGGCGGTACCGTCGGCTTGCGACAACGTCCTGATGGCTCGGAAGCACCCTACGAACTGAACATTTCGTATCTCGATGCCCTGGGCGAACCCGACGGCATGGAGGTGGAGCTTCACGCGACTCGATTCCTCGCCTCGCAGGCAATCATGCTTGCCCTGCGAGGAATTCCCGGTATCTATTTCCACAGCCTGGTCGGCACCCCGAACGATATTGACGGTTGGAAACAATCCGGCATCGCCCGACGAATCAATCGCCGCCGGTATGAACAAGCGGAGCTTGAGGCCCTCTTGAGCGATCCTGATGGCTTGCCATCGCGTGTACTGAAGGGCTATCGCCAGTTGCTTTCGACACGAATCTCGCAACCAGCATTTCATCCCGAGGCCCCGCAACAACCGTTGTCGTTGTCCGTCGATGGTGTGTTCGGCTTCGTGCGACAGAGCCTTGATGCGTGTCAGCAGATTGTTGTGTTGGCGAATCTATGCAGCACGGCGAGGGAAGTGGACTTATCCGAAATCGAGGCCTCACCGCTTTCGCACGACCTGCTTTCGGGCCAGAATGTGAGTGAACCGCATCGTTTCCGGCTCGCTCCATTCCAAGTCGTCTGGCTAGAATTTCGTTCGTCCTGAATCGCGATCCTTCTTACTACGTTAGTTGATTCCGATGTCGCCGCACGACTCACAAGAGATCAATAACATTGGATTTGTATCGTCGCGCATCTCCGGCACCGACGGCGTGAGCCTGGAGATCGGCAAGTGGGCTGAGATTCTAGAGCAGATGGGGTATCAGTGTTTCTACGTCGCCGGATTTTCGGATCGATCGCCCAGCCATACGCGAATCATCGAGTTAGCAGATTTTCGACATCCGACCATTCGTGAGATCGCCGAGGCGTCTTTCTCGCAGCTGCATCGCTCTCCCGATACAACCCAACAAGTAGATGATGCAAAACGGGCCATTAAGCAAGATCTCTATACCGCGCTGAAAGCTCTTGAGCTCGACCTTCTGATTGCGGAGAACGTGCTCACGATTCCCATGAATATTCCCCTGGGGTTGGCCCTGATCGAAGTGATCATGGAAACGGGAATTCCTTGCATCGCACATCATCATGACTTTGTCTGGGAGCGCGAGCGATTCTTGGTGAACTCGGTGGAAGACTACCTCATGGCGGCTTTTCCCCCGCCGGTGAGCTCCATCGAACACGTGGTAATCAATTCACTCGCAGGACACGAGTTTAGTCGCCGCACGGGCTTACCGTTTCATATGATCCCGAATGTGATGGACTTCGATACCGCTGCCACTCCCATGGACGACTACGGTCGTGGGTTCCGAAAGGACATCGGTGTCGACGAGGACGAACTGTTGATCTTGCAGCCGACCCGGGTCGTGCGGCGTAAAGGAATCGAGCACTCGATCGAACTGACCCGTCGCGTCGATCACCGCCAGGCAAAACTTGTCGTCACACATGGCACAAGCGACGAAGGCGACAGCTATCTAAAACGTATTCGCGACTATGCCGAACTGCTGGGCGTGGAACTGATCTTCGCCGGAACGCACGTTGCCGCCGCGCGCGGAACAAGGCCCGACGGTCGAAAGATATATGGCGTTTGGGATGCGTATCAAAACGCCGATCTCATCACGTATCCGTCGACATACGAAGGGTTCGGGAACGCCTTTCTCGAAACCATGTATTACAAGAAGCCGATCGTTTGCAACCGCTACTCAATCTACCGTACGGATATCGAACCCTGTGGATTCCGAGCGATCGTCATGGACGGCTATCCGACCGATCGTGTTGTGGAGGAGATAAATCAAGTACTCGCCGATGAGACCTTGCGACAGGAGATGGTCGATCATAACTACCGCATTGCAAAGGAGTATTTCTCCTACGCACGTGCCGCGACTGAATTAGCCGCGATTCTAAACCGCCCCAATCTCCACCGAATCGGTAGGTACCAGACCGCTTCTCGCATGCGTTGAGGTGGATACTCCCACAAAGTAGCGGCAATCGCATATAGAACGATGGCCAGTCGCCGAACGTTCAACGCTTCGTTACAATCGTGCCTATGAATGGACGATGGTCGCTTCTCTATTGGCGGCTGAACAGAACACGTCGCGGGAGCACGAACATGGCGGATTTTCATCAACACGGACCGATCACAACACTCCACGACCTGCAATCAGTTGATCTCGAACAGCTCGAATCCGTTCTCACCGCAGCGTGTCGAGACTACCACATCGGTCTCATTCTGCCGACGACGGCCTCTGACATGCGTGCGGCTCCGTTCGCGAAGATCATCGGCCAGTTAGTCGAGGCAACCTACATTCACCACATCATCGTCGTGCTTGGTGTCGCGCCCGATGTCGAGGACTATCGAGAGACGCAACGGATTGTCGCACAATTGGGCGATCGCGCGCAGATTCTCTGGACCGATGGTAAGCGGACACAAGAGCTTTACGCGACACTCGAATCGGCCGAGATCGTTTTAGGCGCCCCTGGCAAGGGCCGCGCGGTGTGGACAGCCTTTGGATACTTGGCCGCCGACCCGACCCTGAACGCCTACGTTCTTCAAGATTGCGACATTGTTTCCTACGACCGAACCATGTTGGCCCGATTGTGCCTCCCGATGGCGCATCCCAGTCTCGACTTCGAATTCTGCAAAGCCTACTATGCCCGCAGCACCGATCGTCTCCATGGCCGTGTCGTGCGGTTGCTCGTTTCACCTTTGGTCGAAGCACTGATTGCCGTCTTGGGTTACAGCCCGTTCCTCTCGTTTCTCGAAAGCTTTCGTTATCCGCTGGCAGGTGAGTTTGCTCTTTCGGCATCCCTGGCCCGATCGAATCGGATTCCCAGCGATTGGGGCCTCGAAGTCGGCACGCTGGCCGAAGTGTTCCGAAATCTTTCTCCCAAGAAGGTGTGCCAAGTCGACCTGTGCTGCAAGTACGAGCACAAACACCAGGATTTATCGTTGGACGATCCGAGCAAGGGGCTTATGAAGATGGCCCGCGATATCCTGACGACGATCTTCCGCACCTTGGCGAGCATGGGCACGGTGCTGGAAGCAGGGCACTTTAATACGATTCGTTCCGCCTACGTTCGGGCCGCCCAAGACGCCATTCGCCAATACCATGCCGACGCGTTGATCAACGGACTTGAGTTTGCACGCCACACCGAAGAACACGCCGTTGACGGTTTTGCCGAACAAATTATGGTTGCTGGCGAAACCTACCAGCAAGATCCCTCCGGGAACGCCGCGATTCCAAACTGGGCCCGCATCGTCTCGCAGTTCCCCGACTTCCCCCAACGTCTCCGCGCCGCCGCCGAAGACGACGCCCGCGAACTAAGTACGTAAGCCCCATCCATCCCGACGCACCATTGACAAACACCAGCAATTGCCGCAAGTTGAGAGCCAACTTTTCAGCCGGAGTGGCGGAATTGGCAGACGCGCTGGATTCAAAATCCAGTGGCCTTCGGGCCGTGTGGGTTCAAGTCCCACCTCCGGTACTCTTATCTGACAAGGGCTTACGTCGATTGGCGTCGAGTCCTCTTCCCGAGTGAATCGCGAAACTTGGGGCGCTTTTGGGGCGCTGTTGCGTTCGTAGGGCAGTCGTATTGCTGTTCTGCCTGGAGTGAGCTTCTTAGGCTCTACTCACAGGAGAACCTACGATGGCTTGGCTCGAACAAACCTCCACCGGACGCTACCACATCGGTTTTTGGTACGGCGGCCTCAAATTCAAAAGAGCACTTCGCACCTGCGATTCGCAAACTGCGAACGCTCGCCGTCATCGCGTCGATGAAAACATCCGGCTACTTGAAAGCGGACGACTTGAAGTTCCTGCCGATGCTGACGTCGCTACGTTTTTGCTCTCAGACGGAAAGCTCAATGGAGAGAAGCCAGTTAACCCAAAGCGAAAGCTTCGCACACTCGGGCAATTCGCTAAGGCTTTTCTTGCGGCTATTCCGGAAGGCTCTCTTGAGGAGTCCACGATTAGTGGAATGGAAACTCACCTCAATCACCTTCGCCGCGTGTTAGGTGCTTCGCTCGCTTTGCCCGTTGTCGACCTAGAAGATTTACAGGGTTATGTCGGCAAGCGAGGTAATGACCCTGGCATTGGCAGCAAGAAACTCAGTGCAGCCACTATCAAGAAAGAACTCACTACGCTACGGACGCTTTGGAACTGGGCAAAGGACTCTGGTCACGTCACGGGTAAATTGCCACTAAAGGGGCTTCGCTATCCAAAGGAGACTGAAAAACCTCCGTTTCAAACACTGGCCGAAATTGAGCGTCGTATTGCCAGAGGGACTCTAAGCGAAGGTGAGCAGGGTGAACTTTGGGGAGCGTTGTTCCTGACAACTGCCGAGCTTACCGAATTGCTTGCTTACGTTCGGGCCACTACTTCACATGAGTTTCTCTATCCGATGTTCGTCTTTGCAGCACATACCGGCGCTCGACGTAGCGAAATGTTGCGATCAGAGCTTGACGACATTGATTTTGCCACTGGGCAGATCACGATTCGCGAGAAGAAGCGAGTACGTGGGCGACTCACGACGCGATCAGTACCGCTGTCGCCCGCTCTGCGGCAAGTGCTTCGGGAATACGTTGCGGCTCACCCTGGCGGCAAGTTCACGTTTGCAGTTCCTCCTGGAATGGAACGTTCGAAAAGAAAAGCGACCACCGTTACTCGTGTCACCTGCGATCAGGCTCACGACCATTTCAAGCGCACTATGTCTGGCTCGAAATGGAGCAAAGCTCGCGGATGGCATGTGTTTCGACATTCGTTCTGTTCCAATTGTGCCGCTGCCGGGATTGACCAGAGAATTATCAATGCTTGGGTTGGGCATCAGACCGAAGAAATGGTGAAACGTTATCGCCACCTGCTTCCGGACCAACAGCAGCGGGCCATTGCCGAAGTGTTTCCCGACAACGCTGGGCCGTAACTGAATCGGCATTCCGAGTGAGCGTGCACCCGTCTGTGCCCTATAGAAGCCGAACATGGCATTCGTGTGGCGTCCGCGTTGCTTTGCGGCATTTCTAATCGGGTCTACCATCGACCGTTAGTGGAGCCAACTGTTGGGTTGGCATTGGTCGGTCGATGGGAGGCATTCTATGGCAGATACTCTGACACCGGAACATCGTAAGCGTGGCTGGTGGTACTCAGCCTGTTCTTGCTGCACGGCAAAATGGTTCGCGCCTTTTCGTTCAACAATCTGTGCGCGATGTGGGTCTAAGACTCTTCTCCAGAAGCAACATGATCCACCGTGGTGGGACCATGAGACCGTCCACGACGATCAGTCCCCAGTCCGTAATGGTAATTAGCTATGGCCCAGGTTGTCGACAACATGTCGGACTGCCAAGTCATACAGGACTTGGACGACCTCATAGAGAGCGAGCAAAAGTTTGCTTGTGTCTACGCGGATGTGCCGTGGTCCTTTCGCAATACCTCGTCACGAGCGGCGGCAGCAACCCACTATCAAACCATGAGCTACCGGCAGCTCCGTGAGCTTCCAGTGCGTGAACTGGTGGCCGATAACGCGCATCTTCACTTCTGGGTTCCCAATGCTCTCTTGCCTGAGTCCTTCGACATCATGAAGGCTTGGGGCTTTCAGTACAAAACAAACTTTGCCTGGGTGAAACCTCAAATCGGAATGGGGAATTATTGGCGGAATGCACATGAATTGATGCTGTTAGGGGTTCGCGGAAGCTTGCCGTTTGGTCAAAACAACGTCAAGAGTTGGCTCGAAGTCAGGCGAACTTCCCACTCCACGAAACCCGACGCGATTCGTGAACTTGTCGAGCAGGTGAGCCCTGGGCCTTACCTAGAGCTTTTTGGTCGTCGCACTGTCCCTGGATGGACAACATTCGGTAATCAGATTGAAAGATGGCTGTTCTGAAACACAGAGTTGCTTCTCATATGTGTCGCCAAGCAACCAATGCGAGCCAGATACAGAATGCTACAGCTGCCGCTTTCGGAAACGCAAGTACAAGTGCTCCGAGAAAAAAGAAAGCCGGCAGCTGAACGATGAGCATCAGGCGGCCTCCCGAGTTCCAATCTCTTTTCCAGCCATCAGCATCCGGTAAAGCTCTACCGTGGCCCGCACGTCGGCGATCGCATCGTGGGCTTCATCGTCCGACAGCGGAATACTAAAATATTCGCAGAGTGTGCCAAGCTTGTAATTGGCCGGCGGGGTCATATCCTGGTGCTCGTGAAAGAGCCACAAGGCCCTTTGCATTGTGCAGAACACTCGGCGTGAGGCCGGCAGAAACATGCCACGCTGTTTAAACCACGCCTGAAGCATGGGCCCGTCAAACGCTGCGTTGTGGGCAACGAGCTGAGAGAGTTGATAAGGTTTTCCAGTTCTAGCCGAAACCATGTCGACCGTTGCATGCTGGCGAAGAAAATCTCCGAACCGCTTCGCGGCCTCGTCCGGTCTTCGTGCCAAGCGTTTCCAGACGGTGGGCTCGAAGCAATTCTTGGCGAGTGCGTCTGTGCTGGCTCCGGCGATGTCGAATCGTATCTTGGTCTCGAAACTATCAAGCTCTCGCAGCTGAGAGTTTACGGCTATCGCTGCGATCTGGATGATTGCCGAACTCTCTGCGATCCCCGCAGTTTCTAGGTCGAAGAATACGAGATTTTCTGCTGCCGCGTGCATGGCGTGCTACGCGGCAATCTGCTCTGGCTGGTAATCGGGGTCTGCTGCCTGCGGATTGCTCCGAATCCATTTTGAGGCCTCTTTGATGGCCTCCGTAAAATCTTTCTCGTTGCGGTCGTAGAATCGGGGCGAAAAATTTTCTCGCGTCCCGCTTGCCGGACGCCAGGCTCGCGTCGGCTGATAGTAAAGATAGCTATGCCCGTCCATCGTGCTACCGCGAAGAATGTCAATGACAATGGGCCCGACTTGGACGGTGCGAACGATGTTGTTCTGAGATTTTTTGCTGCTCATTGGCTGATACTCCTGGCCAGCTGAGTTGATAATTGATTCCCGACTAACCCCCAATCAAGCGAGTCTTTTGTTTGATTAAAATGGAAAACTCGAAAACCCTCGG
>CAZNXE010000027.1:0-33535 GCA_964576465.1 uncultured Planctomycetaceae bacterium
AACTCCAGCGTGCCGAGCAGTTGGGAATTCCCTATGTCGTGGCACATCCCGGCGCGTTCACCACCAGTAGCGAGGAGCAGGGACTCCGTCGCATCGCGAAGGCTCTCGACGAGGTTCATCGTCAATGCCGGGGCGTGGCTGCCCAATGCCTGCTTGAAACCACCGCGGGCCAAGGAAGTAATTTGGGCTGGCGATTCGAGCATCTGGCCGAAATCCTGGATGCCGTGAAAGACCCCGAGCGTGTCGGAGTATGCGTCGACACCTGCCACGTGTTCGCCGCCGGCTATCCCATGAACACCCGGGCGGAATACTTGGCAACGATTCGCGCGATGAAGCAAACCTTTGGGCTGGAAAAGATTAGGGCCTTCCATCTGAACGACAGCAAACGCGAATTGGGGTCCCGGGTCGATCGCCATGAACGTATCGGACGTGGACACTTGGGCTTAGAGCCCTTCCGCCACCTGCTCAACGATCGGCGGTTTAAGAAGGTGCCCATGTACCTGGAGACACCTAAGGGGGAAGAGAACGGGGAGCCGCTGGACGTCATCAATTTAAGAACGCTGCGCAACCTGGTTGCGAATGCGCCGAAAAAGCGGTCTGGCAAGAAGGGTTCGTAGCGCGATTCAACGAAAAGCGCCCGAAGTGGCTCACCAATCGTGCGGGCAATGCGGTCGGGGGCCGCGGGAGGCCGATTTGCGTCCTGTGCCGGATTTATCGACCACCGCCAAAATGGGGTCGTTGATAGCATGCTAGTGCCGATGTAGCCATTTGCGTCACATGTCGCGGCGGTCGATTTGACCGTCCGGCAGGCGATGCGATAAATTCAAGGGGCAGATGAGGCCTGTAACCAGCGAGACGACTGCCGTCTCGTGGCATTCCTGACAGCTTCGCGAAGAGGCTTGTGCTCGATGGGGCTGAAATACTTCAAACGATTCCGAATGGAGATCGACCTGATCGCAGGTCGCCTTGCGCACCAGCCGTTGCCGGTGGAGTATTGCCTCGTTCCCTGGAATCCTTCCCTGGTTGATGTACACGCCGAAACGAAGTACGAAAGTTTTCGCGGCGAGATTGACGCTGACGTCTTTCCTTGCCTTGGTGATCTCGAAGGCTGTCAGCGGCTCATGCAGGAGATCGCACAAAAAGATGGCTTTCTTCCCGAGGCAACTTGGCTTGTCGCGCACTGCCAAGGGCCCGGCGAAATCGTGGAGTATTGCGGCACCGTGCAAGGCATTTACGATCGCTCGGGAGTTGGTGCCATTCAGAATTTGGGCATCACGCCCTCGCATCGCGATCGCGGCATTGGAAGATCGCTGCTGCTAGCCGCACTCAATGGCTTCCGCGCCGTCGGGCTTCCGAAGGCGTTCCTCGAAGTAACCGCTCAAAACGTTGGTGCGATTCGTTTGTACCAACGCATGGGCTTCGGCTCGGTGCGAACCGTTTACAAGGCGGCTGAAGTCTCGCAGACGAGATCGCTCGCCCAAGGTTCGGTCTATTGAATCGCAATTCACGCGATGCGGGGCACGCTGACTTCGTGCGAGATTCGTCCTCACATTTTCCCTCCATGTCGCACCGCGCGAACAACAGAAGGTGGCCCATGTCATTCATCACTCCCAGACGTTTCGTATCCGTGGCATGCCTGCTGTTGATCTCCACGATAGCGCAATCTCAAACGCGCGGCGAAGAACCACCCTCTGGCGCGGCAATGTACCACGGGGTGCAATGCGATGGGTTCTATTCCAACCACCTACAGGGCATCGCGGTCGACGGTCAGGGAGCGATCTTCTGGTCCTTCACCACCACGTTGGTAAGAACCGATTCTCAAGGGAACATTGCCAAGACAATCGATGTGAAAAATCATCACGGCGATCTTACCTACGTCGATGGCAAACTGTATGTCGCGGTGAATTTCGGCGCGTTTAACAACCCCCAAGGCAAGGCCGACTCTTGGGTCTACGTCTATCAAGCCGATGACTTGTCACTCCTCGCAAAACACGAAGTGCAGGAAGTGATCTACGGAGCGGGCGGAATGGCACACGACCAAGGACAGTTCTTCGTCGTCGGCGGGTTGCCCAGTGACATCAACGAGAATTACATCTATGAATACGACAGCGATTTCCAATTCGTGAAGCGGCATGAGATCGCCAGCGGGCAAACGCATCTGGGAATTCAAACGGCCGAATATGCAGATGGTCACTGGTGGTTTGGCTGCTACGGCAATCCGCAGCAATTGGTCGTAACCGACGAATCTTTCACGGTCACCGGGCGATACGATTTCAACTGCAGCTATGGAATCGCCGCCATCTCCAGTGGCAAGTGTCTCGTCGCCAGCGGGACTGCCGTCCAAGGAAAAGGGCAAACCGGAGCGGTTCACCTCGCAATCCCCGACGACAAACTTGGGCTGAAGCGCCTCACCACAAATTAGCCGCTTCGCCTTTCGCCCTAAGATTTGGGTGCCACTGGCTCTGCCAGTGCCCGCATTCCGTATCGATTTGGTTCCGGCACTGACGGGTGGCCTAGCCGCGCAGTCGGCTGGGTCGCGTAGCGACAAGATGCCTTGAGAGCAGCTATGCGGTACGATCGAGTCGAGCCTCAGTTCAATCCGTGCCTAACGATGGACGATTGCAGAGGTAAGGCCGCTAGGGGAGTTTGGTTGAGGAATACGCAAGCCAGGAATCCGGGTTCTCTCGCAACACAGAATCTTACCCGAGGCATCTTGTCGCTTCGCGACCCAGCCGAACGGCTGGGCCACCCGTCCAGGAATCCTGGCTCTCTCGCAACACAGAATCTTACCTGCGGCATCTTGTCGCTACGCGACCTAGCCGGACGGCTGGGCCACCCCGTCCAAGCATCTTCCGCCGACCGGCAATTCCGCCACATTTCTCGTCGGCAGTGGTCTTCAAGACAGTTTCCTCGCGCGCGGTTCCTACCAGCCAACTTTGGGTTTGGCTATAATGGGAGTCGGGCTACGGCAGCTCTTCTTCTCCCGTTGCAACCATGCATCGGAGTAAGAAATGTGTCCCACCGCCGAATGCGAGAAACTCCCACCTGCTCGCTTAACCAGGATATTCGTCTGACTTAGGACATCGGATTCATGCGCAAGAACAACTCTCTGCATCTGTTCATCAGCCATGTGCCGGTCTTTCTTATCGCGGTAACTTGGTTGATCACTCCCACGATTGCCGAAGACCCGCTGAGTTACAGCCGTGATGTACGGCCCATTCTCGCCAAGCGTTGCTTTGTCTGTCATGGACCGGACGAAGCTGCGAGGGAAGCCGATCTGCGACTAGATTCCATGGAAGGCGCGACGGCTGACTTAGGCGGATATCGAGCGATCGTGCCCGGCGACCCTGATCAAAGTGAAGCGATCACGCGGATCACCTCCAGCGATGACGACGACCGCATGCCTCCGCCAGACGCGAAGATGGAGATGTCTGATCTGGAGAAAGAGACGATTCGTCGCTGGATCGCCGAAGGCGCCACCTACGAACAGCATTGGGCATTCATCGCGCCGCAAAATGCTGAGATTCCCACGGTCCAGTCCATCGACCAGGTGAAGAACTCGATTGACCACTTTGTTCTCGCCCGAATCGAACAAGCCGGATTGCAACCCTCGCCCGAGGCTAATCGCTACACATTGGTGCGGCGGCTGTATCTCGACCTGATCGGTTTGCCACCCACCGTGGCGGAGGCCGATGCTTTCGTCAACGACAGCCGCCCCGACGCTTACGATCGCTTGGTCGATACGCTGCTCGACTCGCCACACTATGGTGAACGTTGGGCGCGGCTGTGGCTCGATTTGGCGCGCTATGCGGATACCAACGGCTACGAAAAAGACCGTCCGCGTTCGGTCTGGGCCTATCGCGATTGGGTGATCAACGCACTGAACGACGACATGCCGTTCGATCAATTCACCATCGAACAACTTGCCGGCGACCTTTTGCCAAACGCGACACTCGACCAACAAACGGCCACCGGTTTTCATCGCAATACCATGCTCAATGAAGAAGGCGGTATCGAGGTTGAACAATTCCGCTTCGAGTCGATCATCGATCGGGTGAACACCACCGGCACAGTATGGCTGGGAGTGACCATCGGATGCGCCCAATGTCATTCGCACAAATACGACCCGATTTCACAGCAGGAATACTATCGGCTCTTCGCGTTTCTCAATAACGCGGACGAGCCCACGCTCGACCTACCAGACCCGAGTATCGAGCAACAACGAACCGAAGCTCGCCAACATATTACTGAGCTGGAAGCCCAACTCGAAACAGAGTGGCCTTCGGGGCCCGATCAGCCGCGTTTGGAAGACGAACTTCAAGGCTGGCTTGCCAGCAAGCGAGAGGTCGCGCGTCATTGGGAAACGTTGCATCCGATGATCGCGACATCGAGCAAGGGAACGACTTTCACAGTTCTCGAAGATGACTCTCTGTTGGCCGGCGGAAACTATCCCAACAACGACGTGTACACCATTGAGATTGAAACCGATCTCCCGCGGATCACCGCCTTGAAACTAGAGGTCTTGCCGCACGAAAGTTTGCCAGCGGGTGGTCCCGGGCGTGCTCCGATTTCCGTCGGAGAGATCATCACCAAAGGCGATTTTTTGCTCAGTGAGATCGAGGTTCAAGCCTTCCCACGCCATGGCACCGCGGATCCGGTTTCTGTCTCGCTGGTCGACGCATCGGAAGACTATGCCAAGGAGAAAAGCTCGGCAGCCCTTGCGTTGGACGGCAACTTCGACACCGGATGGCGCATTGGCGACGAGACCGGCAAGCCGCACCACGCCGTGTTTCCTTTCGCCGAGCCCATCACGTTCAACGGCGGTGCTCGACTCGTCGTCAAGCTCCACCAGATCTACATCCACAACATGACCATCGGGCGATTCCGTCTTTCTGCCACCTCCGACTCCTTGCCAATCAAAGCTGCCGGAGTCCCAGCAAACATCGAGGTCGCACTGCTCTTGCCCGAAGATCAACGCTCCGACGAGCAGCACCGCGAGATGAGGTATCAGTTCCTGCTCGACTCGCCCCTGCTTGCTGAGCAGCAAAAGGCCATCGACACGCTTCGCCGGGAGATGCCGCAATATGAAACCACGTTGGTCATGCAAGAGCGAGCGCCGGAGAATGCACGTCCAACGCATCTTCGCGAGCGGGGTGAGTATCTCAAACCGCGAGAAGAAGTCACCCCCGGTGTGCCCGAGATGCTGCACTCGCTTTCAGCCGACGCGCCACTGGACCGGCTTGCACTGGCCCGATGGTTGGTCGACGATCGCAATCCGCTTGTTGCCCGCGTGGTGATGAATCGCCATTGGCAGGCTTTTTTTGGTGCCGGCATCGTTCGCACCACGGAAGACTTTGGAACTCAATCGTCACCGCCAACGCATCCCAAACTGCTCGATTGGCTGGCCCTGGAGTTCATGAACCGCGGTTGGTCGCTCAAGACCATGCACCGCTTGATCGTCACCTCGGCAACCTACCGGCAACAATCTTATATCACTCCAGAACTGCTAGAGCGCGACCCGGAGAATCTTCTCTTGGCGCGTGGACCGCGGTTTCGCGTCGATGCGGAGATGGTTCGCGATATTGCGTTGGTGGCCGCCGGGTTGCTGCATCCCAAAATCGGCGGTCCTAGCGTTTTTCCTCCGCAGCCAGAGGGAGTCACGAACCTTTCATACGGCACATTCAAATGGGAAACCAGCCAGGGGCCCGATCGTTACCGCCGAGGGTTGTACACCTTCGCCAAGCGAACAACACCCTATGCCATGTTCGGCACGTTTGACGGCCCCAGCGGCGAAACGTGTGTCGTTCGTCGCAACCGCAGTAACACGCCGCTGCAAGCACTCACGTTGCTCAACGATTCAGGCTTCGTCGAAGCTGCCCAGTCACTCGCTCTGAAAGCAATCATCGACGGCCCACCGACGACCGAAGCGCGCATCGTCGACATCTTCCGGCGGTTTCTCACCCGGCCGCCAGACGCGGAGGAACTCGACGCCATCTTGAAATTCCACGATGAACAACTGACACGGTTCTCCGCCCAAACGTTGAACGCGGCAGAGGTTGCCGGCATGGTCGACAAACAACTTCCGGCCAACGTTGCCCTCGACGAGCTAGCGGCGTTAACAACCGTTGTGCGTGTGGTGCTCAACTTCGACGAATCGATTACCAAGGAGTAGCCATCGTGCGTGACACGTCACATCACGAGAACAATGCATTACGCGATCTCACCCGGCGGCACTTCTTCCAAGACTGCGGTGTGGGAATCGGCAAGATGGCGTTGGCGTCGTTGCTCGCAAAATCGGCCTCGGCGCATGCCGCGCCTGCGACGCAGGACAATGCACCTCCGATTACCAACCCTCTGGCTCCCAAGCCGGGGCATCACACGCCGCGGGCCAAGAACGTCATCTTCCTATTCATGGCCGGCGGCCCCAGCCATTGCGATTTGCTCGACTACAAACCGGCCTTGGAGAAACACCATAACGAATCGCCGCCGGCACACTTGGTAGAAGATCTGCGATTGGCGTTCGCCCAACAGAACGCCAAACTGATGGCCCCGCAATATGCGTTCAAGAAATGCGGTCAAAGCGGGGCGGAAATCTCCGAGGCACTTCCTCATCTGCGCGAGGTGGCCGACGACATTGCGATCATTCGTTCTCTGAACGCCGATCATTTCAACCATGCTCCCGCGCAAATCTTTGTCAACACCGGCAGCCCAATGCCCGGCCGACCAAGCATGGGCGCATGGGTCACCTATGGGCTTGGAAGTGAATGCGACGACTTGCCTGGCTTCGTGGTGCTTACCTCCGGCGGAGGCACCAGTGGTGGCGTGGCGAACTTTAATAGCGGGTTCCTGCCAACCCTGTTTGCCGGCGTGCCGTTTCGCGGCAAAGGGCAGCCAATCGTCAATGTGGCGAACCCACCGGGCGTCGACATCCAACTGCAACGCGACTCGCTTTCGTTGGTCCGCGCAATGAACGTGCGACGCTTCGGCATCGTGGGCGACCCTGAAATCGCCTCGCGAATTAGCTCCTATGAAATGGCGTTTCGCATGCAAAGCCGGGCGCCGGAACTGATGGACCTGTCGCAAGAAACCCAGGCCACCTTGGACATGTACGGCGTCGAACTGGGGAAAGACACCTTCGCCGGGCAGTGCCTGCTGGCTCGGCGGCTGGTCGAGCGGGGCGTTCGTTTTGTGAACCTCTATCTCAAGGGCTGGGACCACCACTCCGACGTTAAGGGCGGCTTGAAGAATATGTGCGGCAAGTCCGATCAGGCGTGTGCCGCGCTGGTCAAAGACCTCAAACAGCGTGGCATGCTCGACAGCACGTTGGTCGTTTGGGGTGGTGAGTTTGGCCGCACGCCAATCGTCGAAGCCAACGCCACGCTGGGGCGCGTTGCCGGACGCGATCACCATCCCCACACCTATTCCATGTGGATGGCCGGCGGCGGAGTTAAGCCTGGGTTCACCTTGGGCAAGTCCGACGAGCTAGGGTTCAATCCCGTCGAAGACCCGATGCACGTCCACGACCTGCAAGCCACGATCATGCATCTCCTCGGCATCGATCACCAGCGGCTAACCTTCACCTTCCAAGGCCGCCCCTATCGCCTAACCGACGTCCACGGCACCGTAACCCACAAGCTGCTGGCTTGAAGTTTGGGATGGTTGGATTGCGCAGGGGCTGTCAGAGAAATAATGGGAGGGAAACGAAACGCTAATTGGTTCCTTTCACCTTCGACTCTCCCTTTCAAATGCTTCTTCCCTTGTTGGAACTGTGCTATTTCCTTTTTGCTGTAAACGTGATGCCCACTTCTCTGACAAACTCAAAATCGTTTACGCAGCGGACGCTGAACGTGTTGCACACGTCAGGGATTTTGATTCTTTTTGAGCCTGCCGGTGTTATCATCTCTTTGGTAACGACAGTTGCATTCTCTGCCAGTGCGTGAGCGATTACCCATGGGTCAGCCATCGACCGGTCTTTTGTCGTGTCGACCAGGCGGGGGAAGGCTTTCAAAACATCACGCACATGCTGTTGCACGTCTTCTGTAATATCGCGAAACAGGTAGTCTCGTGCCTTGGTCCACTCATTCAATTCATCGTCAACTTTCTCGATTTCCCGCTTGACCTCATGGGTACAAAACACAGTCTCGTTTTGGGCCATCTCGTCGAGGATGTCCCAATAGTTGGGCGCTAGCTTCATCGAGTAATAGGTATTCCATGCCTGAATCAAGACGTTGGTGTCGAGGCAATACTTCTGCTTTTTCAAGAGGCACCTCCCACTGTGGGAGATTGCTTCATTCCAGCAGCCTCAGCTAACTTGGGTAGGTGTCCGACCTTGACATTCAACACAGCACAAGCGTCACGGAGCGACACGGAGCCAGCGTTACAGGCCCCTAAAACTGTTTGCGTGAAGCTACGCCCGTTGGAGTGCAGACGCTGTAAGTAGAAAGATGGACCGCCCTTCGATTCTTTCCGCTTCTTTTTTTCTTCATCTTTGTGTTTGAGCCATCGAAGGTAGAAGAACTTTCGGAGCTTCTCGTATTCAATCGCACGGATGACTCGCCGGTCCAAGAGCCTTCGAGCAACCACTTCGCCGCTCACGTTGAAATGGTCGGCGATGGCGTCTATCTGAACAGCTAGCGTGCGCGACGAATCGCGAGCATTCCAGAGCGAGACAAACTCGCTCTCGCTCATAAGCGATTGTGCAGCAACGCGGTTGCAGAATGCTTCAATCGCGGCACCGCCAGTTTTGGATTGCCGCTTCACGCCTTCCAGATTTGAAAGCCCCGGAACATTAATCCACAAATGGGCTAGTTCATGCACAAGCGTGAACAGCCGTGCCGAGTAGCTGTCGTTGGAATTCACGTAGACAAATGGGGCGATGTCGTCGGTAAGAGCGACCCCACGAGCCTCTTTTGAGTCGATTTGTCCCTCACGACACACATAAATGCCGGATGCCTCGGCTCTCTCTACCCACAGATTGAGGGCATCTCGACGCGTGTCGCACGCCACTTGGTCGTGGATCGAGATTCCGAGCGTTGTTCGTATGCTCTCTGCAACTTGGCCTGCAGGCAACTGTACCGATGCGGAGCCAATAAACTCGAGCGGGTCGTGGCCTTCGGTGAGCAAGAACTCTCGAAGCCATAGCTGACGAGTCTGGAGACGACGAACAAGCAGCGCCAGTTCAGGACTATATTCGTGACTAACCGTCTCCGGGAGAGTACGAAAGTCTTGAAGAGTCGCAAAATCCTCCGGTGGCTCTGGCAAATAGAAAACTGCAAGCGACCGCTTGTAGACCTCTGACGCTTTGCGTGCCTGTGCCATCGTCGGTTGAAGACTGCCTTCTTCCCAGGCAACAATGTCCTTCTCGGGTCGCTTGATTTTGTTGGCTGCTGTTTCGACGTCCAACCGGGCTCGTTCGCGAGCCCATCTCATGACGGAAGGAGTAACCAACGCTCTTGGATTAGCCATGATTGCCCCTTTCAGAATAGTTCCGAAGAAACAGAGGGGTCAGAGCGATGTGATTGACGAGAGGGGCAAAGGAGTCCGGAAAACATTTGGCACGATTATTTCTGCATACACCGCCACGGCTACGTGGGCGAACGAATTGTCGATGTTCTTCTACAAGAACCAAGGATTTTCGACTAGAGTCGACCCTTCCAGCATATTGAATCCCCAGCATGCCCACAACGGCCATCACAATGTTGAGAATCGATCAAACGGGTCAGAACAATGTTTTTCTGAGACTCGTTTGTTCGATGCAGCCGAGTAGGGTCCGCTGTGCGGACCAATGCCTTCGGGGGATGTTGTGATCGCGAACCAACATCAGCCGTACGGATGAAAGAAGCCAGAGAATAGGGTTGCACGTTCATTGGCGGTCCGCACAGCGGACCCTACTCGGCTGGTCGTCGTTTCATCGGTACGTGATGTTAGGCGAATATGACATCGAATGCGGTAACAACACGACTGAACTCCGCAACGATTTCAACTGGGCCGAGTGATCGAATGACGCAACGAGGCTGGAAGGCGCATCGAGACGTGCGTGCAAGCACGCACACTACGGGACTGCGGCCAAGGAGGGTCCGTTTTGCGGACCAATGCCTCCGGGGTACCATGTCTGGATGCCAAACGATCGACGCGCTTTCATTCCCGGTGGCACGTACTCGTTGACCGTAAAAACAGAATTGAATGCGCCGTTGTTTAGCCAGAGAATAGGTTTGCACGTTTTATTGGCGGTCCGCACAGCGGACCCTACTCGGCTCGCGCGAGCTTCTTGGGCAATGAACGGTTACGTACTATGAATTATGAAGATACGTGCGCAGTGTTGGAATCTATTGCGAATGGATTTAGCGATGGCTCTCCAGAGAAATTCGCGATTACGCGTGCTGCAGAAGCCCTTGCCTTTACTTGGCAACGTGACATTAAGAAGCAGTTCGCCGAATTCTTGGAACAATTTCACGAAGATCCCACCGAAGAACAACTTCATTTTCTTCGCTCAAATGGATGGATCGAATGAACGAAACAAAGTCCCGTAGCAACGAGACGTGCGTGCAAGCACGCACACTACTCGCCTATCGCCTATCCGAAGTCCACGGCAACGTAACTCACAAGCTGCTGGCTTGAAGGTTGCGATAGTTGGCTCGCGCAGCGGCGGATGGGTTCTTGATGATTGCTTCGCGACCAGTTATTCCACGGGGCACTGTCTTTGTTCGAACTGGTCTTGCCAGTGTTCGAATTGGGGATCGCCGGCTCGGAAGGTGAAGACGGCGTCGGGGAGTTCGTGGCCGTTGCTGTCGGAGGAATGGACACGGATCAGCAGGGCTCCGTCGATGCGCTGCTCGATCGTCATGGATGCGGGTTCTACTGTGTTCACGGTGCGCCAATTTGCACGAGCAGGCCCCCTGCGAGTTCGTACGTTCGCGATTGCCTCATCCGCCACCAGTGCTTTGTTACAGCTTGGTTCTAGGGTTGGGTGCCACTGGCTTTGCCAGTGCCGGAGCTAAGATTAGGCGTGCGGCGAATGAGAATATATCAAGGGGACGCGTGAGCGAGGGACCAACCAGTAATACCCTGCGTTCCCTCGCTTACGCGTCGGGTTGGGATTGGTACATTCTTATTTGCCGCACGCCTAAACACCACACTCGGGCACTGGCAAAGCCAGTGGCACCCTAATTCTTAGCTGTAACACAGCACAAGCTGATTGCGGGGCGAAGAGGTAAATCAATGCGGGGCGTATTGTGCCGACGACCGCGTAATGAATCCAGATCAGCTTGGTAGAAAATAATCGAACCGCTAGCGGCCCTGTGCCATCGCTGGCGATTCGTTTTCTAACAACCGCAGTTTCGTGCGGCGTCCTTTGCCTGCTGAATATTGACCAATGCCCTGGCCTGCTGGCACAACTCGATGGCAGGGGATGACCAAGGGAAGTTCGTTCCGCGCCATGGCGTTGCCCACGGCGCGTGCGCCACGCGGCGCTCCGGCGTGGCTTGCCAACTCGCCATAGGTCATGGTTTGGCCGTACGGAATACGTCGACACGACTCGAACACGCGTCGCTGAAAGTCGGTCACGTTGCCCAAGTCGACAGGAATATCAGACAAGTCGACATCCTCTCCGGCTGCGAAGGCTTGCAATTGGGCGATGGCCTCCGCATTCCACGGGCCGTCGCACGATGCGCGGACGTATGCCGCGTCTAGGTGTGCCATGGCATTTTTTGGCGTGCGATGCCCGAAGGTCAACTGCACGAGCTTCTCGCCATCCGCGGCGTATGCCATCCACCCCAATTGCGAGGAAAACGTATCGACAACGAATGGCTGCGTGGCAGTCGTCATGACGCAATGACTCCGTTGTTGCAAGGTCGACAAACTTCCGAGAATGCACCTGCTTTGACACTCTCAACGGTCGCATTCTATACTGGAGGGAACACCTGACAAGCAGGTATCAGCGAGCGGTGTTGCCAACCCCATTCGGCGGGTTCGGCCGTAGTCATTTCCAGGGAAACGTTTCATGAACGATTTCGCTTCGTTGTGCGACGATTTCTACATCAACATGCATCTCAGCACCGAGATGGAGTTGCCTAGCAACCGCGAGACCATTCTGCACTTCTTCGATCGCGTTCAGAAGACGTACCCGACGATGCGGAATTTCTATAGCCGCGACAAAGGTGATTTCGTCTTGGAAGAAGACAAAGACCGGGGGCAATATCGTTGGGTCACCATCGAACCTCGCCGTGTTTGCTCGGGCCAGGTGAATCCCGATTCGGTGCAAGACATTCTTGCCCAACACGAGTTGGTGTTGGAGTTGGCCCCCTATATGCTGAGCGTGAGTCCGCTTGATTGCGAATCGCTCGACTTGATGTATGGGTTCGACTTCACCTACCGTGGCAATCACAACGAACTGGTGAGCGAGGCACTAGGCATGAACCCCGCGATGGAGCGGCTGACCGAAATCTCCGGCGCGTGTGTCATTAACAACGAACCCTCGATCACGATTGCGCTGGACGAAGACTGCCGGCTTCAGTGTCGCGTTAGCATTGAAACCCGGACGAATGCGTATCAAGTTCGCACGGGCGAATTTAGCGAAGAGCAGCTCAGCGTCTATCTCACTGCCCGGCAGTATGGCAGCTTGAGCCCCAACACTACGTTTGTCGATGCGCTGGAGCGTCTGGCGCGCATTTGTCGCGAGATGGTCGACAGTCATGTCGTCGATCAGGTCTTGCGACCCTTGGCCCGAGCGATTGCTCTCAAGTAATACGAACCCTGGGGGCCGCTTGCTGGGTGGCTCGAATCTCTTTGCATGCCTGTCTCATACAGCCAATTCGCCCAAACCGTTACGGTTGAGACGGCGTTCACCGTTTTGCAGATTGCCAAGCAACTGCAAGCCACGGGCAAAGACGTCATCGAACTGGAGATTGGTGACAGCCCCTTTGCCACAACTCCCGCGGCCAAAGCAGCGGGCATCGAAGCCATCGAAGCGGGGCAAACACACTATTGCCCCTCCGCGGGCTTGGGCCCGATGCGCGAAGCGGCCGCGGCGATGGTTCAGCGAGAATTCAAGATCGATGTCGGGCCAGAACATGTGGTTGTTGGTCCGGGCGCCAAGATCTTCGAGCTGCTGTTTTGCGAGGCCTTTCTCGACGCAGATGATGGCGTGTTGGTGTTCAGCCCTCACTTTCCAACCTATCCGCCCAACATTGCGCGGCGTGGCGCACGCATCAGCTATGCGACACTCACACAGTCGCACGATTTTCGACCGAACTTGGACGACGTGGAGCGATTTCTTTCCGACGACCCGCGCCCGAAGGCAATCTTTCTAAACAGCCCCCACAATCCCACCGGCGGCGTCGCCACGCAGGAGGATCTGCAGGGCTTGGCTAACTTGATACGCGGTCGAGATGTGGCCGTGTTCAGTGACGAGCCGTATTGCCACATGGTGTGGCGGGGGCGACATCACTCGTTGCTCGAACAGCCCGACATGCTCGATCATTGCGTGGCAGCCTATACGATGAGCAAGTCGTACAGCATGAGCGGCTGGCGTTTGGGCTTTGCCGTCTCGTCAGCATCGAACGCTGAAATGCTCGCCAAGCTGGTGAACACGTCGCTCTCTTGCGTGCCACCCATGGTGCAGCTCGCCGGGGCAGCAGCGCTCACCGGTGATGCCGAACCGCGCGACCATCAAATGGAGCAGTTTCGTGGCAAGGTGCAGTTGTTGACACGTGGCCTAAACGCCATCAAGGGCATTCACTGCCTCGACCCGGCTGCAACGTTTTACGTCTTCGCATCGGTGGCCGATCTCTGCAATCGGCACCACATCACATCCACCGGGCTGGCGATGTATTTGCTTGAAGGTGCCGACGAACATCTTGGTGTAGCGTGCCTGGGAGGTGAGTCTTTTGGCAAGGCTGGAGCCGGCTTCTTGCGGTTCAGTTGTGCCGAATCCGACGATCGATTGGAAACCGCGATCGAATTTATTCGCGATGCCGTACAGACCGCCGACCGCGTGAAGGGCTACCTGGCCCATCATCCCGAATACCGCCTCGCGTCGCCCTACGCCTAACCACCGGCCGGGCATCTCTCCCCAGCGATTGATCGGTCGCGACGCGGCGCATTCCGGTCATTCGCTACAAACCACACGTGGCCATGCCCGCACGTTGGCAATTCGTCCCTAATACAGGTCCGTGGGATCGCTGAATTGCCGAATCTGCCGGCTTTTGAGCTAGCCTTGTTTGGAACATTGCGGGATCTTCAGCTACCTCAACGTGGCTGGGGCTGCACAGAGAACGCCCCCAAGTTGCATGCTTTCATGCAGCTTCTTGAACAACCTCTACCAAACCAGAACCGAGAACTGAAACCGATGGCCGACCACCAAGACCGCAAGCGACTCTACGTCGACTCGAAAGTGCAGACCGCGTTACTGGCGCGAGTCGTCCTTTACTGGTGTGCTTATCTGGCCGCCGTGGCGGCGTGCATTCTCGTGTGGCGAATCGTCACCGGCCCGGCACGGGTGTTCTACACACACTTCGATGACATGTGGTTTCACTTCGGTCCGGCTGTCGTGGTATCGTTTTTACTCCTGCCACTATTGCTGTGGGACATGCTGCGATTGAGCAACCGCTTTGTCGGTCCGCTGACGCGACTACGCGAGCGTTTCCGGATGGGCGCCAACGGTCAGGAAGTTCCGCCGATTCACTTCCGCGAAGGCGATTTCTGGCACGAAGTTTCCGAAGAATTCAACGCCATGGTCGCGGAACTTCAACAGTTCAATGCTGATGGTGACGTTTCACAAGAGCAGGAACTTCAGAGGGAAGACACCTCGAAGGCAGACAATTCGGCAGCACCACCGCTGGATGACGCGAGCCACACAGACGACATCGCCACCATGGTGTAGACGCCCAAGACGGGGATTTTGCGAGCGGTAAGTTGCAAATCCATTACGGCGTGCGGCAGATAAGAACGTACCAATCACAACCCGACGCGTAAGCGAGGGAACGCAGTGAATTACCGGTTGGTCCCTCGCTCACGCATCGGGTTGAGATATTCTCATTCGCCGCTCGCCTAAGGTGCTGAACCCTGCTGGTCCTCGGCACAAACTGCTTCGAGAGCCTCCAAGACGTGTTCGACGATCGCCGGCATTCTCGCTTCGTCGGCGAATGGCGAGAGTATATACGACTTCAGCGCCGCGATGGGTTCTCCGTAGTCGGTCGTACGATAGCAGTCGGTCATCGAGAGCGCCACGCCATGGCCAGCCATGGCATCGGCATGCATCCTGCTAAACACCCTGCGGTTCAGCGCGTTGTGAGCGAGTAGCTGATCGCGGAATGCCGGATCGTGTCGTTCGCGTTGCTTCACGGTGAACGTATCGACCCCGGGTGGGTAAACCCGAAACAACGTCACGGGCCCCACATTCTGTCCGTTGAGCACGGTGAGGTTCGGCTGCGCCTCGAGTTGTTCGCGCAGCGCTTCGGCAGCGCCCACGGCGTTGCCCAGCAGCACGCGAAACCCTTCTCTCCCGAACAACGAAAAGTTGGCCAGTGCCGCCATCGGGCCCGTGCCGCTTCGTGACGTCTCCAGTGTGTACATTCCCGGGTGATGTTCGCCCGATTGGAACAAGTACGGCATCGTTTCCCGTGGACGTTCCATTCGTGCCAGGTCGTTCCCGTCGCGAAACAGAATGAGCGACGAAACGTACGGGGTGTAGCCGGTCTTGTGAAAATCAATTCCGATGGAGTCAGCCATCGCGAGATGTTGTAGTTCGTGATGCGCCGCGGCCAAAGCGCGAACGGTGCGCCCACGGAAGCCCAACTCGTTGGCAGTGAAGTCGTAGTCGCGAAAGACCGACCACGCCCAACCGATGACGGCGTCGGCATGCACATGCGGCCGATAGTTGAGTTGATATTCGTCAACCAACCGATCGCGCAGTTCGACGATGGCCTTCAGGTTGTCCAACCCGAACGCATCGGTCGACCCCATGGTGGCGATGATGGCCGCGATTTTAATACCTTGCTCGAGCGTGCCGCGAACGGCCGCCTCCAATGCCTCAACGTCGATGGCGTTGTCATCGCCGGTCCGCACGCGGAGAACCTGCTCCAACCCAAGTCCGAGCCACCCCGCCACGTTCAGCGCGCAGTAATGACCTTGGTCGGAGGTGAAGATCACGGCCTTTTCCTGTAACCCCTTGCGATGGGTGTCCGGCAGAGCCTTCTCAAGGCCGATGCGCACGGCATATAGCATGGCTCCGGTGCCACCGAACGTGAACAAGCCCCCTGCCTTGTTTGGGTCGTAGCCGACAAGTTCGGCTGCCATGCTGGTTGCCCGTAGTTCAGCCTCGGAAACACAACGCGCGCCCTCTTCGCTTACCAGGTTTGGGTTGTAGGTTGCCGGCAACAAAAACCCGATGATGCTGGCGATCGACGGCGGCGGCACCACGTTCACCTGGCTCGAAGGATGCCCCCAGATGGTCATGCCTTGCAGGGATTGAACCAGCTCGTCAATCACTTCTTCCAGCGAATGGCCTTCCTGGTCAACTCGGGCATCGCGCGCCGTTTTCCAGTTGGGCTCGACTTGTTCGCCAAGGATGGGAGCCTGCGATTTCAGACTGTCGACGCGGTCCAACGCCCGTGAGATTGAGTAGACAAAGTAGGCATCGTGAACCGGCGCGGACACCGGCTGAGGAAACGCCTGTCGCAAATTCTCCAACAGCTCAAGGTATTTTCGCATGAGGCGTCGCGAGTCCGTGGAGCCCGCATCGATTACCAGTTGAGTTTCTCGGGAAAGAACTCGCCGATCAATTCCTGGTAATAGGGAGTCAACGCGTCGACATCCGGCGGGTCGTCGCTCTTGGTATATAAATCGTAGGGGTTGAACGCCCGAACCCACTTGAACATCTCACGGTCATGGTCGTTCATCAGGTGGTCGTAGGCACTCTCGCGGTGGCCTGCGTAGAACGAGTGATACCGAACCATGTACAGCGCCGACTCTGGTAGATGGTCCTTCACAACGTGATACAGGTATTCATCGTGTCCCCAGGACATGAGTACGTTGTCCAGGCCACAGCCCGGTTCATACATGCCGCAGGATGATTGATATTCGGGCACATCGCTGTCGGGGTTGTCGGCGAACAATTCGGGAAAGACGATCGTCTCGGAGAAGGCACATCCCACGGGAAACGTGTCTCCGACCACGCACCATTGCGGTTCGTCGTAGAGCGCCAGGATCTTGCCCACATCGTGAATCAGGCCGGTCAGGATGAACCATCGCGGGTGTCCATCGCGGCGAATGCCTTCGGCGGTCTGCATGAGGTGTGCAATTTGCGGAAGATCGGTATCGGGATCACTGTCGTCGACCAGCGTGTTGAGAAACTTCATCGCTTCCCAGACGCTCATGCTTCGTCGGTTGTGTGAAAGAAACTCCTCTCGCTTCGCCCGCACAAGGTCAACCGTTTGCAGGCGGTGGTTCTGATGATAAAACTCCTTCACACTCGGGCGCACTTCGGCGCGGTAGTCACGAAACTGCTCCTGTTTCTTGTTGGGGTCGGTTGGGCAAAAGGGCTTTCCCGCAGCCATGGCAGGTTCGGGATAACGCCGCTTGACATCTTCCTGCCACTCATCCAAATCACGAAGCGGACCTTGCGATTGCTCTTTGCGAGGTTGTGATGCGTCGACCATCATGGTTCTATTTCCTATGCAGGGGTGAATCGCCAAGCAGGGCTGCTTCCCACTTGATCCTCTGAGCTTTATCCTACTCAACATGCAACCCAAAGCGATGCGCTAAAGCTTGAAAACACGACGTGCGTTTCCGCTCAGAAATGCATCCAGGGCTTCTTCCGAGAGCCCAAGATCGCTCACTTGCTTGGTGCATTTCTCCAAGTTCAGCATCGGGAAGTTCGTGCCGAAGAGCACTTTGTCCTTGCCATAGCTGTTCATGAAATGAACCAACTGCGGTGGGTAATAGCGGGGCATATAGGCTGACGTATCGATGTACACGTTGGCATGCTTCCAAGCCAGGGCGATCATTTCATCGGTCCACGGATAGCCAATGTGCCCGCCAACGATCTTTAGCTCCGGGAACGTCAGCGCGATCTCATCGATATACGGAATCGGTCGCCCCGTTTCCGAAGGCATCAACGGCCCCGTGTGCCCGACCTGCGTGCAGAAAGGGATATCAAGTTCGATGCAGGCGACGTACAGCGGATAGTACAGCTTGTCGTTGGGGGGCAGATTCCACAGCCAGGGAATGACCCGCAGCGCTTTGAACCCCAACTCGTTAACTGCCCGGCGTAATTCGCGAACCGCTTCGACCGGGTGAGCCAGATCGACTGCCGCCACGCCGATAAAGCGATCGGGAAATGCCTGAACCATCTCGGCAACGCGATCGTTGTGATAAACCCAACCTTCCGGACGGCACCAAGCGGTGACCAAGGCTTTGTCGATCCCGGCGGCATCCATCAGGTCGACAATTTGATTCGGTTCGATGCCCGTGCTGAGCAGATCGGCCGCGCCCGATTGCTGGAACAACCGGGCAATCTCCGGCACCTTGCCGAAAAGCTCTCGATCCGCCGGTTGAATCCAGGCATCAATTATCTTGGCTTCGCTCGTCGTTTTGCTCATTTCATCACAATTCGCATTTGAAGAAGGCCACGGTTGATTTCGCGGACCGCTTTACAAGGAGTAACATCTATTTGCCAACCGATTCTACAGAGTTGGCAAGTCTTTGCACGCCCTGATCGATGTCGTTTGCACCTCGCTTGGCAACCCTTTTGACTCCCCCTTTGGCTCCAATGAACCGTGTCAGGTTGTTCGACGCGCTGTCGGCGATTATTCTCAGGGGCTTGTCGGGTTCTCAATCGGTGCCGATGTCGATGAAAAGTCAGGGATGAATCGCATGGCACGTTTCACTCGGAGGTTCTCCATGTTGGATTCTCGGCCATGCCGCTTGATGGTGATTGTCGCGCTGGCATTGTTCGCGGGATGCACGAACTCGGAAAGCTCCGACCGTTCAGGCGACGGGGGAAGTAAGAAATTCCGCATCGCCGTGATTCCCAAGGGAACGAGCCACGAATTCTGGTACTCGGTACACGCCGGCGCGAAACAGGCGGACGAGGAATTCGACGAGATCAAAATCACCTGGCGAGGGCCACAGGGAGAAGGCGACACTTCGCAGCAGATCGAACTGGTCGAAAACTTCATTGCCGATGGCTATGACGGAATCTGTCTCGCCCCGCTCGATGCCGTCGCGCTACGCGACAAGGTCGACGAAGCGATCGCCGCGGGCATTCCGGTCGTCATCTTCGATTCAGGGCTGCAAAACATGGAGGGCGTCGTCAGCTTCGTGGCGACCAACAACTATCGTGGGGGCCAACGCGCGGGCGAATATCTGGCCCAACTGCTCGATGGCAAGGGCAACGTGGTATTGATGCGGTACATGATCAACTCGCTGAGCACCGAACAACGGGAAGCCGGATTTCTCGACGCCATGGGAGCGCACGAGGGGATCACGTTTCTCTCCAAAGATCGTTACGCCGGAGCGGACGAAGCCGATGCCATCCAAGAGGCCGAACATCTACTGACCAACTTCGGGGATGAAATTGACGGCATCTTCTGTCCTAACCAATCGACCGCCTCGGGAATGCTGACCGCATTGAAGCGCGATCCGCGGAATTTGACTGAAAAAATCAAGTTCGTCGGCTTCGACTCAGGGCCAAACATTGCCGAGGGACTCGAACAAGGTACGATGCGCGCCACCGTGCTGCAAAATCCAGTATTGATGGGATACGACTGCGTTCGTGTGATGCGAGAACATCTCATGGGTCAAACAGTGCCGAAAGAACAGCCCGTTTCTGAAGAACTCGCCACGACCGAAAACCTGGAAGACCCCAAGATTCGGTCGCTGCTCTATCCCGAAGTAGCGGAGTAGTCGTCGCACACTTCACGTCGCTTCCATCGAAAAATCGAATTGAACAACAGATTGCTACCATGACCGTGCCACTGTTGGCTATGCAGGACATCTCGAAGCGGTTTGGTGCGACCCAAGCACTAGACGGTGTCTCGTTGACGGTCGGCGCTGGTCAAGTACACGCCTTGATTGGTGAGAATGGAGCCGGGAAGTCGACCCTGATGAAGATCCTCGCGGGCGTGTATTCAGCCGATGCTGGCCACATGAGCGTCGGCGGACAACCGTTCTCGCCGGGCCGCCCGGTCGATGCCCTGAGGGCAGGTGTGGCCATGATTCACCAGGAATTGAATCTTGCCCCCGATATGAGCGTGGAGGCAAATATTCTGTTGGGGCAAGAACGTGCCAACTGGGGCTGGGTCCGGCGGTCCGAGCATCGGCAACTTGCGAAACGTGCGCTGGCGATGCTTTCGTATCCCGATTTGCCGCTGGATACTCCGATCGGTCAACTGCCGATTGCCGTGCAGCAGTTGGTCGAAATCGCTCGGGCGTTGGTCTCCAATGCCAGGGTGATGGTGTTCGATGAGCCGACGAGTTCTCTCACCGAGGAAGACGCGGAACATCTCTTCGAGGTCATCCATCAATTGCAAAAACAAGGAATGGGGATCGTCTACATCAGCCACTTTCTCGAAGAAGTTGCACGGGTAAGCGATGTCTATACCGTTTTGCGAGACGGCCGCGCGGTCGATCGCGGCACGCTGGCGGATGTATCGCTCGATCACATCGTGCGACAAATGGTCGGCCGCGAGTTGGACGAGCTGTTTCCAAAAGTGCCCCACGAGATGGGCGAACCGCTGCTCGAAGTGAAGGCCCTCTCAGGCGACCCCATCCCAAGCGAAGTTGACTTGACCGTGCGCCGCGGCGAAATCTTCGGCCTTGCCGGGTTGGTTGGGGCGGGGCGCAGCGAGTTGCTGCGGTGCATCTTTGGTTTAGAGCGCGTCGTGCAGGGGAAGGTTGTTGTTCTTGGGAACCATGAAGTGGGGCGTTCTGCCCACACCAGCATTCGCCACGGACTGGGGTTGGTGAGTGAGGATCGAAAGAGCGAGGGGCTTGCGCTTCCGATGTCGATTGCCGACAACCTGACACTCTCCGCGCTCGGGCCCTATCGACGGCTGGGGTTGTTGTCGTTGCGGAGACGTGATGGCGAAGTCGAAAAATGGATGCAGCGAATCGGCTGCAAGGCCGATCGGCCATCGCAACCAATCCAGGAGCTTTCCGGAGGCAATCAGCAGAAGATCGCCATCGCCCGACTGCTGCATCAAGGCGCCGATATTCTCCTGCTCGACGAACCCACTCGAGGAATCGACGTGGCCACGAAGGCCGAAATTTATCGGCTGATTGGCGAACTTGCCGCGTCGGGGAAGGCCATCTTGATGGTCAGTTCGTACTTGCCGGAGCTGCTCAACGTGTGCGACACCATCGGTGTGATGTGCCGCGGAACGCTGCGCGAAGTACGGACAGCCGAGGAGTGGACCGCGGAAGATATCATGCACGTCGCCACGGGAAGGGAAACCACGGTTTGAGCAATTCAGGACAGAAGTCTGATCCAACGGCGATCGAGACGCACAGCGCTCGGCGAACACTCGAACTTGCGTGGGCCATTCTGGCGCCGTTCGTCGGGTTAAGCGTTGTCGTCTGCATCTTTTTAATTTATCAGGCCTACGCGCAGCCAGACTCGACGTTTCTCTCTGCCGGACGCATGACACTCATCGCCAAGCAAACCACAATCGTCGGGATGGGTGCCCTGGGGATGACCCTGATTATCATCAGTGGCGGAATCGATCTCTCGGCGGGGTCGCTGCTGGCGTTGACCTCGGTGGTGTTGGCCGTTTCGCTGAAAGCCGGATGCGACCCGGTGCTAAGTGTGTTTCTGGTGTTGGCCGCGGGAACTTTTTGCGGGCTGATCAACGGGTTACTCATCACCGGGCTGCGCCTCGTACCGTTCATTGTCACTTTGGGGACCATGCTCGTGTTTCGCGGTACCGCGGAAATTATTTCAGACAACAAGAAAATTGCCTTCAACGATGCGCCCGACTGGCTGGCGACCCTCCTCAAGCCACCCCCGCCGGGAAGTTATCAACTGGTTTGCACCGGTGTGTGGATCGTGCTCGCATTGGCCCTGGTTGTTGCGGTTGCCTTGCGATGGTCGGTGTTTGGTCGCTATGTGTTCGCGTTGGGTTCCAGCGAACCGACCGCTCGACTGTGTGGCATCAACGTGACGCGGGTGAAGTTAGCGGTCTACTCCCTGGGTGGCCTGTTCATGGCGGTGGCCGGGATTTTCTCGTTCAACAACTTGGGCCGTCAGGGCAGCCCCACAACCGGAGTGGGGTTGGAACTGGAAATCATCGCCGCTGTCGTGATTGGTGGAGGGAGCTTGAGCGGGGGAAGAGGCAGCATTCTGGGTTCACTGCTAGGAGCGCTTACGATGACAACCCTCGATAGCGGTTGCTCCTATGCGGGCGTAAGCAACGCCATTCAAAAGGTGCTCGTGGGCTCGATTATCGTTCTAGCGGTTGCCGTCGACCAATTCGTACACCGCCGGAAGAGTTGAGGGGCAATCCCTGTAAGGGATTTGGCATACGCTTCCATTGCTTTGTTCAGCCTGAAACTTTGTGTTGGATACCTTTGTGTTGGGAGTCACTGGCTCCGCCAGTGCATGAGTTGAAATAGACCCGAGATGCGGGCACTGGACGGGTGGCCCTGCCGCGCAGCCGGCTGGGTCGCGTAGCGACAAGATGCCTTGCGAGGCGTGCTGTCGTACGATTGAGTCGAGCCTTGGTTCAATCCGTGCCTAACGATGGACACGATTGCAGAGGCAGGGCCGCTAGGAAAGTTTGGATGAGGAATACGCAAGCCAGGAATCCGGATTCTCTCGCAACACAGAATCTTACCCAAGGCATCTTGTCGCTACGCGACCCAGCCGAACGGCTGGGCCACCCGTCGAGCAATACCAGCTAGCACAATTGTGTAGATACCGATGGGCTCCGCCAGTGCAAGAGTTGAAATAGACCCGAGATGCGGGCACTGGCGAAGCCAGTGGCACCCTAAATCACAGCCGTGATAAAGCACTAGCGGCTACTTCTTTGGCGAAGAACTCTTGCCGCCGCGACGTCCGCGTCTTCGACCACGCTGTTCGCCACGCTGTGGTTCTTTGGTCCGATTCACCTTGTTCGTGGCGATAATGATATCGATTGCATCGACCCAATTTGGGATCGACCGATGCGAGCGCTTGCCTGGCGGTCGTTTCTCACCATCGTCTTGGTCCTCGTCGAGATTTTCTTCGTCTTGTTCGTCCTCGGCACTGGTAAGATCCTGATACACCGACCCATATTCGTCGAGCTCCTCCTCGGAGATCTGGCTCGAAGATTCGTCCTCTGTATTGTCGGAGCTATCTTTCCGGGCGGCGGTCTTGCGACGTGGTCGGCGACGTCGGCGGCGACTGGGGCCGGTCTTTTCAGACCCGTCCTTTTCAGACCCGTCCTTTTCAGACGGGGCATCTGAATCGGTGTCTTGCTGGTCGTCGGTTTGGGCCGATTCAGATTCGGCGTCAACCGTTTCCTCTTTGCGCTCTTCCTTTGCCCTGCCACCTCGCCCGCGACGTGAACGTCGACGTCCGCGGCTGCGTGGTTTGGATGGCTCGTCGCCATCGGATTCTCCAGACGGATTCGACTCGACGGTATCCGTCCCGGTCGACTCGCCGGCTGATGCTTCGACCTTCGTGGAACGTCTTGCCGTCTTGGTGACGTTTTCCGATGAAGCCGCTTCTGGGGAAGTCGATTCCTCTTTTGACGTCCCTTCTTCCGATGCCTGCGCGACTCCCAAGTCAGACCAGTCGGACCCTGCTTGCGTACCGGATTTGGGTGTCGGCGTCGAACGACGGCGGGGTGGTGGAGCAAAACGGCTAGCCGAGGGAGCGGCCTCTGGCTTCGGCTTGGCCTCTGGCTTTTTAGTCTCTTGCTTTGGTGCTGAAGGAGGACTCGGCGCCTGCGGCTTCGTCGTCTCAGCGGGTTTAGACGCTTGAGGCTTGGGCTCCGAAGGAGGCTCCGCAGCAGGCTTCGCCCCCAACTGCTCTGCTAGCTTTTTCCAGTTGGTCGCTTTCTCGCCGTCGCTCATCCGTATAAAGCCGTTTGTTGAGGGTTCGAAGGGTAATTCCGCCGCAGTGGTCAAACGCCTGACCGTCCGATCAGTATACGGGTTCTGCCGATGGTTGTGAAGTCGTGGCAGGCATTGAGGTTACATCGCTGGGTTCGTGCCGGGGAAATCCGCAAATGGCCAGCCACGTAGCCGTCACCTAAGATTCTAATGAAAGCCTGAGTTCTGAACGTCTCATGATGAACCCCAAGGCAGTGTTTTGTTCGCGGCACCCCGGCAGCTCATCGCCAGGACGAGCCACGAATTGGCCTGTTTCGTGAAAAGGAGCATCGCGATGGAAGGCCCTACAAATTCAGCGACAACCGTTGTCCCTCAGCACGTCGAAGACGTCGAGGTCAGCGGCCATATCATCGACAGTTTGATCCTGCCCAAGATCCTCGACACGATCACTGGCTTGGGGGGAACCTTCCACATCAAGAAGATCTCCATCGGTCACGCACGCACCGACCCCAGCTACGCCTTGGTCGAGGTTCACGCCGAGACCGACGAGACACTTCAAGAAATCTTGGCGCAGATCGCCGACCACGGTGCCACGCCCACGGCCATGGTTGATTGCCGCTTGGTCGAGGCGGACATGGACGGCGCCTTTCCCGAAGGGTTTTATAGCACCACGAACCAACGCACCGAGATCCGCCTGGCCGGATCTTGGCTCGCCCTTGACGATCAAGAAATGGACTGCGGCATTGCCGTCGATGTCGATACGACAACGGCGCGATGCTTACCAATGACCGACGTAAGACAGGGACAGCAGATCGTTGGCCACGCTGGCGTCCGTGTGTTGCCTCAGCAGCGTGCTCGCGACACGCAAATGTTCGAGTTCATGAGCAGCCGGGTGTCGACGGAAAAGCCCAAGGGTGTGGCAATACGTGAAATCGCCGCCGAGCTATTTCGGGCGAATCGCGAAGGGGGAAAGACGCTCATCGTCGGCGGACCGGCCATCGTCCATACTGGCAGCGGCGAGCATCTCTGCAAACTCATTCGCCGCGGATTTGTCGATGTGCTCTTCGCCGGCAACGCGCTGGCAACACACGACATCGAACAGGCGATCTTCGGCACCAGTCTTGGCGTGCGATTGGACCGGGGCGACGTTGTGGACGCGGGGCACGAACATCATCTGCGAGCCATCAACCGTATTCGCCGACTGGGCGGCATTCGTCAGGCCATCGAATCCGGCGATTTGACCTCGGGGATCATGTACGAGTGCATCCAGCATGGCTGTGACTTTTTGCTGGCCGGCAGCATTCGCGACGACGGACCGCTGCCCGAGGTCATCACCGATGCCATCGAGGCCCAGCGAGTGATGCGTGAGAAACTACAAGGAGTCACCTTCTGTTTGATGATCGCCACGACCCTACACTCGATCGCCGTGGGCAACCTTCTTCCCGACTGGGTCAAAGTCGCCTGCGTGGATATCAACCCCTCGACCGTGATCAAGCTCAGCGATCGCGGGTCGTTTCAAACCGTGGGATTGGTAACCGATGTCGAGCCGTTCTTGCGATCGCTAGTTCACGAACTGGCGTTGATCGATCAAGAGGTTTCGCCGGGGACGGAACGCCGTGCAACGCTGTAAAGCGTGCGGCAGATAAGAACGTACCAATCACAACCCGACGCGTCAGCGAGGGACCAACCGGCACTATACTGTGTTCCCTCGCTCACGCGTCCCCTTGATATATTCTCATTCGCTGCTCGCCTAAAAAATGAGAGACGCCGCAGGAAATCCGCAACTTAACCATTCATGGAATAAGAGCAATCGATGTCACCACTGCCACGAATCTTGATGTGCCCGGCGGATTTCTACGGAATCGAGTATGAGATCAATCCGTGGATGAACCGAACTCGGCAGTCGAACCACGAGCAAGCCGTTTCGCAATGGAGCGCTTTGCGATGTTTGCTTGAATCGGCAGGCGCACAGATCACGCTGCAAACACCGGTCGAAGGATTACCCGATTTGGTTTTTACGGCCAACGCAGGTCTAATCCATCACTCAACCGCCGTGCTCTCGCGATTCCGACATCCTCAGCGTCAAGGTGAACAGGCGCATGATGCATCGTGGTTTCGTGAACATGGGTTCGGCGTGCAAGAAATTCCCGGCGAGGCGTGCTTTGAAGGCGCTGGGGATGCCCTGTTCTGTGGCGAAACACTCTTTGCCGGCTACCGCATGCGCAGTGACGCGCAAGGGCACCAACATCTTGGCCGAATGCTTGGCGTGCAGGTCATCCCGTTGGAGTTGATCGATGCGTATTACTATCACCTGGACACGTGCTTTTGTCCGCTGACACCATCGATAGCGATCGTACATCGCGAGGCCTTCGATGCGTATGGCCTGCGGGTGCTCGATGCGAACATCGAAACGCTCATTCCTGTCAGCGCTGAAGAAGCACGGCATTTCGCGTGTAACGCCGTGGTGGTGGGCAACACTGTGGTGACCAACACCGGTTGCCCGAGGTTGCATGCGGCGCTACGCGATCACGGCTTCGAGCCATGGGAGACGCCGCTGGACGAATTCGTAAAGTCTGGCGGAAGCGCGAAGTGCCTTACGTTGCGGCTCGACGGAGAAGATGCCGCGGCATGGCGAGACCAACCGCCACAGCCAACGGCGTCGCAGGCAACGGCCTCAGAAGGAGAATGAGGTCGCACTCAAGTCTCCGATGCCTGTACTACCCTACTTGCTGCTGCTATCCGGAAGCGCAGGAATCATGGTGGCGTTGTTGGCCACCTGGAAGAGCGGTCGCCATGGGCTACTCGATGCTCGCCTGGCGGTTCGACCTGGGTACCAGACCAGATTGACACCCAAGCCCCAAGCCTCTTGCTGGGCACCGATAGGGCCGGCTCCCTCCTCGGGGATCAGATAGTTAAACACGCCTGCGATGGCAAATTGGTCGTTAAACGGCACGCGAAAGTCGGCACCGACGATTCCATCGCTGTCGCCAGTGACACCACCCCAAACTCGCATTTCGTTGCCAGTGCGCGTGGTGCGGCGAAGGAACAAGTTATACTGATCGGTCGTTTCCCACGCGACGAAACTGGTCGGGTTTTCTGAACCGAATACGTTCGACAGCACAATATTGTCATCGCCTACGTTCGTTGCTACCCACACACCGATTTCGATTCGTTTCGGGCCACGGAAGCTAATCTCGGCGCGAACTTGGCTCAGAGTGGCGTCGATGTAGTAATCGTCGTTGAGGTAGTCGTACACGACACCCCATTGCATCCCGGTGGCGTGACGGAATCGTCGAAACATCCCGGCGGTTAGAAAGTATTGATTTCGGGCGTTTTCCTCGAAGGTTCCAAAGGAAGATGGAAGGTCGTATCCCGACAGGTTGCTTTGCACGACACGGCCACCAACTTGATAGCCAAGCCCAAACTTGTTCCACAGCGGTCCGCCCCAATCGACTCCGTAATCGAACCCGAAGTTGCCTTCGTTCGCAAAGTCAACGGAACTCGTGAAACCGTCGACGCCGGCGAACGCCGTTAGGTTTTCTGACCAACACCAGTCTCGATTCGAACCGACAAGCCAGCTGAACGCTCGGCAAAGTGGGCGACGATGCCCGCACGTGCCGCCGCTTTGCCCGCAACTTTCACAGTCACCTTGCGGGCCATCGAAATAAGGGCCTTCGTGCCAGGTGTCACCTTCGTTCCACATTTCTCCCTGGTAGCCACCAGACCCTTCCATATAGGGCTCATCGTAGATGATGTCGCCAGAGTTGCCTGGCACCGGAAGTTCTTCCGCGTAGGCAGGGTCGTCGTAGAAAACTTCTGCTTCGCGATTGCGGTACTGTTGCGAGCGGTAGCGGGCCTGTTCAACACGACGATCGACCCGGGGAGCCGCTTGCGGCGGACGTTGTGCCGGCGGGCGTTGAACGTTTGAACGTCCTTCCGGTCGGCGAGAGTAACGCGGAACCGGGTTACGCGCCGTTTGAATCGTGCGACGCTGCTGCGTGATTTGAGGCGCGGGGTCCACTCGCTTGTTGTATGCCGTTCGCGAGCCGGTGACCTTCGTGGCTGAGCCAATGCCGTTTCGCTCGGCAGCGGCATCTCTCTGTACGCTGGCAATGAGCATCATCGCCAGCATCCCGGTGAGCGTCGTGCCGGAAGTCTTTCGCAGCCAATCTTTCATCGATCCCAACCTCGAATAGCAGTGCAAGCATTATGTAACCAGCCGAATCCGCCTTGGAAACGGTGTTCGCAGCAAGTATCGGAATCTGCACAACCGGAACTTTCGTTAATCTTGAGATAACCGGAAAACTTTGCGCATCTTCGCGCAGCAACGAACATGCTTGCATGTGTGACAGTCTGCGAAGCAGCGAAGGCAGAAAGGGCAGGAACGCCCGAATTCAGGTCACGGCAAGGTCCAACGCCTGCTCTAGGTCGGCAATTAGATCTTCAGGCGCTTCAAGTCCCACGCTGAGACGGACTAGTTCGTCGCGGATTCCGAACGCGAGCCGGTCTTTGGGGTCATAGCTGGCATGTGACATGGACGCCGGCTGTTCGATCAGCGATTCAACGGCACCCAGGCTGACTGCAAGCAGAAACAGCTTTGTCGCTTCGCAAAAGGTCCGTGCTTGATCAAAGCCGCCCACCAATTCAAACGACAGCATGGCGCCAAAGCCGCCGTTCATCTGCTTCGCTGCAATTTCGTGTCCCGGATGGTCGCTGAGCCCCGGATACAACACACGTTTGATGCGTTGATCTTGCAGCAAGAACTGGGCGATTGTTGCCGCGGTTCGAGATTGTTCGCGGACACGAAGGTCGAGTGTTTTCAGCCCTCGCGAACAGAGGAACGATTCGAATGGTCCCATGATTGCGCCGGTTGCGTTTTGGATGAAATACAACCGCTCGAAGAGTTGCTCGTCGTCCACGACTAGCGCGCCGCCGACCATGTCGCTGTGCCCGCCGAGGTATTTGGTCGCGGAGTGCATGACGATATCCGCACCCAACTCCAACGGTCGCGTGAGTACCGGCGAAGCGAAGGTGTTGTCCACACCCAGCAATGCCCCGTGACGATGAGCGATGTCAGCGCACGCGGCGATGTTGGTAATCGACATCAGTGGATTGCCCGGCGATTCGATCCACACAAGTTTCGTGTTCGGAGTGATTGCCGCTTCGAGCCGGTCGAGATCATCCGCTGGGACCAAGGTGATATCGATTCCGTTTCGGCGGACGATCTTTTGCAACAGGCGGTAGGTACCACCGTAAATGTCGGCGCCCGCGACAATCGCATCGCCTGAATCCAACAGCATCGTCACGGCGTGCGTGGCTGCCATCCCCGAAGAGAAGGCCAGCGCGGCGGATCCGTTTTCCAGCGAAGCCAATGTATTCTCGAAGACCTTGCGAGTCGGGTTCCCGCTTCTTGAATAGTCGTATTGCCCCCACTCGCCAGCCCCCGGCTGAACGAAGGTGCTGGCCACATGAATAGGCGGAACAACTGCGCCCGTTTGGGCATCGACCTGAGGACCGGCGTGAATAGCGCGAGTACGGAAACGCATGTTAGTTCGCCTGACGAAAGGGAGATGTGTTTTCTCTCAACCACAACACTGCTCAGCAAGCCAGTGGTGGCACCCAAACGCACCATGGCGAACGGTTCGCAACATCAAACTTGCTCAAGTGCCTGGGCCAGGTCGTCGATCAAGTCGTCGGTGTTTTCGATGCCGCAGGACATCCGAATCATGTTGTCCGGAATCCCGTATTCGCGGCGTTCTTCTTCGCTGCATTCGTAGTAACTCATTACCAGCGGCTGTTCGATCAGCGATTCGACCCCGCCCAGACTAGGTGCAATCCGTGGAATACGAACGGCATCGACAACGCGAGCCGTCTGACGCCAATCGGCGTCTTTGACGAAGAACGTTACGAGCCCTCCAAAGCCCCGCATGGTGGTTTTTGCAATTTCATAGTCGGGATGTGACTCGAGCCCCGGATACAACACCTTCTCGATCTTCGGATGTTCGTCCAGGAACCTTGCGATGGCCATGCCGTTGGCGTTGTGCCGCTGGAGGCGTAACTCGAACGTCTTCAACCCGCGCCCGAGGAGATAGATGGCATGCGGCGAACTGACAGGGCCCATGATACCGCGAAGATTGCGAACCGATTCAAGTCCGCTCTCGGTGCCGATGATAACGCCGGCCAGCAAATCGTTGTGGCCGCCGAGATACTTCGTGGCCGAGTGCAGAACATAATCCACCCCCGCCGCAATGGGCTGGATATTGTAGGGCGTGGCGAGCGTGGCATCGATCATCGATTCGACGTCGTGGCGATGGCCGATCTCCGCGAAACGCGCGACGTCGACCACGCTCAAGTGCGGATTGGTGGGCGACTCGCTAACCAGCATCTTCGTCTTCGGCGTAATGGCCGCTTCCATCGCGTCGTAATCGCCCGTGCGAACTTGAAGGGTCCGCACGCCGAACCTTGCGAGATGTTTCTCGCAGAACTCGCGGCTGCGGTGATAACATTCATCAAAGAGGATGATCTCATCGTCGGCCGACAGTTTGGCCATCAGCAAGCCGACCAGGGCGGCCATTCCGCTGGAGAACAACACGGCCGACTCACCTCCGTCCAGCGCCGCTAACTTGCGTTCGACGACCGCCTCGCTCGGGTTGCCATATCGACCGTACTCTTCCCGAGGCTGCTTTTGTTCGATGAAGTCGATCACCGCTTGCGTGTTGGGAAACGTGAACGTGGCGGAGCTGAAAATGGGGTCGGTGATCGAGTCACCCGGCTTTTGCCGTGCCTCGCCAGCATGCACCGCCAGGGTGGAGAAGCCGGGGCGTTCAACATCGCGCTGCACACTCGTCACGTTCTTGTTCATCGCGTGGTCTTCTTTCACAGGACCTTGTGTGGTTCTTGAAAGGATTCGCACCCGTCACCGCGAGAACATCTGGCTCAATAAAAAAAGCCGCGACATTGCCCGGGGCGGTCGCGGCTTTGCTTGTTCCAGTTTGATCGTCTCAACCGCACCCGCGGCAGGACAATGGCACTTTAGCAGAGCAAGGCTGCAAGCGGCCGCAAATCCCTCATCCAGAATGATAGCCAGCCCAAGCCCGTCAGGCAAGCAAGTAATTGGGCATTTGGGAATAGCGAGGTTTGGGGGGAGTTTGACTCAGTATGAACCCACCAACCAATGATTCCCCTGATCCGGCAACAAGAGGCGAGTAACGCAGATATTGGCACAAGGCAAGGGTTTCGCCGGTAAAACCGGCTACGTGGCTACTTAATCAAACGAATACCACAAGATACAAGCAAGATACCTGCGACACTTCCACACAGAACGGCGTACCAGTGCAGCGCGAAAGCTTCTGGCCCGGCCACTATGAAATTGGTAGCCAAAATCAAGCCGATCACGACTAGGAAAGTGCCGATCCAGCGCATACCTTCAATCTCAAGCCGGGAAAGAAAGGGCATTCGGCGGTAGGGTGACACGGGACACGGTCGAGTATTTCTCTGCCGGCCCGATCTCGGAATCAACTAACAAGTTTATCGGCGGATACCACCGTTAGACATCCAGTCCTATCTCAAACCGTCGCCGAAATACGATGAAACAGAAAAGGGAGACGCCGGCGATGACTAAGCTGCTTGGCTCAGGCACGACCACTGCCTCGGAAACGAACACACCTCGCTGACCATTTGTCAGAGTAGTGGTGAACGATACATAACCCTGTTCGCTCAAACCCATTTCAGAGTTCCAAAAAAGGCCTTGCAGACCGGCAATGGTACCGTTGGGCAGCGTGATCAGGTCTCCACGGCGAACGATCAACTCCAGGTTGCCGTCAACGCCTTGTCCCCAGATTCCGCTGTTTCGTTGTGGGTCGAGGTTCGGACCAGTAAGGAAGGCTTGAAACACTCCGCGTCCATCCGCGGTAACACCTACTTTCTCAAACAGATCAAACAATATTCCGTCCTCGGTCCCAGGTGCTTGCTCTCCCTCGCGAGCTAGAAGGTCGAAATCTCCTTCGTCATTCTGCAGCCAGAGCCCTGTGTCATTTGTCTCATCGACCGATGGTCCGCTCAATCCAAGCTTCACGGCCATCCCACCGCTTCTACCAAAGGACACCGGATTTTGAAACTTTGTGAATCCTGAGAAGACTGTCTCAGAGTCGGTGCCAGGCGCAGCTTGCCCTTCAAGCAGAGTTAATTCAATACCACCGCCTGGAGAGGTTTCCGACCAGATTCCGAAGTCGTTAGAGTCATTAATGCTTGACCCTGATATCTGAGCCGTAAACATAACTCCACCGTTGGTGTTCTTGTACACAAGATTCCCTGATGCCACTTTCTCGAACACTGCGTTTGCAACCCCGGGTACACTACCACTCTCGAGCACGACGAGGTTGCCCGGATTGAGGAGCCCAGCTGGCCCGGAAGCGTCAACATATGAAATGCCACGGAAGTGGGGACCTAGAGACAACCCTATCGCAACATCACCAAGATCATTAATAGAGCCAGTATCTACCTTCGTAAGAAAACCAGCATCGCCTGTGCTGATGCCGACAACAGGATTGCCATTCTCGGGTACAACCCACTGCGTATTGAAATCAACCAATATGGACAAATCCCCTTGGTTGTTGAAACTGAGGTTGCTGCTGATTGACGCACCCACACCTGGATTTCCTGCGATGGGCGAGGGAACAGTAGCTGCTCGAAAACGCAGACCATTCCTAGCGTCATATTCAAACAGTGCAGCAGTGTTCAGGGCAGGATCGACCGTATGATCAATCGCCGCGAAAAAGAATGTCTCGCCGCGCGCATTTATACCTAATTTCCCAGCTGGGTCGAGTCGCCGGAAAATGTATTCTGGAAATCCACTGACCGCCCCACCTGCGCGAGCGACTAAGCGAAGATCTCCCGGAGCCCGTTCGGCCCAAATCGCTTCATCGTTTGTGAGATCAGTACCCCCGAAGTTCCGTAGCAATCTCGCCTTGAATGAAACTCGGCCCGACGCATCGATCAACGGACTCTGGAATTGCGAGATCTGGACACCAGCAGGTACGTCTGGCAATTCATCGTCTGACAGAACCACCGTTCGAACATTGGTCAACAGATCAGCGGCGCAGGCTCTCTCTGAGAGTAGCGTGACCAGCACAAAGAATGCGGCAAGCGCCAAGCAAGGTCGCTGAGCCATGACGACGCATGGCGTGGAAATCTGAAGAAATGCGCAGCGACACAGTCGAAACAAAATCATGAAAGCCCCCATGGGGAAAAAGACAACACTGTGAACCTAAAGAAGAGCTCTGTAGTTCAGTAGCGGTCTTTCCATGGGCTGAGGGCTGACAGCGGCAGGACGATACCCAGTCTGCCGCGAGAATCAGAACGCGATTCTATGCCTCCAATCAACCGAATGCAAGCAAATATGCACGCCCCCCTCTACTGCGGTACCGAGACAAGATTTTTCGCTCCTGAAGCGGGTGCAGGAACGGGCTCGTTTTTTTTATGCGGCGGTTGCTATCGGCTGGTGTCG
>CAZNXE010000028.1:0-11766 GCA_964576465.1 uncultured Planctomycetaceae bacterium
CCTAAAGGAGTACGAATCGAATGAGGCCACCCAGTGGTGTCTAGTGTAGTCGAAACACCCGGCCCACGGCACTAGTCTAGTGCTGCTTCAAGGCAGAGATTTCGGGTGCCACTGCCTGGCTTGTCCAGCAGTGCCAGGAGTTACGTCACGTTGAACCGGAGACTTTAGCTTTGACAAAATAGTAGGGACATCTCAATCGCCACGGCTTGCATTTCGTCCACCCCCATTTCACGTCGGGAGACATGCCCTGGGTCTGCTGAGGCGGGCAGCCAATTCGCCAGTTGCGGAAACGGGGGAGCAATCCTAGGCTGATGGCCACGATTCAGGCTGAACAACTACCAAGGTGTCTCGCGACATTCACGCAGCGCCCCACGATGCACATCTCGAAAACCAGGACCGACGAACATGGCCGACCAGCGACACAATGCGATTATCACCGGTGGGGCCAGCGGGCTGGGGCGGGCCATCGCACTGCGGCTGGCCAGCGATGGCTGGAATATCGCCATCTGCGATATCGATGATGAGGCCGGTGCGGCGGTGGTCGAGGAGGTTAAAGCCTGCGGCGGCGATGCCCAATTCGAGCATCTCGATGTCACCAAGATTGATCAGTGGCAGCAACTCAGCGAGCGGCTGAGGGCCGATTGGCAATCGCTCGACCTGCTGGTAAACAACGCCGGAGTCGCGGCTTCCGGAAACATTGGTGAGGCGCCGCTGGAAGACTGGCGGTGGATCGTCGACATCAATCTGTTCAACGGTATCTACGGTTGCCATACGTTCGTCGACTGGTTGAAGGCCAACCCCCGCGGAGCGCACATCATCAACACCGCGTCGCTGGCGGCGATTGCCGTGGCGCCTTCGATGGCGTCGTACAACGTGACCAAAGCGGCCATGCTGGCTCTGTCGGAGACGTTGTACGCCGAGCTGAAGCAGCACAACGTAGGCGTAACAGTCCTGTGCCCGGCGTTCTTCGCCACCAATCTACTGAAGGAGGGCCGCTTTCACGATGAGGAACAACGCGAGGTCGCACAACGGGCATTTCAAAAGGCCAAGTTGACGGCTGATGAAGTTGCCGACCATGCCGTGCGAGCCATGCACCGCAAGCAGCTTTACGTCATCCTTCCACGCAAAGCCAAGCTGTACTGGATGTTCAAGCGAATCGCTCCACAACGGTTTCTCGATGCGATCGCCCGCATGGCCCGCAACGGGCCACGAGATTCAATCTAAACTGAGACTATCCGGCACATATGGATCGCCCCCCCCATTCTGCGCTCGGAATCGTCGAAATACAGATTGTTTGATTGACTCGGCTTTCTCGGAACATGAGAATGGCGGGAGTGATATTCATGCTCGCAATGGTGCGACGATTCTTCGTCGCGTCGCCACCGCCACGGTGGTGAATTCCCAATCAGCGGGAGGTGCGTCATGGCACGCAACGACATCGCACAACAGACGGTTGTCGAACACGAGGTGCTGGGTCACGTCATGGCCAGTCTGCGATCGATTGTCGATTGGCACGCCGCGGACACAGGCACGGCTCGCAAGCTGTCAAGTCTCTGCTTCGTAACGCAAGCATTTCAGCGACATCTCGCGCGGCTCATGGGGCTGGAAGAACACGATGGCTACATGAGCATGGTAACGGCTGCCAATCCCGCGCTCAGCGAAACGGTAGACGTCTTGTCTGGCGAACACGAGAGATTCCGAACGGAAATCAATCAGCTCGTGTCGAAACTAGAGTGCCTTGCCTCTGACGAAACCATTTTGCTCGACGACATCTCCAGGCAATTGCTATCACTGCTGGATGAGGTTGATCGCCACGGAAGCAAAGAAATCCGGCTCATCCAGCAGGCATTGCTACAAGATGAAGGCGGTGAGGCCTGAATGACCACCGTGAACGATCAGCATGCGGTGGCTCTAACAGCCTGTTGTTGAGAGAAACAGTGGAGAACTGGGCAACCGTTGCCGATTATCTGGGTGACGTGAAGTGTGCCGTTCCAGATGGGGAGGGCTCGCGCTGCTAGCGTCGGCTTAGCAGGGGGGCTGCGAAAGCCGGGCGTTTTCTTGTGATTTGCTGCTTCGAGATGCCACCGCGACGGTCGTTCGTCGCCAAGCTGCTGTTGATCGCGATTGCCGGAGTCTTCGGTGTCGCGAATCATGCCTGCGCGCAGGGCCTTTCGAGCCTGCGCTCGTATCCCCTGCAGAACATCACTCCGGGGCATGCAAAATCGGTTCTCGATCCTCTGCTACCTACCGGTGACACGTCGATCCAAGTCGTCGTCGACGAGGCCGGAAACCGTCTGCTGGTATCTGGATCGCCCGAAGTCCATCGTATTGTCGCCGAGCTAATTCAATCGGTGGATGTGCCGCCGCGAAACGTTCCGTCATCGAACGCGTCTCGCATGGAGATCTACCCCTGCCCGCCGGGGCAAGTCGATCGCTGGGCTCAAATCGTCTCGACCGAGTTCGCGACGCGGCCCGATGTGCGAATCAGCATCGATCGAGCCGCTGGTCAACTGGTCGTGATCGCGCCAGACGACGTACATCGTGCCGTGGCCGAGCGACTATTCGGCGAACCCCAAATGTTGGCGGCACCTCAGACACTGCCTCATCAGGCATTGAACACGGCGACGGCCCATCCGCGGTACTACCAACTTCGTAATAGCACCCTCGCGCAAGTCGAACCTCTGTTCACCGGCATGTTAAGCCCGCGATTGCAACCACACCCGAATGTAATTGCCGGACTTCCCGGTTATGAATTGATCGACGCCGCCGGCAATCGGACCGTTGTGGGGCTCAATCGCGCCAGCCAACGGGTGGTGGTGGCCGGCAGAGAACCACTGGCAGGACAGATCTTGCGGTTGTTCGAGGTGCTCGACGGTCCGCGACAATCCAACGATCGGGCTGTCCGAATCGTGCCGTTGGGCAAAGCCGATCTTCGCAAGGTTCGCAGTGCCGTCGACGCCTACCAAGGCCAAGGTCGGACCCTTCAGCCGAGTCAGCAACAGCCCACATCCAGCGAGGTGCCCTCGGAACGTGAGGCAAACATTGCCGACAACTCTGTCCGTCGCGTGGTCTTTGAGATGCCCCATGAAACCGCTCCGTTTACCTTTGCCAATTTGATCTTTGCGCAACAACCTGTTGCCGCGCAGGCCGAAGGTGCCGCGCCCTTGGAGGGTGATGCTCCACTGGCGGACTTGAGCCCCGACATCGAGATCGAAGCGCTACCCGATTTGGATATCATCATTCTCCGTGGCGATCGCCACGACGTGGAAGAGGTACTGCGAATCATCGAAGAGATTGAGCGGCTCAGCGCCGAAGAGGAGCCCATCATCGAGGTGTACACGCTACGACACGTCGGCAGCGACGCGGTCGAAGCGTTGGTCACCAAGATCGAAGATGTCTTGCTGGCCAGCCGTCAGGGTCATGTGAGTGTTACCGCGCTGGTCAAACCCAATGCCCTGTTGCTCATCGGCCGCGGGGAAGCCGTCGAGGTGGTCAAAGAGTTGCTGGAAAAGCTGGACCAGCCGGTGTCTCCTGAAGATCACTCGCGCGTGTTCCGTCTTCGGCATGCGGCGTCAACAACGGTGGCCGCGACCATCCAACAGTTTCTTTCCAATCGCCAAAGCCTGGGCACCAAGGCGTTGGTAACTCCCGATGTGCGTAGCAATTCAATTGTCGTGCATGCTAGTCCCCGTGACATGCAGGAAGTCGAGCGGTTGGTCGAGCGGCTTGATGTGGCCGAAAGTCAGACCGTCAATCAGCTTCGGGTCTTTCGATTGCAAAACACGTTGGCGGCCGATTTGGGGCCGCTGTTGCAGAGCGCCATCACCGGCGGTACGGCGAATCAGCCATCTAGCGTGTTGCAGTTTCTTACCGTGGAAGCGGGCGGCGAACGACTCTTGAAATCGGGGCTCCTGAGCGACGTTCGTGTTACGCCCGATTCCCGCACCAATACGTTATTAGTATCGGCGCCGGCCGAGAGCATGGAGCTCATCGGCGCCTTGATCGACCATCTCGATCAACTTCCGGCCGCCGTCGTGCAAATCAAAGTCTTCAAGATCGTCAACGGCGAAGCTTCTTCACTAGTGCAGATGTTGCAGACATTGTTGGGTACGTCGACCGGCGTGGGACCGCAATTGCCGCGCGCCGAAAGTGAGTCGTCATTGGCACCCCTGCGGTTTTCCGTCGACTCGCGGACCAACAGTATCATCGCTTCGGGGTCGTCGGGCGACTTAACGATCGTTGAGGCGATCTTGCTTCGACTGGATGAAAAGGACGTCAAGAACCGCCGCAGCACAATCTTTCGATTGCGCAATGCCCCGGCGATCGACGTGGCCATTGCAATCAACGAGTTTCTGCGAAGCGAACGGCAGGTGCAGCGTGCCACTCCCGGAGCGATCAGCCCGTTCCGTCAGATCGAATCGGAAGTGGTCGTGGTTCCCGAGCCTGTCAGCAACGCCTTGATTATCAGTGCGACGCCACGATTCTACGATGACATTATGGAACTTGTGAAGCAACTCGACGAGCAGCCACCGCAGGTGATGATTCAAGTGTTGATCGCCGAAGTGTCGCTGAACAACACCGACGAATTCGGCATCGAATTGGGACTTCAAGATTCAGTCCTGTTCGACCGCAGCCTCTTGGGCGATCTGGTCACCATCACGCAAAGCGCGGCAACTCCAGGCACGGGCGTGGTGGTTACCGACGATGTCATTGTTGGGGCGACCAACTCACCCGGATTCGCGTTCAACAACTTCCCCTTGGGGAACTCCGGCGCGACCTCCTCACTGACCAACAGCGGTCGTGTCGGTGGTCAGGGGCTCTCAAGCTTCGCCGTGGGACGCGTGAACACCGAATTGGGCTACGGCGGGTTTGTTCTCTCGGCCAGCAGCGACAGCGTGACCGCGCTGATGCGGGCATTGCGAGAGTCGCGGCGCATCGACGTGCTTAGTCGCCCGCAAATCATGACGCTCGACAACCAACCGGCCTTCATTCAGGTTGGTCAGCGCGTTCCGAGAATCACCGGTACCACGATCAATCAATTTAGCCAAGTCAACACGATCGACCTGGAGAACGTCGGCCTGATTCTCGGAGTCACGCCGCGGATCAGTCCCGAGGGGATGGTCGTGATGGAGATCGACGCCGAGAAATCGAATTTGGGCCCCGACGCCGAGGGAATCCCAATCTCGATCTCTTCGACCGGCGATGTGATTCGTTCGCCACGAATCAACACCACGCGAGCACAAACCACCGTTAGCGCGGCCGACGGACAGACGATCGTGCTGGGTGGCCTCATCACCAAAGAAGAAACGACCATCGCCCGCCGGGTACCGCTTCTCTCTGATATCCCGATTCTCGGACTCTTGTTCCGTTACGACGCCCATCTTGAGCGGCGCACGGAACTGCTAATCATTCTTACGCCACACGTCGTGCGGAATGAAGCCGATGCCGAACGAATCCGTCAGACCGAGTCGGCACGCATGCACTGGTGCATGGCAGACGTGGTGAAGATGCACGAAGACGGCACAGTGTGCCACCGCGGCGATTGCGTCCACTGTCGCAACGGCGGCGAAGTCGTTTATCCCGACGGCCTACCGCTTGAAGTGATCGAGGAAGGAACGATTCTGGAAGTGGTTCCTTCCTCACCGGTGTTGAGCGACCCCAACAGCATCGAACCCTATCCCAATGGATTTACGTTGCCACCGAACTCCTTGCCGGTGATACCCCTGCCGAACGCACCGGCGGGAGTGGTCGAACCACAAGCAGCCGCAAGATTGCCAGGGCACGTCTATCCCGCGGCACATCAGGCGGCAGTTCTCCCGAATACCACGGTCCGATGACGCACAGCACCTTGAACGAAACCATGCGCATGACAACCACGACTCAAGTCGAATCCGAGGTGTCAGGTAAGTTCTTCTGGCAGTCCTTCGTCTCGGGTGCCACTGCTGGCTTGCCCAGCAGTGCCGCGGCGGAATGTCCGTCGACAATTTCTATCCGTCAGAACCACGAATCGGCAGGCTCAGTGCGAAGTACCGGCAGGTGCAACAACGCAGGAGAAGCCGGCAGGCTAAGCCGACGCCCCCACCGCACTGCTGGACAAGCCAGCAGTGGCACCCGAGTGGTCCCCCGCTCATGCCGCCTTGGCTGGACGAAGGTCTTTGGTTGGCTGTGTTGCGCTTTGAGCTTGTCGTTCTTCTCGGGGTGTGCCCAACTCAACGTCACCTGGGATGACATGATTCCGTGGAATGATTCCGACAAGGAAATCCAACAGCCCTCACGGATTACGGTCGTTTGGACCGACAGTGTCATGAGCCGCCCGGGTGAGCCATCGCAACGCGGTTTTGGCGGACGCTTGATGTTCTACGGAAACCTTTCGGAGGACTCCATCAAAGTCGATGGCCAACTCGTTGTTTACATGTTCGACGAAACCGATCGAGATTCGGAAAACTGTGTGCCCGACCGTCGCGTGATTATCACCGCCAAACAGTTCACGAACCACTACAGCAAATCGAGCGTCGGTCATTCCTACAGCGTGTGGGCCCCCTGGGCAGAAGTTGGCGGCTACCGCAAACAGATTAGCCTGGTAGCTCGATTTGAACCCCTCGAAGGCGCCTCGATCATGTCTGAGCTAACGCGACAAGTTCTGCCAGGCCCATCACCACCCGAGGTGCCGAAGCCTCAAGCAACACCACGAATAGGAAGCGTGCCCGCCGCGCAAATTCAACCCGTGGCCTACGCATCTCCGCCGGTGGCCAGCGCCGCGACAAACGGGATATTCCCGGCGGTTCAGCCGGGCGCTCCCGCACCACGCATGCAAACCACGACGTTCACGATTCCCCCATCATCATCGGCTGCCATTGCTCCACGGGCTGTCGACGGTTCGACAACTTGGATTGTCCCTCCGGCACAACAACGTTTTTCGCCCCATTCTCAACCAACTCGTATGCCATCGTCGCCGATCAATGCGGTGGTTCCACCGGCGGCGCAGACGTACGCACAGAACAATCTTGCCGCCGGAATAAACGTAACGCCGGAGCCGGGGCAGATCATCGATCAGAGAAGGGCCTGGGAGACCTATCGCCAGGGCGGTTGGGAGGCGTATCGATCGTTGCGGCAGGCGGAAGCTCTTCAGGACCCGGCTCGACCACGATCGTCAGTTCGTTCAGCACCTCGGACACACCAGCTTCCAGCAGCGTCAATTGCTCCGCCAAGGCACGTTCGTGCTCCGATGCGACCTCACCCTGGAGGATGGCCGTCCGGCCCTGCAAGCTCACCTGCACGTGCCCCATGGGCCCAGCAGAATGCCGCAGCGACAGTGCATCCACGAGCCGTTCGCTGATTCCTTCGGCCACCACCCCAGGCGCCAGTGCCGGCGCCACGAATCCCAATTGCAAGCGAGGCGCGTAGGGCAGCGTTGGGGGGGTCCGTCTTGCTTGTGGTTGGTTTACGTTCTGATCTCGCGGTGGCCGTAGATTCGTGATCGCCGAACGAATCGTTCCTCTACTGCGACCCTGTTGCACGCCTACAAATCGCCCAGTGTCGGCCATGTCAGAGCCGACAAAGTCGCGGGCACTGCGGTTTCCTCGAACAAAGCGTTCGTTGCCGCGCAGTTCACCGGCGCCTTCGCCTCCGGAACTTCCTGGGCGTGCCCGACGACTTAGCGACTCACCCAGATTTCGCTGACCAAACAGTTGTGCGTTTGCAATCTGAACATCACTCAGCGCAATCAGGATCAAAGCAGCGGGCAACAGATAGCGAAACATGGACTGGGGCACCTCAACGTTGTTACCATGAAGACTGACACTCCATTATACTCCACGCTGTGCACCGCGATTGGCCGCTTTTGGCTTGTCTAGGTGTTCTTTTGCGAAACAACCGGAGCTCCACAGCGCATGACCAAACCCATCGAATATGTGATGATCGGGGGATTTCTCGGAGCGGGCAAAACGACCACCATCGCTCGACTTGCGAAGATGTATCAGGATCGAGGTAAGAAGGTTGGGATTGTCACGAACGATCAGGCGACCGATCTGGTCGACACGCACACCCTGCGGTCGCATGGATTTCGTGTTGGCGAAGTCGCCGGAGCGTGCTTTTGCTGCAACTTCGACGAACTGACCACCACCATCGAACAACTTGCAATCGACGAACGCCCTGACGTCCTATTGGCCGAACCGGTGGGCAGTTGCACCGACTTGGTTGCCACCGTGATTCGTCCGTTGGCGAAACTCTACGACGATCAGTACGACATGGCGCCGTATGCCGTGATTCTGAAACCGAGCCACGGACGGCGCATTCTCGAGGGTGGCGAGCAGGCCGGATTTTCTCCCAAGGCGGAATATATCTTTCGCAAGCAACTCGAAGAAGCCGACCTGATTCTGATCAATCGCATCGATGAACTCACACCCGAGCAAGTCGCACGGCTGACGGAGCTAATCAAGACGGAGCAACCCGAGATTCCTATCCTGCATGTTTCGGCCCGATCGGGCCAAGGATTCGACGCGTTGATCGAGATGCTTGACCAGCGGGGGAACTTTGGGCAGCGGGCGTTGGAACTGGACTACGACATCTACGCCGAGGGTGAAGCGGAACTTGGCTGGCTGAACAGCAGCGTTCGCGTCAGCGCCAACACACCGTTTGACCTCGATGCGATGCTCATGGATATCGTCACGCGTTTACAACGTGTGCTGAATGAGGAGCAAGCCGAAACTGCGCACCTGAAGGTGATCGCACTGTACGAGGGCTTCTACGGGGTTGCCAATCTGATCGACCGTGACACGCCCCCGGAGTTGTCGTTGCCTTCTAATTGCCAGGCGAAAGTGGCCGATGTGGTGATCAATGCGCGCGTGGCGATTGACCCACGGAGATTGGAAGAACATGTCGTCCACGAAGTCGAATCGGTCGCCGCCGCATGCAATGCCGAACTCAACTGGCGGCGGACTCAAAGCTTTCGTCCCGGACGACCTGTTCCGACACATCGGATGACGATCGACTAATGCGGGCGTGGGCGAACTCGATAGGCGTATGGGTTACACACGGCGAACCGTCGGTGGCCGTTGTTGTGATCGCACCCAGCTTGCGCCACTTTCCAAGATGAGCGCGGCAGCAAACCAATCCGACCACATAGCCCAAAGCCGCTCCCGCGAAGACGTCACTTAAGAAATGCGCCCCAACGCAAACGCGATAGACCCCTACACTCACGGCAAGCGCAATGAACAAGCCCCGCGCCCTGGGATACAACAACCCCAGCGCCATCGCTAGTCCGACCGCGGTGGTTGTATGCCCGGAGGGAAAACTCTGGTAGTCACTCGTGAAGTCGGTCGATTCCAGCCATGGCCCGAAGGTTTCGCGAACCGTGCCATCGAACGAATAGGCGTAGGGACGCACCCGAACGATACTCATCTTCACCAGGTTGGCGACAAGCCCTGCGCCAAGTGACGATGCAGCGACAAAGATCAGGTCGCGTCGACGTGTCTTGTCGAGCAAGAAGATCGTGCAGCAAATGATCATCACCCCGATCCCGTTTCCGAACGGTTCGGTCACGGAGGTCAGCTTGTGCACGAAGTGTGGCGCACGTTCCTGCAAGAACCATTTCGATAGCGCAATGTCGATGGGCAGCGCTGCGAACATCGCGATGCACAGCACAAGCAATGGCCAGATCCATATTCGGCGATGTTCGATCAGTGTCCAGTACGGATCGCGAGCGTAGGGATCGTGGGGTCCGACCTGTGAGACAACGACTATGTCGCCAGATCGGAAACGTGTGAACCATCGAATCAAAGCATGCATGTTCAATGCCGTGATAGGTTGTGTGCTTGCTGCGTTTGAAAACCCTTGGCCTGAAAAGGGTTGAACCGTGCCCTGATGGGAGCAGTTTTTAATCATTTCGACCGAGATCGGCCAGACCAACCATTGCGGAATTGCCCTGTATTCACGATGCATGCGCGGACAGACGTCTCGCACTGTGTTCAAGTTCTGCTTGGAAATTGATTCCTGCCGCAAGACACTCGACCGCGAAATTCTCACCACGCAGTCAGCTAGCACATCGGACAAGATGGTCCGCGGTTTCAATTTCGATGCGAATGCTAGCACCATGAGACCGGCCACACAGAATTATTGTCGAAGGAAATGCGTGGGACACACCCGAGGGCCTTGGAAATGGGCGAATGATGTTGCATCGTTCTTTTCGGTCCCTCTAAACTCCCGACCGCGTTCATCCACACTGGGGAGTATTCGTTCATGCGTCCAATCTTGCGGCATCATCTTTGGCTTCTCATCACCGCCGGGCTTGTGCTGTTTACAAGCCTGGGTGGCGCGGCGCTGTTCGACGAAGACGAACCCAAGAATGCGGCCTGCGCCCGGGAGATGCTAGCCCGGGGCGACTGGGTCGTTCCAACCTTCAACTACGAGTTGCGTACCGACAAGCCGGTTTTGCTCTACTGGTTGATGATGGGTGCCTACACCGTGTTTGGCGTTAACGAGTTCGCCGCACGGTTCTGGTCTGCCGTGTTGGGAACTGGAACGATCTTTGTCACCTACCACTTAGGGCGGCAACTGTTCAGTCCCCGGGTAGGGCTACTGGCTGGCTTGATCATGGCGAGCAGCCTGATGTTCGTCGTTTCTTCACGTGCCGCCACGCCTGATGCAACATTGATCTTCTTCGCCACGCTGGCCATGTTCCTCTATGTGCGGTCAATTTCTCCGCACCAGGGCGAACATGGAGAGAGTTGGCAAGCTTCAACCGAAGGGTCGGCAACCGAAACCTCGCTTTCGATTCAATCGGTTACCCCGCGAAAATGGATAGCCCTCGTCCCGTGTTTTGCCGCCATGGGTATGGCCGTGTTAGGCAAAGGTCCGGTGGGCGTGGTCTTGCCGCTGGGCGTTGTTGCCTTGTTTGTGCTCGTCGCCACCTGGACACCGCCGGCGCAAACGACAGTCGGGGGACGGATCAAGCGCGTCTTGGCGTGGTTTCGCCGCACCATTACCTGCTTTGCACCGTATCGCATTTGGCAAACCATGATTGCACTGCGATTGCATGTTGCGGTGTTGGTTGTTGTGGCGGTTGCGCTGCCTTGGTATGCCTTGGTCGGATGGAAAACCGACGGAGCTTGGCTTGCAGGGTTCTTGGGGAACCACAATGTGGGCCGGTTTGTCTCGGCGATGGAAAATCATCGCGGGCCCATCATCTATTACATTCCGGCGATTATCATTGGGTTTTTCCCCTGGTCGATCTTTCTCACACTCAGCATCATCCAGCTTGTGCGGCAGATACGACGTCGCGAAGCATGGCGCAGCGGGCACCTCTTTCTGGCCTGTTGGGCTGGGCTGTGGATCGGCTTTTTCTCGCTCGCCGGCACAAAACTTCCCAGTTATGTACTGCCAGCCTATCCGGCTCTGGCGCTGTTGACCGCCACGTTCTTGGATCGCTGGATACGAGCGCCTTCAAGCGTAAGCCGGTCCCTGGTTCGCGGGGCCTTGGGATCGTTCGCGGTTGTGGGATTGGGCATCATGATCGCGATGCCGATCGTCGCCCATTATCTGCTTCCCGGCTACTGGGCACTGGCGCTTGTGGGGCTGGTGCCGCTGATCGGCGGGGCCTATTGTCTGTGGCTTTTCGAGCAGGGCCGTGTCCCGGCAAGCGTGGTTACCTGCACGGTGACCGCCGTGCTGTTTTGCGTGGCAATGTTTGGAATCGCCGCGCCCAAGGTTGGAAGCATGCAGAACAGCCAACCTCTTATCGAGCAAGCCACTGGACATCAAGGCGGTTCG